>JASMKO010000001.1 GCA_030749225.1 Verrucomicrobiota bacterium
CTACCTGCTGCACAGGATGCCGATCCGCCGGTTGCAGGGGGAAGTGATCCGTGACCGGTTGCTCGCCGTGTCCGGCCGAATCGATAAGCGGCAGTTTGGCAAGGGGCCGATGGTGCACATCACGCCGTTCATGCGGAACAACCGCAGCCCGGGCGGCAGCGGCCCGATGGACGGCGACGGACGCCGCAGCATTTACGTCGAGGTGCGCCGCAACCACCTGGAGCCTATGCTGAGCGCGTTTGACAAGCCTACGCCGTTTACCACGATGGGGCGGCGCGTGGTGTCCAACTCCCCGGCCCAGCCGCTGATCATGCTGAACAACGAGTTCGTGCACCAGCAGGCCGCCATCTGGGCGGACGCGCTTTTGAAAAATAGCAGCGCCAACACGGACGAGTTGGTTAACCGCGCCTACCGCCAGGCATTTGGCCGCGAGCCGGAGGCATGGGAGGCCGTCGCGGCGGCGAAGTTCCTTGAACAACAACGCGGGGCAGCCGGCGGCTCGCTCAAGCAACCGTTGACCGACCTTTGCCACACGCTGTTCAACGTGAAGGAATTTGTGTTCGTGAATTGAGATGAATCTACAGGTTTATAGCAGTCACCGGCTTCGCCAAGCGGGCTGCTCACAGTCTACGTCATGAACAAGGGCTGCCATAACTATCTGCCGCTGCCATTCACGCGGCGGGAGATGCTGGGGCGCTGCGCCGCCGGGTTTGGCGCTGTGGCGTTGAGCAGCCTGTTGTCCGACCCGGCCTACGGCAGGGCCAGATCGCCGTTCGCCCCGCGCAGGCCGCATCACGCGCCTCGTGCGAAGAATGTCATTTTCCTCTACATGGACGGCGGTGTGTCGCAGGTTGACTCGTTCGACCCCAAGCCGTTGCTCGATCGCGAGCACGGCAAGCCGTTTGCCGCGAAGATCAACCCGACACAGTTCGACAACATTGGGACCACGTTCAAGTCGCCGTGGGCGTTCAAGCGGTACGGCCAGAGCGGTCTTACTGTTAGCGACATTTTTCCCCATGTCGGCGCGATGGCGGACGAGTTGTGTGTTGTACGCTCGATGACCTCCGATTTTTCCGAGCACAATAGCGCGAATTTTTTTCTGCACACAGGCAACGGCGTGCAGGGGCGGCCGAGCATGGGCGCGTGGTTGAGCTACGGACTGGGTGCACAGGCAACGGATCTACCCGGCTTCGTGGTGCTCAACGGTGGTCTGGTGCCTTCTGGAGGCTGGGACAATTTTGGGAACGGCTTTCTGCCAGCCAGCCACCAGGCGACCGTGTTCAAGACTGGCAAGGAACCGCTGGCTGACATCCGCCCGCGCGAAAGCCGGCCCGGCGCGCAGCAGGCCAAGCGCGATTTGCTGCACAAGCTCGATCAGGGTGCGCTCGAACGGCTGGGCCATGTCGATGAACTCGAGTCAGCGATAGCCAACTACGAGATGGCGTACCGCATGCAGGCTGCGGTGCCGGAGTTGATTGATATAAAGGGCGAAACCGGGGCGACACGCAGGCTTTACGGACTCGAGGCGAAGTACGAGCACACGCGCACTTTTGGTCTGCAGTGCCTTATGGCGCGTCGGTTGGTGGAAAAGGGGGTGCGGTTCATCGAGTTGACCTGCCCGCGTATCGGAGGCAACGACCGGTGGGATGCGCACGGGAGCCTCGCCAAAAACCACGGGGACAATGCTCGCGCCACCGACCAGCCGATCGCTGGGTTGCTTCGCGACCTCAGGGCTCGCGGCTTGCTGGATGAGACTCTCGTGGTCTGGTCGGGCGAGTTTGGCCGCACGCCGTTCGCGCAGGGCAGCGACGGTCGTGACCACAACCCGTACGGGTTCACGATCTGGATGGCCGGTGGTGGAGCCAAGCCCGGCATTACTTACGGCTCCACTGACGAGTTCGGCTACCATGCGGTGGAGAACAAGCTGGAAATACATGACATGCATGCGACCATGCTGCATTTGCTCGGGATGGATCATGAAAAAATGACTTACTTTTTCGACGGCCTCGACATGCGACTGACCGGCGTCAAAGGTAACGTCGTGGATGAAATTGTTGCCTGAACCATGGAGGGAGTTTCGATCGTCATCGTTGCCGCCGGGCGCGGCATGCGGATGGATCAGGGCGACAAAATTTTCATCGACATCGCTGGTCTGCCCTTGATCGGTCACACATGGCGGCAGTTCGATCAACTCACCGAGACCGGTGAAATCATCATGGTCACTCGCGATAACGCGAGGCCACAGTTCAAGGAATTGGCAAGGCGCATCGGCGTGGGGAAACCTTGGAAGCTAGTAGCCGGGGGCGAGGAGCGGCAGGATTCGGTTTGGAACGGCGTCAACGCCACCGATGCCGAGATGAGTCTGGTGGCGATACAGGATGGTGCCAGGCCGTGTACGCCGCATTCGGCGATTCAAGCCGCCTTGGCTGCAGCACGCGAAACCGGTGCGGCCGTGCTGGCCAAGCGGGTGTCTGACACGCTCAAACGTGGCGATGGCCAGGCGCAAATCGCCGGGACGGTCGATCGCGAAAACCTGTGGGCGGTTCAGACGCCCCAGGTGTTTCGGCGGGAGATCATACTCGCTGCCTTGGCCAAGGTGCGCGAAAAGGGCTTGTTGGTCACCGACGACGCCGCCGCCTGCGAGGCGCTTGGGCAAGCGGTGCGGTTGATCGAGTGCGAACAGCCAAACCCCAAGGCCACCACGCCGGCCGATTTGCCGTTTATCGAGTCGTTGCTGTCGGGGTGATTAACTCCCGGCACTGAGCAGCTTGAGCAGCGCAGCCTCCTTCTCCGGGCCGGACTGGAAATCGAGCGCGCGAATGTACCGCGGCTTGTCGACTTCCTTGGTTTTCGGGTCGAGGAGGATTTTCACCAGCAGGTCGGGCGTCTTCTTGGAGCGCGAACGCCAGATGATGTCGCGCCCGGTCGGCGTGTTCCAGTCGCTGCCAACAGCCTCAAGCCATGCGCCAAGGTATTTGTTCTGCTGCCGGTCCAGCGCGAGGCCAAGCGCCTCGAGGTACCATCGATCGTTGCCGTCATGCTGCTGCGCCAGCTTGGCCCAGAGAGCTGGGGCTTCCGGTGACTCATTGTGGCGTAGGGCAATGGTGCACGCGCGTCGGACGCCGGCGTCTGGGTCGTTAACCATATTCTTAACGAACGGAATCACGTCTAACTCACGCTCGCGGGCGATGCGGATGCCGGTGATACGTATGTCCGGGTTTTTGTCGGCCAGGGCTGTATTGATGTATTTTTTCTCTGCACCCTTGATCCGGGCGAGCAGATGGAGTGCACGGGCGCGGATGCGTTGGTCGTCGCTCTTCCAAAGTTTAAGCAGTGTGCCCTCGGCTTCTGCGCCAACCTTGTTCAACTGCTGCCAGGCAACGTAGCGCTCGGCCATGTTCGGCGAGGAGAGCATCGAGCTGGCATTGCGGTTCTTGGCAATCTTGTAGGCCTTGGACTTACCTTTTGGGGTAAGTCGGTAAATGCGGCCGGTCATTTGGCCCTTTTTGTGGTCGGTCATGTGGTGGCCGCCGACGTGGCCATCGTGCCAATCGGCAACGAACACCGAGCCGTCCGGGGCGGTGCAGACGTCGGATGGACGGTACCACGGATCCTTGCTTTGCAGCATGTTGACCGTCTCGCCGGTGTAGCCGGCGCCGCTTCGCTTGACCGGGTAGGCGCGTACCACGCGCGGGCCAGCGTCGCAGTGCATCATTTGTCCCTGAAAAACGGACGGCAGCAGTTTGCCTTCGTAGATCGCGATGCCGGTCGGTGAACCCTGCCCAGTCTGGATGAGGTTCGGGATCACGCCGGGGTCGTTCTGGTACCAATGCATCGATGGCACGTCCTTTTCCTGGTTGGTGCGCTTGGTGCGCCAGCCGCGCCCGGTCAACTCGTCGGTGTAGCCGTAGTTACCGAACTCCATCACGAAGTTGATGCGTACGCCGCGGTTGCCGTCGTCGTCGTTATCCGACTGCCAAAGGGTGCCGAACGAGTCGACAGCGACCTCATAGTTGTTTCGGAAATTGTAGCCAAGTGTCTCGACTTCGCTGCCATCGAGGTTGCAGCGGAAGACGAGCCCTTGTCGATAAGGCCGGCCGCGCCCGTTCACCTCGTTGCCGGCCTTGTCGACGACGAACGATTTGCCGTCGGGTGTCTTCAACTGCCCGCCACTATTGCCGACGTTGAAATACAACTTGCCGTCCGGCCCGAACACAAACGCATGAGCGCCATGGTCGTGATCGACACCACCGATGCCATTGAACATTACCTTCGGTGGGCCGTCAGCTTTGTCATCCCCGTTCTCATCCGTGAACAGAAGCACCTTGGGTGAGCAGGAAACGATCACCTTGGTGCCCAACACAGCGATGCCCAGCGCGGCGTTCACATCATTTCCCTGATAAAATGTCTTGGCTATGTCTGCCTTGCCGTCGCCATCGGTGTCCTCGAGGATACGAATGCGGTCGCCCTTGGGCTCGATTTTCCCCCACGGCTTGAAGAGGCGATAGTTGACGCCCTCGGTCACCCAGACGCGGCCTTCGGCGTCGATGTCCATGTTGGCCGGGTTGACGAGCATAGGCTCGGAGGCAAACAGCGTGGCCTCGAGTTCAGGGTGGGGAATGAGCTGCTTGGCCTGCTCGGCGGCGGCAGCCGGGCCGTGGCGCTGTGCTGAGAGGGTTATCGTCAGCGACAGGGCGGCGACAGCGGTCAGGGTTGATTTGATCCGATACGATTTCATTTCAAAATTTACATGAAAGGCTAGAGGCGCGATGAAGCCACAAAACCGCGCGTCGTTCAACCCATCGCTCGACTCCGCTTGGCCAGGCGCGGTACGCTGCCGCGCCGATGCCGCCCGGTGCCGCTCCAGTTTCACACCTGAAAGACCTCGACTACTCGGTCGTGCAGCAATGCATGCATTGTGGCATGTGTCTG
>JASMKO010000002.1 GCA_030749225.1 Verrucomicrobiota bacterium
GATTGTGATCTTGTCGATCTCCGCAGGCGCCGCCTTTGCAGCCGCCCTGGCAATCTGCTTGGTGTACTGTGGAGTCAACTTTACTGCCTCAACAGCAATTTGAGCCGCGGCATCAGGCACCAAACCACAAATGAAACTCACGACTGAGACGCAAACGGCCGGCTTCTTGGCAACAGCAACTCGCAAAACCTCCAGCGCAGTCTCTGCCTTATCGGCCTTCTTCGCCTTCGCCACCAATGAGTTGGCAATGTAAGCCATCTCTGCACCAGGCGCCTTTGAGAATGCCGCCCTTATGGCATCCTTATCCACAGAAGCATTGGTGGAGACAATTGATCCTCCAATCAGAGCTACTGCAACGGTGACAGTTACACGCGTGTTCTTCTTCATGATTTATCGGTTAAAGTCTTTTACCGCAAACGGCTCGGTGAGTTTCAGCGCCGATTCCGCATGTGTCAACCCGAAAAAATAAAATTTTTTTATTTTTTTTTTGCACGAAATGGCTGATTTACACTTGTAAAACAGCAAAACCGCCCCATATTAGGTGCCATCTAACAGAGCAAAAACCATGCAAAATTCCTTCTTTGTACGAAAAATCACCTACTTCGGGATCTTTATCTTCGCCCAAGTCGCACACACTCAGTCACTTCCTGAAGTCCATGATGTCGATCTTCAGCCGTTGAAGGCGCAGATTCAGCGGCTCGTTCAGGCCAAGGATTATTTGGGCGAACCGTTTTCATCTGATATCAAAAAACAACTCAAACAAGCGCTTGGCCAAGCGGACGCAACCAAGGCTGTCGCCGATGTGCAGCGCATTCTCGACGCGAACTGCCTCGTTGATGTCCACATCAATCCCGAGTCGCGGGTCAAGGTGAAAGCCGGCCCAGCCAAGCGCGAACTGGTTGAGCAAGGCTGGCGCAATTTCCTCGTCAAGGTACGCAACCAAGCCGGGGTCACCGCCGAACTTCGCGCCAGCAGTCCGAACGCCCTCCCCCACGCCGGATCGACACAGGGCGAGATCGTTGATCGATGGCTTGGATTGACCGTGCACAATGCCCAGCCACTTACCAAGACGCTCAGCGGGTTGTCGCTGGAGTATCGCATCGTGCACCTTTACAGCCGCGACGCCGGCAAGCGCGATGCCAAGCTCAGCTTCGACGTCGGCCAAGGGACACAGGATCTCGGGTTCCGCAACGAGGTCAATCTGCTCTTCAACTGCCAGCCGGCGCACTCGCTCCGTCTCAAGGTGCTCGATGAAAACGGCAAGCCGACAACGGCCGGATTTGAAATTCGCGACCAGTTTGGCCGCGTGTATCCGTCACAGGCCAAGCGGCTTGCGCCTGACTTTCATTTCCACCCCCAGATTTACCGTGGCGATGGTGAGCATGTGAAACTGCCAAGCGGCACCTACACCGTTCGCTTTTACCGTGGCCCTGAATCGCTGCCGCAAACCCGAACGGTCTCCATCACCGATGCCGACACGACCGAGACGTTCAAGGTGCAGCGCTGGATCGATCCGTCACTCATGGGCTGGTGGTCGGGCGATCACCACATCCATGCCGCCGGGTGCGCCCATTACACCAATCCCACCGAGGGCGTCCACGCGGCAGACATGATGCGCCACTGTCTCGGCGAAGATCTCAAGGTCGGGGCTAACCTGACCTGGGGACCGTGTTTCGACTATCAAAAGCAGTTCTTCACCGGCAAGGATGACGTGGTCTCCCAGTTTCCCTATCTGCTGCGATACGACGTCGAGGTTTCCGGTTTCGGGTCGCACCAATCCGGCCATCTGTGCCTGCTGCGCCTGCGCGAGCAGATGTTTCCCGGGGGCGACTCCAAGCATCACTGGCCCAAGCTTTGCCTGAACACCCTCCGCTGGGCCAAGCGGCAGGGCGCACTCGTCGGCCCGGCGCATTCCGGCTGGGGGCTCAATCAGACCGGTTCCAAACTGCCAACCTACGAAGTGCCGCCTTTCAACGGCATCGGCGCAAACGAATACATCGCCGACGTCACCCACATGGTTCCCGGCCCTGACGGCAAGCCGGTGCCGGCCGTGGATTTCCTCTCAATGGTGGACACACCTTACGTCTGGGAACTCAACATCTGGTACCACACACTCAACTGCGGCTTCCGCACGCGCATCAGTGGCGAGACCGACTTCCCGTGCATCTACGGCGAGCGAGTTGGCCTGGGCCGCTCATATGTCAAACTCGACGGCCGGCTGACGTACAACGACTGGTGCGAAGGCATCCGCGCCGGACGCAATTACGTTGGCGACGGGCGCAGCCACCTGATCGACTTCGAGGTCAACAACGTACAGATGGGCGTGGACGGCAGCGAACTGCGCTTGGACAAGGCAGACACCGTGCTCGTCACGGCCAAGGTCGCCGCACGGCTCAACGCCAAACCGATCCCCAATTTGGCCAATCGCAATTATGCCCAGAAACCTTACTGGCACATCGAGCGCGCCCGGATTGATGGCACGCGCAGGGTGCCGGTCGAAGTGCTCGTCAACGGCTACGCCATCGCGAAGCAGGAAATCGTCGCCGACGGTGAACTGCGTGACATTGCCTTCGAGGTGCCGATCGAGTTTAGCAGTTGGGTGGCGTTGCGCATCCTGCCGTCGTCCCACACCAACCCGGTGTTCGTGCTTGTCGATGGCAAACCGATCCGTGCCTCCAAGCGCAGCGCTGAGTGGTGCCTTGAGGGAGTTAAAAAATGTCGCTCGCAAAAACGCCGCTTCATGGGCGAAGACGAGATCGCCAACTTCAACGCT
>JASMKO010000003.1 GCA_030749225.1 Verrucomicrobiota bacterium
TAGAAAACACACGCCTGCCCGGGCGTGACCGCCCGCTGCGGCTCCCGCAGCTTGACCGTCGCCCGCCCGTTCCCGCCGGGAACCACCGTCGCCTCGGTGCCGGGATGGTTGTACCGGATCGCCGCCGCCGCCTCGATCGGCTTGGCCAAGCGCTCGAACGCGATCCAGTTACAGCGGTCGATCTGAAACTCGTCCCGCAGCAGCAGCCCCTCCTCGCCGACCACCACCCGGTTGTTCTCCGGATCCAATTCCACCACATACAGCGGTGTCGGGGACGAAAGCCCCAGCCCCTTCCGCTGCCCAATCGTGTAAAACTCGATTCCATCGTGATGCCCCAGCACCTGCCCTCGCGTATCGACGATCTCCCCCCGGTGCTCCTCCACCAGCCCCGCCTTGGTCAGGAACTTCTTGTAATCCTTGTCCGGCACGAAACAAATCTCCTGGCTCTCCTCCTTTTCCGCCGTCTTGAGGCTGACACACCGGGCGACCTCGCGCGTCTCGCTTTTTTGCAGGTCACCCAGCGGAAACTTCATGTGCGCCAACTGCTCTTGGTCAAGCGAGAACAGAAAGTAGGTCTGATCCTTCCGCGCGTCCTTCCCCCGCAACATCACCGTCCGGCCGTTGCGCTGCTCGAGCCGGGCGTAATGCCCCGTGGCCACGTACTCTGCCCCGAGCTTACGCGCGCGGGTGATCAGGTTGCCGAACTTGAGTTTCTCGTTGCACATCACGCACGGGTTCGGCGTACGACCGGCTTTATATTCTTCCGCGAAGTAGTCAATCACATCCCGCTGAAACTCCGCAGACTCGTCGACGAGGTAATACGGGATATCGAGCTTGTCGGCGACCGAGCGGGCATCCATCACCGCCTGCGGCCCGCAACACTTGTCCTCGGCCCGGGCCAGGCAATCCTGCGGCCACACCTTTAGGGTGATGCCGACAACGTCGTATCCCTGCTCGACCAACAGCGAGGCCGCCGCGGAGGAATCCACCCCGCCGCTCAAGCCGACGACGACACGCGTTTTGTTGTTATCAAGCATCGATTGGCCCGCTTGGCCAAGAAGGGGATCACTTGGCGATCATGCCGCTTTCGCGGGCGAAATTGAACAGCCCGCCGGCATCGATCACCGGGCGGACCTCGCCCAACGGCTTGATCGCGTACTCCGCTCCGGTGGCTTTGACCTGGACGATTCCTGCGTCGAGGTCGACCCGCACCTCGTCGCCGGTCTTCAGTAGCTTGCAGAGCCGTTCGGTTAGGTCGCACGGATAAAGCTCCCCGGTGGCCACGCAGTTACGGAAAAAAATCCGCGCAAAGCTCTCGGCCAGAACCAGCTTGCAGCCGGCGGAGCCCAGCGCAATCGGGGCGTGTTCCCGCGAACTGCCACAGCCAAAGTTCCGCCCGGCGACCACGATCGGGTAGTTCGAGTCCATTTCACCCTCCGCCACGTACCGCGCAGGGTACAGCGAATCAGGCAGCCCGATCATCGCATAGCTGCCAAGTTTCTCGTACTCCTCCGCGATCGTCGGGACGAGGTTCAGGTATTGCGCCGGGATAATCTGGTCGGTGTCGATATTGTCGCGCACCACGAAAACCGGCCCTTCAAAGACACTACTCACGCCGGCCATTGGGGGGCAGAAACGGCCTCTTTTCAATTCAAAACGAAACGGACTCGTACTGCCCCACGTTAAACCGGCGGTAATGCGTGAAGCCGCAGCGCTTGGCCAAGGCGATCGCCTCGTCAAACTGCTCCCCAACCCGTCCCGGCTTGTGGGCATCCGAGCCGAATGTCAGCCCCACCCCGAGCCCGGCAGCCATCTGCAGCAGCGCCGGGGCAGGGAACATTTCGCCGCACGGCTTGTTCAAGCCGTTGGTGTTGATCTCGATCGCCGCATCCTGACGCTTCACCTCCTCCAAAAACGGACGCCACATCTCGGAGCAATCGCCACTTGGCCGGTGGCCGAAAACCTTGATCAAATCGCAGTGGCCGATGATGTCGAACACCCCAAGCGCGGCGGATTGGGTCAGCGTCTCAAAATATTCCCCCCAAGCGGCCTCGACATCCCGCCCTATCCAGGAATCCCGCTTATCAGGATGATCGAAACTCCATTTCCCTCCAAGATAATGCACTGAACCGATCAGATAATCCCATTTATGCCGCTTGGCCAAGTCTCTTGCCCAATCCTCGTAGCCCGGCACGAAGTCGATTTCAAGGCTCTTCCGGACGGTTACGGTGGGGTTCTCAGCGGCCGCTTGGTCGACTTTTTCGATGTACAGATCCAACTCCCGCTCCAGCATCCGCCAATCATCGAAGTCATCCGCCGGCATTGGCGCGTGCTCGGTGAAGCCGATTTCGGTCAGGCCAACGTGGGCCGCCTGCGCGGCATATTCGGTCGGCTCCCCTTCCGCGTGGCGGCAGAGGGGTGTGTGCATGTGATAATCCGGCGGCAAACCCACGCCCACAAACTAGGGAAGATTCCGCCCTTGGCCAAGCGAAGACCGGGGAGTGGTCGCTCAGTCGGCGGCCGGGTGGCGCCTGAGGGGATGCACCTCTGCGAGCTTGTTGGATAGCAGTTGGACCCGTCTCGCCGATACGGCGGCGATGTTTTTGTTTTCCGCGGGATCTTGGTTGTGGTTGTACAGTTCACGCGCCACGACCCCGCCGGTCCGCCAGTTGCGCCACTCGGTGTATCGGTGGTGTCGGGTTCGCAGTGAGTACCCCATCACTTCCGGTTCCTTCCCGGTGTAATAAGCCGGACGCGGGTGCTGCGTGATGGCAAACGGCTTGACCTCGAATACGGGATTCTTCAGGGCGGGCACTAGGCTGGCACCTTCCAGGTGGGTTGGCTTGGCCAAGCCGCACAATTCGGCCAGGGTCGGGTACAGGTCGATCAGTTCCACCGGTGAGGGCGCCGCCGTGCCGCGCTTGGCCAGGTGCGGTGGGGCGATGATCAGGGGAACGGCGGCGTCCCACTCGTAGTTGGAGGTTTTGCACCACAGGCTGTGCTCGCCCAGATGAAAGCCGTGGTCGGCGGTAAACACGACGATGGTGCTGTCCCGCAAACCAAGCCGATCCAGTTCGTCAAGGACGCGGCCGACTTGTGAGTCCATGTAGGTCGTGGCGGCAAAGTAGCCTCGGCGCAGTTCACGAATATCCCTGGTCGACGGCTCGCGTCCGCCGAAGGCGCGCAACAACTCGCGACTGTCGTGCAGGGCGATGTCGGGGCCGTTTTCAGGCCTGGCCAATGATTCCGGCAACGTCACCTTGGCCGGGTCGTACAGGTTCCAGTAGCGCCTTGGGGCGTTGAACGGCAGGTGCGGTTTCCAAAAACCGACAGCCAGAAAAAACGGCTTCCTGTTTTGTTTCAGGCGTTGCAGCGACTCGACGGCCCGGGTCGCGATCCGGCCGTCGAAATAGGCCTCGTCCGGCACATCTAGGATGGTGCTGCGCGGCAGTTTGATTTCGTTCCGCGGTGGCTTCCCGTCGACCTTCGGCTTGTCATCGTCGTGGCGTGCGTAGTGCATGAATTGCGGCACGCTCCATGACTGCGGGTCGCCGTGAATGTCCTGCCGCCAGTTGTGGAAAATCTTGCCGACGCACTCGGTGAAGTAGCCGTTGTTCCTGAAATGTTGAGGTAGCGTGACGATGCCCGGGCGACGCTGCCGGAGGTGTGTCGGCAGGTTCCAGATGCCCAGCGAGTCGGGCCGCAAGCCGGTCAGCATCGAGGCGCGCGACGGGTTGCACAACGCCTGCTGGCAATAGGCGCGCTTAAACATCCGGCCGCGCTTGGCCAAGCGGTCGATGTTCGGGCTGATCACGTGCCCGGCGCCGTAGCAGCCCAGTTCCGGCCGCAAGTCGTCCGCCATGAGAAACAGCACATTCGGCTTGTCACCGGCCGGGGGGCCGGCCAAGCCCCTCAAGGCCACTCCCCAAAGGGCGATCCCAATCGCAAGTGCCAGGCTTCGTGGCGTCATCACTTACAGCGTCCAGCCGTTGCGGTACTCGCTGTGAATGTAGCGGTTGGCTTCGGGGGCATTTTTGACGCGCATTTTTTTGGCGTCCCACTCAATTTTTTTGCCGGAGCGCAGCGCCACCAGGCCCAGCAGCATCGCCTCGGTCATCGGCCCGGCGTAGTCGAAGTTGGACCAGGCAGGTTTGCCGCCCTTGCAGGCGTCGATCCATTCGAGGTAGTGGTGCCGATTGAAGTCGGCCGGTTTCTCGATTGTCTCGGGCACGTCTTTGTGATCCGCCACCGTTGCGCCGGAGAGGAACGTGCCCTTGCCCCAGTACATCGGTATGTAGAGGGAGTCCTTGCTGCCAATGAGAATCGAGCCGTTGCCGGGCAGCGACTTCTGCTTGGCCAAGGTGGGATCCGGTTTTTTGCCGCCGTCATACCAGACGACCTTTACCGGGTTGCGTTTACCCTGCTTAGGGAAATGATAAGTGATGATCGACCATTTGGGCGCGGTCTCAGGATTGATGCCGGATGACACTGCTTCGAGTGTCGTGGGATTGCGCAAGTCCAGCGCCCAATAGGCGAGATCGGAGTTATGACAGCCCATATCGCCCACCGCGCCGGTGCCGAAGTCCCAAAAGCCGCGCCACTTGAACGGATGATACGCCGGGTGGTACGGGCGCTCGGGAGCCGGGCCAAGCCACAGATCCCAGTTGACGTTCTTCGGAACCGGCGGCGAGCCGCTTGGACGTCCGATGCCCTGCGGCCAAATCGGCCGATCGGTCCAGATGTGAACCTCCTTCACATCGCCCAAGACGCCGGCTTGGATCAACTCCACGTAACGGCGAGTATCCGGATTCGAGTGCCCCTGGTTGCCCATCTGCGTGGCGACCTTGTGCTTGCGGGCGAGGTCGGTCAGGACGCGCGCCTCAAAGACGGTGTGAGTGAGCGGTTTTTGGCAGTAAACGTGTTTGCCCAAGCGGATGGCCATTGCCGCCGCTGTGGCGTGGGTATGATCTGGAGTGGAGACGGTCACGGCATCGATCCGCTCGGCCTCCTTTTCCAGCATCTGCCGGAAGTCGGCGTACTTGGCCGCCTTCGCGTGGCGGTTGAACATGTGAGCCGCACGGCCGGCATCGACATCGCAAAGTGCCACGATGTTTTGGCTTTCGCAGCCGTCGATGTCGACCTGTCCTTTCCCGCCGGAACCGATCGCCGCGATATTGAGCCGTTCGTTTGCGCCAAACACACGGCGCGGCACCACCATCGGAAACGCCACCGCGCCGGTAGCTGCCACACTGGTTTTCAGAAAATCTCTTCGCCGAATGGGGGATACTTGGGGAGTTGTCATAAGCCAATAGGGTGAAGGCATCCTCACCCCAGCCATCTCGGCCGTCAAGCCAAGCGCTTGGCCAAGCAGGGTTGAGCAACCACGAATGGACACGAATTATATTGATCTGTTTCTGTAAACAGAATAATTACGGCCGTTGTGACGGCGTTTTTGTTTTGATAATAACCAAGCGGGGAGAGATTTAGACTATGTCCGAAATGAAAACACAGTGTCCAAATTGCCACGGATCATTCGAGGTATCTGCGGATCTTGGAGGCCAAGCCTATCAATGTCCGGATTGTAGTGCGAACTTGATTCTGCCGCTTGCAAAGTTTGCAACGCCACATAAAAAACCGAGCTGGGTTTTCCGGATTGCTACTGGGCTGTTGGGTTTGCCCTTTGTGGCTTTACCCATTTTCATGATCGCAACAGGGGAGCCGATAGGTTGGGAATTAATTTTCACCCTCCTGATGGGCATTGTATTTCTGATGTACTTCTTTGGTGGTCCTCGTTTGCTCCAGAAGGTGGGTCTTGGATTTCAAGTCCAACCTACATCCACCGCGTTTAACACCTCGATTGATGATGTAACTCCGAGTGTTCTCCCGGGAGGAGGTGCGGTCGCTGAGCTGGCTACCGGCTATGACGTCAACGAGCACATTGCCGTGTTCCAACGGCAACTTGCCGCTAAAACCCCTTGGGCATTTCTGACGCCGGCCATTATGGTGATTAACCTCATCGTGTTCGCGATCATGATCGCCACAGGCGTTCATATCATGTCTCCCAAGATTGTTGACCTGTTGGCTTGGGGTGCGAATTACGCACCTGAAACGACGGGTGGCGAGTGGTGCGGCTGTTAACGAGTAACTACCTTCATATTGGCATCATCCATATCGCTTTCAACATGTGGGTTTTTTGGAATGCCGGGCGATTTGTTGAACGGCTTTTAGGCAACTTGGGGTTTTTCCTTGTTTACACATTCTCAGGCGTGGCTGGTGGATTCGCCACTGTTCTATGGAACCCAGAGGTTGTGAGTGCAGGTGCTTCGGGTGCGATTTTTGGTGTGTACGGGTGTCTGCTGGCTTTTCTCGCGTCGAATCGGAGTTCCATACCACGTCCCATGTTGAAGGCCATTGGAAACAACGCAGCTTTCTTTGTCTTTATGAATGTTCTCTTCGGCTTGGGGAATAAGAACGTGGACATGGCTGCTCACCTTGGTGGCTTGGCAGCCGGCTTCATCTCCGGGATGGTTCTCCGAACACCTTTGGACTCAAACGCATCCGGGAACCGGAAAAGGCGAAACATGCTGGTCGGAATCGGAGGCGCGTTGGCAGTTAGTATCGGGGTGATGCTGACCGCAAACCGCTATGTGGACATTCAGGCGGAGCTTCGCAACTTCGGCGAGAAAGAAGAAATAGTAGTTGAAACTTTCACCGAGACACTTCGAGAGGTTCAGGAAGGTACAATTTCCGAAGATGCATTCGCAACCATTCTGAAGGAGGAGATCATTGCACCTTGGGAAGCAGCACTGACTGAATTCGAGAGTGACACGCAGGGGAAACTACCAAAGCTTTCTAAACGCAACAGCAAGCTGCATGGCAATTTGGTCAATTATATGCATCTCCGGTTGGATGCATTTAAACTGTTGCTTGAATCTGTCGAAGAGAACGATCAGCAGAAGGCACAACTCGCCAACGCGAAGCTGCTCGAAGCCCAAGCCATTTTAGACTCGATACAAAACGGCGGGAATTAAGCTGCCTAATTGACGGCCTCGACGCAGCGGGTGCAGAGGGTGGCGTGGTTGTCGTGCGAGCCGACGGTGGGCTCCCAGCGCCAGCACCTTTCGCATTTTTCGCCGTCGGCGTTGGTGACGGCGACTTGCAACTCCTCGCCTTCGCCGTCGCCGGGCTCGAGTGCGAGCTGCGACACGTTGATCAACTCGCGTAAATCCTCCCCATGCGCTTGGCCAAGCCGTGGAATTCTCTGGATCGATTCAAAGAAGGATTGAATCGCTTGGTAAAGCAGAGACAATTCCGGCGCACGGTACCTATGTTTTGTTTTAAATTACGAACGCTTCATTTGGCTTGGATGGTGTGCCTCGCCCTCGGGTTTGGAAAAGCGTTTGGCCAGAATCCTCGGGTTCAGATACCCTTTGAGTTGCATGACAAGTCGCTGCGATTGAAGGAGTGGGCAAGGCAGCCGATGTTGCTGAATCCTGTCGCGTTAAGTTTTGATTACGAGGGACGGCTGTTTGTAGTGGAGACCGCCCGCAGGGGGACGGTGGATATCGACATCCGCGCCCACAAGGAATGGGTCATTGATGATCTCTCGAACGAGAACATACCGCAGCTACGCAGGATGTTTCGGACAAAGATGGCGCCTGAACTCAGCGAACAAAACAAATCGTGGCTTGTGGATCGGAACGGCGATGGCTCGCATGATTGGAATGACCTCATGTCGGTCAAGGAGCGGATTCATCTGCTGCAGGACACAGACAACGATGGCAGGGCCGATGTCGCGAAAGTCTTTGCTGAGGGGTTCAACGAGGAGATCAACGGCGTGATGGCCGGCGTCCTCCCGTACCGGGGCGATGTGTTCGCGACGATTTACCCGGACGTCTGGAAATTGAACGACACCGACGGGGATGGGTACGCGGACAAGCGGGAGGTGTTCTTCCATGGGTTCGGTGTGCACGCCGCGTTTGACGGCCACGATCTGCACGGGCTGACGGTCGGGCCGGACGGCAAGCTGTATTTTTCCGTCGGCGACAACGGCTTTTCAGTTCGCACTCGCGAGGGTCGTCTGCTCCATCACCCGAACACCGGCGGCGTGTTGCGCTGCGACTGGGACGGCAGCGACCTTGAGGTGTTTGCCACCGGGCTCCGCAACGTGCAGGAACTGGCGTTCGACGATTTTGGGAACCTGTTCTCGGTGGACAATGATGGCGACATTCGCGAGGAACGCGAGCGGTTCGTGTACATCACCCAGGGGAGCGACTCCGGTTGGAGGTTGAACTGGCAGTTCAAGAAAGGCGGCTGGCCCGGTCGTACCCAAACGCCCGAGTATTGCCCGTGGATCGATGAAAAACTTTGGCTGCCGCACTGGCCCGGGCAGGCCGCCTACATCACGCCGCCGATGAGCGAATTCTCCGTCGGTCCGGGCGGTTTCAAGTATAATCCAGGTACGGCACTGAACGACCGCTACAAGGGCGCGTTTTTCCTTTGCGAGTTTCCGGTGCAAAAGGTGACCGCATTCAAGACCAAGCCGCAGGGTGCCTATTTCAAAATGGTCGACGAACACATCTTCCTTTTCGGGATGATGGCCAGCGCGATCAACTTCGGACCGGACGGGTCGCTCTATGTGGCCAACTGGGACGGCAAATGGCAGCCCAATGAACTTGGCAGCATCTGGATGGTCGATGACCCGGCGCTCCGAAAATCAGAACAACGCAAACAGGTTGCCGAGTTGCTCCGCGGTGATTTTGCCGATCACACCAATTCGGATCTCGTTAATCTGCTTGCCCATGCGGATCAACGGATCCGGCTAGAGGCGCAGTTTGAACTGGCCAAGCGCGACCGGTTTGACGAGTTGCTGGGCTTGGCAACCAATCCCAGGGGCGACTTGCTCGCACGCGTGCACGCGATGTGGGGCCTTAGTCAACTTGCCCCTCACGAGCAACGTGACGAGCGCTTGGTCAAGCGGTTGCCATTTGTAGACAAAGACCCCGAGATTCGTGCCCAAGCGGCCAAGTTGGCCGGTACGCGCGCACTGAAATCCGCAGCACCCCGGCTGGTGGACCTGCTACATGATGAGAGTGTCCGTGTACAATTTCATGCCGCGATGGCGCTTGGCCAAGCGGGCAGCAATGACACGACCTCTCACCTGGTCGCACTTCTGGAGCGCAACAACGACAAGGACGCATATATTCGGCATGCGGCCATCATGGGTCTGGCCGGAGGCGCGCGTTCGGAACAGTTGACCGGGTTGAATACTCACAACTCGGCCGCCGTGCGCGCGGCTGCGGTAGCCACCCTGCGCCGGCTGAGACACACAGGGGCCAAGGCATTCCTGAATGACGAAAATGAGTGGGTATTGCGCGAGGCCATCAGCGCAATCCACGACGACAAATCGATCCTCGAGTCCCTGCCGGCTGTGGCAAATCTGTTGACCGATAGCAGCAACGAACCGGAGGCGATCACGCGCAGACTCCTTAGCGCGAATCTCCGCGTCGGTCGACCTGAAAACGCGCAGCGCCTAATCGACTACGCGCTGGACACCTCTAACCCGGACGCCATGCGCTCCGAGGCACTGCTTTGCATGCGGGACTGGAACCGTCGACCATTCGTGGATCGCGTCGAGGGTCGGGTGCGCGCACTCTCCAAGCGCGACGACGGTCTGGCCAGACGCCTGGTGGAGGCGAACCTTCAAAAACTTTTCAAAGCGTCCGATGGAGAAGTACTCGCCGAACTGATCCGGCTTTGCGAACGGCTCCAGATCAAACTCGGAGCCGGGCAACTGCTGGTCATTGCCCAGTCCGATTCACAGGAGTTGGCGGCTCGGATACAGGCAGTACGGTCAGTCACCGGCAAGGAAAATATCATTAGGCAACTGATCGACCTGGCAAAAAACGAACATTCACAGCTCCAAGTGGCCGCAGTGCGCAAACTCGCCGAGGTTGTGCCCGGTCGGTTCGCGGAAAAACTGTCCGGAGTATGGAGCAAACTCAGTGAACCGGCACAACAGGCGTTCCTTTCCCGCCTTGGCAAGGACACGAGTGACAGGGGCAATGAGATTTTAACCAAGGCCTTCGCTTCTCTCCTTGATGGCAAACTGCCGAAGGCACTGGAGCTGGATGTTGTGACCGCAGCCAAGGCCCGACAATCCAGGCACCTGAAGCAGCTTCTGAGGCGCTACGAGGCCAGCCAGCCTGCGCAGGATGGCGTTGCCGAATATCGAGCTACCCTCGCCGGCGGTGATGCCGTGAAAGGGAAACATGTTTACGACAACCACGTTGCTGCACAGTGCGTGCGCTGCCACGATGGCGGTGGTAAGGGAAACCAAGTCGGGCCGGAGTTGGCCGGCATCAGCAAACGGGTTGACAAGAACTACCTGCTCCGTTCACTTGTCGCCCCGAACACCGAGATCGCGAACGGCTTCGGTGTAACGCTGATTGAACTGGCCAACGGCGACACGCTCATCGGTCGTGTGGGAGACCGAACCGATCAGATGCTGACATTGATTCCGCCGCAGGGAGAGCCGGAAAAGATCGCGGTGGATGCGGTCAAAAAAATCACCGAGTCGAACACCTCGGTCATGCCACCGATGGGAGCGATCCTGACGAAGCATGAACTCCGCGACTTGATCGCTTACCTCGAAACCCTTTAGCTGCGCTTGGCCAAGTAAGGTTGAGTAACCGTGAATGGACACCCATTGGCATGAATTATATTGAACAAATTATATAAACAAATAGATTTCGCCCGTTATGAAAGTATCATCGTTTCGCTATTGATCGACTGTGAGGAACCTTAACCTATTTCCGAATTGAAAATACAGTGTCCAACTTGCAATGAATTATTCAAGGCGTCTGGGGATCTCGCAGTCCAGACCATTCCTTGCCCCTACTGTAATGCAAGCTTGATCTTATCAGAGTTCGCAGCGCCACAAAAAAGACCGAGCCTGATTATTCGCGTTGCTGCCGGACTATTAGGATTGCTCTTCTTTGTATTTTCGCTCCTTATGCTTGCGGAAGGCAAGCCGTTGGGATCAGCAGTAGGATTGAGCCTCTTGATAGGAGTTTCGTTTATGCTCTACTTTCTTGGCGGCCGCCGTTTACTTCAGAAGATCGGTTTCGGATTCCTTTTCCAACCTGTGGGTGGCGGATCTAAGCGAACAGTTGTGGCTAAGGTCGTTCAAGGTGAAGATGCCGTCGCCGACCCGGTCGTTGCTGACATTAAGGACATCAACGAGGGCGTGGTCGCATTTCAGCGGCAACTTACCATATTAACTCCCCAGGCATTTCTTACTCCGGCCATAGTGGCAATCAACCTCATCGTGTTCACGATCATGATAGCCGCAGGCGTGCATATCATGTCACCCAAGATTGTTGACCTGTTGGCATGGGGGGCGAACTACGCTCCAAAAACCACAGGCGGAGAGTGGTGGCGACTGGTCACGAGCAACTATCTGCATATTGGCGTCATCCATATCGTATTCAACATGTGGGTTTTTTGGAGTGCCGGGCGGTTTGTCGAACGACTTTTGGGCAACTTGGGGTTCTTCCTTGTCTATTCATTCTCAGGAGTGGTTGGCGGATTTGCCACTGTTTTATGGAATCCAGGGGTTGTGAGTGCAGGTGCATCGGGCGCGATTTTTGGAGTGTACGGATGTTTGCTGGCCTTTCTCGCGTTGGGTCGGGGTTCCATACCACTCCCCGTATTGAAGGCTCTGGGCAATAATGCCATTTTCTTTGTCGTTGTGAACGTTCTTTACGGTCTGGGGAATGAGAACGTGGACATGGCCGCACATCTTGGCGGTTTGGCGGCGGGCTTCGTCTCCGGGTTGGTTCTCCGAACGCCATTGGACTCGAGCGCATCCAAGAATCGGGGGCGGCGAAACCTGCTGGTTGGAATTACGGGTGTGTTGGCAATAAGCGCTGGGATGGCGCTGACCGGAAACCGTTATGCGGATATTCAGGAGGAGCTTCGCCAGTTCGGCGGGACTGAGGAAACAGTAATGGACACATTCAATGAAACGATTCAAAAGGTGCGGACCGGTTCGATGTCCGACGATGCATTCGCGTCCATACTCAGAGAGGAGATCATTGCACCATGGGATGCGGCGCTGTCTGAATTCGAGAGTGACACGGGGGGGAAACTCCAAAAACTTTCAGAACGCAACAGCGAGTTACATGGCAAATTAGTGAAATACATGCATCTGCGATTGGAGGCATTTCAGCTTATGCTTGAAGCTGTCGAGGAGGATGACCAGGAGAAGGCAAAACGCGCCAATGCGAAGCTATTGGATTCCCAAGCTATTGTGGAATCGTTACGAAAAGGGAGGAATTAGGCGGTGGCCTGATTCACGGCTTCGACGCAGCGAGTGCAGAGGGTGGCGTGGTCGTCGTGAGAGCCGACGGTGGGTTCCCAGCGCCAGCACCGTTCGCATTTTTCACCGTCGGCGTTGGTGACGGCGACTTGCAACTCCTCGCCGTCGCCCGGCTCGAGTGCAAGTTGCGAGACGTTGATCAGTTCGCGCAAATCCTCTCCATGCGCTTGGCCAGTCTCGTGTTCACGGCCGGTGCCGGTGAGGGTGACGCAAGCCTCGAGGCTTTTTCCGATCCGCTTGGCCTGGCGGGCTTCCTCCAGCACCGGAAGGGCGCGTTCGCGAATGGCAAACATCGTCTCCCAGTTGGCGGCCTCCTCTGCGCTGATGCTAAACTCAAATGGCTCCCAGTCGGACAGGTGCACGCTGCCGGCGCCGAGGTGCGGGATGGCCTCCCACGCCTCGTCGGCGGTGAAGACGAGCATCGGCGAAAGCATCTTGGCAAAGCCCTGCACGAGCCGGTAAAGCGCGGTCTGCGTCGAGCGGCGGCGCGGCGAGTTGGCTGGCGAGGTGTACAGGCGATCCTTCACGGTGTCGTGATAGATTGCCGACAGTTCCACCGCGACAAATTGCGTGATGCGCTGGTAGGCAATGTGAAACTCACACTTGTCAAACGCAGCACGGACGTCGGTGTCGAGTTTGGCAAAGGCGTCAAGTATCCAGCGGTCGAGTCCAGTCAATTCGTCGTCGGGAACCGTGTGCTGCGCTGGTTCAAAGTCGTACAGGTTACTAAGCTGATAGCGGAGGGCGTTGCGGATGCCTCGGTACGCCTCGGCCACTTTCTTGATGCGCTCCTCGCTGACGGTGATGTCGTTGCGGAAATCCTGCGACGCCACCCAGAGTCGGACGATGTCCGCGCCATACTCGCCGACGTATGCCTCGGCGGTCTGCGGCTTGGTGTAGCCGCCGGCCTGTTTGCTCTTGGAGATTTTTTCGCGGTCGGCGTCGACCATGAAGCCGTGCGTCAGCACGTTGCGATACGGCGCGACGCCGTTGCCGGCCAGCGACAGCAGCAGCGACGACTGGAACCAGCCCCGGTGTTGGTCGCTGCCCTCGAGGTAGTAGTCGGCCTGCCACGCGTCAGGCGTGCCGGACTCGGCGTTTGGGCGGCCAAGTTCGTTGCGCTGCATCAGCACGGCGCGTGAGGAGGAGCCGGAATCGATCCAGACGTCGAGCGTGTCGGTGGACTTGGCCACCGCCTCGGCGCCATCCCAGTCGTCTGGCTTCACCGCGGCCCAAAGTTCGGCGAAGTCGCGCTCAAACCAGACGTTCGAGCCGTGTTCCTGCACGAGATCGGCGGTGTTGTGGACGATCCGCGCGTCGAGGATCGGCTCGCCCTGCTTGTCGTAAAACGCCGGGATCGGCACGCCCCACGAGCGCTGCCGCGAGATGCACCAGTCGGGCCGAGACTGAACAGCGCCCTCGATGCGACTGCGGCCCCAGCCGGGCACCCAGTTGACGCCGTCGATCGCGGCCAGTGCCTTGTCGCGGAAGCCGTTGTGATCGATGTTGACGAACCATTGGTCCATTGCGCGGAAGATCACCGGCGTCTTGCTGCGCCAGCAGTGCGGGTAGCTGTGTTCGTAACGCTCCTCGAATGCCAGCTTGTTGTCGGCCTTGAGTTGCTCGATGACGGCGTCGTTGGCTTCGCAACGGCCTTTGCGCTCGAGAATCTGTTTACCGACGAGCTCGTCGGAAATCTGCTGCTTCTCCGGCAGGTCTGCCGTGCGGGTGAGACAGCCGGTGTCGTCCACCGGCGAGTAGATCGGCAGGCCGTTCGCGCGGCCGAGGTTGTAATCGTCCTGGCCGTGCCCCGGGGCGACATGCACCAGCCCAGTGCCGGCGCTGTCATCAACGAAGGTATCGCCGGCGAACAGCTTTCCGGTGCGGTTGCAGAATGGATGGTGATACTCCATTTCAGCGAGTTGATCGCCCTGCACCGTGCGTAAAATCTCGAAGTCCCCCGCCCAGCCACATTTCTCGACGACCGTATCGAGCAGCGGCACACTGACGAGCAGCGCCTCGTTGCCGACGCGGATCAGCTGGTAGTCGAACCGTGAATTATAGGCGACCGCAAGGTTCGCCGGCAGCGTCCACGGTGTGGTCGTCCAGATCAGCAGGTGCATGTCCGTTTCGCCGACGATCGGGAATTTTACATACACACTTTGGCTGACGTGGTCCTGATACTCCACCTCCGCCTCGGCGAGTGCCGTGCGACAAGGAATGCTCCAGTAGACCGGTTTCTTGCCGCGGTAAACGAATCCCTTTTCTACCAAGTCGGCGAACAGCCGGAGCTCCTCTGCCTCGTAACCGGGGTTCAGCGTAAGGTACGGGTTGTCCCATTCGCCAAGCACGCCGAGCCGCTTGAACTGCTCGCGTTGCTTGTCGATAAAGCCAAGCGCGTATTTTTCGCATGCCTTGCGGATCGTCGCCGGCGTGGCATCGGTATTGCCGTCCTTACGCATCTGCTGCGTGACCTTGAACTCGATCGGCAGACCGTGGCAGTCCCAGCCTGGCACGTACGGAACGTGTTTACCGCGCAACGTCTGGTATTTGAGAATGAAGTCCTTGAGGATCTTGTTCAGTGCCGTGCCGATATGCACGTCACCATTGGCGAACGGGGGACCGTCGTGCAGCAGAAATCGTTCGGTGCCTTCGCGGCGTTTCTGGATCTGCTCGTACAGGCCAGCCGCGTGCCACTTGGCCAAGCGCTCTGGCTCGCGCTGGACGAGACCGGCGCGCATCGAGAAATCGGTCTGCGGCAGGTTCAATGTTTTTTTGTACTCCATTGTGGGAACCGGCCCGGGCGGGCAGGCGCGGCAACCTACCAGCCCGCTTGGCCAAAGGCAAAAGCAGAAACAGCCCGGCATGGTTGACTTGACTGAGCTTGGCCAAGCAGTACGGTCTGCGGCGTGAAGAATCGCTTCGTACGATACACGTTCATATCACTAATTCTCGTTGGCACTACGATTTTCCTGTCCGCCGAGGAACCCAGGCTGGAAAACAGCAAACAGCGAGCCACTGTCACCGGGCTGCACGGCAAGCCTGCGCCCAAGCTGGCACTCACCCAATGGCTGAATACCGAGGGTGGCAAGGCGCCGGACACCAAGGGTAAAATCGTTGTGCTCGACTTTTGGGCGACATGGTGCGGTCCCTGCATTGCGTCCATTCCCAAGACCAATAAGCTGCGCAAAAAGTATGCCGACAAGGGCGTGGTCGTCATTGGCGTCTGCGCTTCACGCGGCGGCGAGAAAATGAAGCAGACCGCGGAGCAGCACGGCATCGAGTACCCGATTGCGCTCGACGCAGATGGAAAAGTGGTCAGTGCCTATGCCGTCAACAGTTACCCAGACTATTACATTATTGGCAGTGACGGCAAGCTGCGCTGGGGCGACATAGCCAACGCCGATGTCGAGAAGGCCATCGAACATTTGTTGGCGGAGAAATAGTTCCATGAGCGACACGATTTATCCGAGAAGCCCTTACGAGATCATGGACGGCTGGGTGCACCTACCGCGCCTTGTCGATAAAATCCGGCTGTACAAGGCCGGTCAATTGCATGAGGACTACCAGCCGAACTACCTACACAAAGGGTTTGATCTGGCCTGGTTCAAGGCCAGCGGTGTCGAGCCGGACACGCTCGTCGAGGTCGTTAAAAACTCAATTACCGACGGACAGGTTAGCGACTGGGTCAAGGCCAACGTGCGCGTCCCCGATGAGACCAAGGCGGCGCTGCGCGACGACTTGCTGAGCTACGGCACCGAGGGCGCCCTGCTCGAGCGGCTCATCCAGCGCAAGGCCGAGTCCGGCCTGCAGGACCGAGATGACATCCGCTGCATGTTCGACTACATCGACGCCGACGAGGGTCGGGGCTGAAATCGTTGGGCCAAGCGGATAATGTGCCTACCCTTAGCCCTTGCCCAAGCCAAGTTGGGGCTGGATTTTTTGGGTAGTACGGAAGTGGAGCTTGGCTGCTTGACCAAGTTTTTCCATCCCGTGTTTCTTGAGGAATTCTGAACCGGCGGCATCCACTTTTGACGAGGCGCCCTTGGGTAGGTCGAGGTCGAACTCCTCTTCCAACTTCTTCAACCGCTGCAGAAACACTTCCCGCGCAAGGATGGATGCCGCAGCCACCGCGATGTCGGATTCGGCTTTGTGCATTTGCACCAGTTCAAGCTGCCGGCCTTCCTCCATCAACGCGCTCTGGATAGTGGACTTGCTGCGGGCAAACTGATCGCTGATGGCGCGAAGTGGCGGCGGCTCCATTCGATGCCGCTGGCCCAGCAGATTCTCGATCGCGCGCGCGTGGCCCCAGGCGAGGATCTTGTTCACGTTACGCATTTTTTGGTGCAGCCTGTTGTACGAGGCATTGCCAATCGGCACGATGGAGTACACGCAGCCGGGGGTGTCGCGGATGCCCTTGGCCAAGGCGGCGATTTTTTTGTCGCTTGTGATGGCCTTGGAATCCTTTACGCCCTGCTCGTCCAGCGCGCGGGCCACTGGCTCATTGACGTAGACGCCGGCGACTACCAGTGGCCCGAAGAAATCGCCCTTGCCGCTTTCGTCGACGCCGATGTGCGGTTCGAGTTGTTGTGGCTGTGCATCGAGCATGTCGGCAAATGCCGCTTCACCAAGCACCTCCGGCTCGAGGGTGAACTCGACAAATTCCTTCGTACCCTTGCCTTGGACAAGCAGCTTGCCGCTCTTGTACCACGTCACTGTGAGTCCGGGGCGTTTGTAGCTGAACACAGAGTGCGGCACATCGGCCTGCTCGAAGTCGCGCTTGGCCAGGATTCCGCGCAACGTCTCCGCCTGCTCGGGAGACAATTTGGCGGTGTGACTGGTCATCAGGCAGTGGCCGGTGCGGCGACCGGATCACTTGGCTCGACCCATTTGCCGTGTTCTTGGATCAGGTCGACCAGGCTCTCGACTGCCTCAGCTTTGGGGATATTGAAGCGCACCGGCGTCCTGCCAACGTAAAGGTTGATCTTGCCCGGCGCCCCGCCGACATAGCCGAAATCGGCATCGGCCATCTCGCCCGGCCCATTCACGATGCAGCCCATGATGGCGATCTTCACGCCTTTTAGATGCTCGGTACGGGCCTTGATGAGGGCGGTGACTTCCTGCAGGTCAAACAGCGTGCGCCCGCAGCTTGGGCAGGCGACGTAGTCGGTCTTGAACGAGCGACAACCAGCTGCCTGCAAAATGTTGTAGGCTAGGCGCAGCGACTGTTCGGCACCACTCTCGCGACGAACCAAAATTGCGTCGCCGATACCATCGCACAGCAGCGAACCGACAACCACCGCGGCACGCAGCAGGGCCACGTTGGGTTCCAGCGGTGTATCTCCAAACCCCAGGCAATCCTTGAGCAGGATGGGATTGCTTGCACCGGCGGCCTTGAGTTGACCTGCGAGCAGGCGAAACGCGGTGATCACCGGCAGATCGATGTCGTCCTTCACCGTGACCAGTTGCGTGTCGCAATTGACAGTGACCGGCTCGCGCGGATCGACCTCGAGCAGGTTCAGTTCCTCGTAAACCGCCTCCGGTTTCACGTCGTCGCCCGGGCGGATTCGCGGGGCGAGCTTGTCCCATGCGGCCTGGGTCACGACCACCCTGATGGTTTGCTCGCCACCGAACGCGACACCATTGGCCAACTCGATCTCCGGCGTTGCACGGCGTGCGTAATCGAACGGATCGTATGATAGGGGCACGCTTGGTACCTCGGCGTTCGGGTCAGTCAGTTCGGGGATTTGCGCGATGAGATCGTTGCAGACCGCAATTTCATTCGGCGAATCCTCTGTGAGCGAAACGCGAATCGTGTCGCCCAGCCCGTCGCACAGCAGCGAGCCGATCCCGATCGCGCTCTTGATTCGGCCATCTTCGCCGTCGCCCGCCTCGGTCACGCCAAGGTGCAACGGGTAATTCCAGTCCGGCCCGAGTTCGGCCAAGCGCGCGGCCAACAGCCGGTAGCACTCGATCATCACTTTTGGGTTGCTCGACTTCATCGAGAACTTGAAATTGTGAAAGTCGCGCTCGCGGGCGATACGGGCAAACTCAAGCGCGCTCTCGACCATGCCCAGCGGCGTGTCGCCGTAGCGGTTCATGATGCGGTCGCTGAGTGAACCGTGGTTAGTGCCGATGCGCAGGGCGCGGTTGCGCGTTTTGCATTCCTCAACCAGCGGCGCGAACTCCTCCTCGATGCGGGCCAACTCGGTGGCGTACTCCTCGTCGGTGTATTCGCGGATGTCGAATTTTTTGGAGTCGGCATAGTTGCCGGGATTGACGCGCACCATCTCGCACCACTTGACCGCCTCCATCGCGGCGTCCGGCTTGAAATGAATGTCTGCCACCACCGGCACGTTTGAGCCGCGCGCGCGGATGCCGGCGACGATCGGTTCGAGGTTGGCGGCGTAGCGCTTGGTTTGCGCGGTGATCCTGACAATCTGGCAACCGACGTCGACCAACGCCAGCGACTGTTCGATACTGGCCTCCGTGTCGAGTGTGCTGCAGGTGATCATCGACTGCCGAACAACCGGCTCGCCGCCCCCGACAAAGACACCGCCGTTTTCCGGATCACCGATGACCACCTGGCGCGTATCCCGGCGCGCATGGCGATACGGTGAGGCGCAGTAGTTCATGGCCGGGGATTATTCGCTGGCGGCGGGAGAGGGATCGGCCGGTGCCTGGACCTCAGTGTCGCTGTTGAACATGTCGATAAAGATGCCAGGCTCCCCTGTTTCTTTGTCCTCCAGTAAGCGGCTATTTACATCGTGGTAAGTTACATAAAGCATGAGACCGATGAGCAACACAGCGAAGATGGTCGTGGACCACTCCTGAATTTTAACCGGGATTTTTCGGCGAAAAAGTGCCTCTATGAGCCCCATGATCGTGTGGCCGCCGTCAAGCACGGGGATCGGCAGCATGTTCAGAATGGCGAGATTGACATTGAGCAGGACAAGAAAATTTAACGCCAGGCGATAATCGGTTTTTACCATTGCACCGAGCATTGCGAGGATGCCGACTGGACCGCTCAGGTCGCTGACGCCCACTCCGGTTTGCTTCGGGTGAAACAGAGCGTAGAGCGTCCGCCACATGAGCGAGCCGACTTCCGAGATGTTCTCCCACGGCGTCGGGCCGGGGTGGCGCTCGATGTAAACCCGTGGGCCGTGTCCGAACTGTACGCCGATTATCACCTTGCCCTCGATCATGCGCGGAGTGATCGGCATAGTGACCGGTTCACCATTACGATGAACGGTTATCTCGGTTGCTTTGTCACCATTTTTTTGCAGTTCATCGACCAACTGTTCTCGACCGCCGATTGGAATGCCGCCGAGTGAAACAATTTTGTCATCCTTTTGGAGGCCGGCCTCCGAGGCGGCCTGGCCCTGGGTCACCCGACCCACAGTCGGTGGATATTTTGGCGGCAAATGGAGTATCTTTAGCGGCATTTCCGGGCTGATAGGTGTGGCTGTCAGCACTCGGGTGAACTCGTCACGATCCCGTAAGAACGTCACCGCAAAACGGTTTGTAAGTGATAACATAGTCAATTTGTTGACTTCTTCCAAAGATGGGATTGGCACACCGTCGATCTTGGTGACGATGTCGCCCTCGCGAATGCCCAATTCATACTCCGGCGATTCCTCGCTTAGGTAGCCGATGACCGGCGGTGTCACCATCTCCGGCAGGCCGACGAAATAGATGACGGTTGCCAGC
The DNA here is from genome assembly GCA_030749225.1 of Verrucomicrobiota bacterium. Classification (GTDB taxonomy): domain Bacteria; phylum Verrucomicrobiota; class Verrucomicrobiia; order Limisphaerales; family UBA1096; genus UBA1096. The sequence goes on from JASMKO010000003.1 coordinate 20,093, forward strand.
ACGACGGCGAAGACGATGTTCATGATCGGGCCGGCGACGGCGACGGCGATCTTGGCCCACGGCGAGATTTCCGGGAGCGGTTCGGCATCCTCCTCCCCGCTTTTGCCTTCGATCGCCTCGCTGGTGAGCATCTGCGGCAATTTCACGAAGCCGCCGGCCGGGATCATGCGGACGGTGTAAAGGATACCGTCCTTTTCCCTCTTCCAGAGAATTTTGCCGAAGCCGATGGCGAATTCCTCCACCTTCATGCCGCACTTGCGCGCGACGATATAGTGGCCCCACTCGTGGACAAAGATCGCCGCGCCAAACAGCAGCAACACGGCGGCAACCACATAAATTATTGTTAAAATAACCATGAAATCAGTCTCGCTTGGCCAAGCGCAAAACCGGCTTGGCCAACGAAAGAGTCAACGATAATAGGTCAATCGTTCAAAATTAACCCGAAATCCCCGCTGCCTCGGTCGACGAGTGTTACATTGTTTCCAGCGCGGCGTCAAACCGCTTCACAACCTCCGCTTGGCCAAGTACCTCCATTAAATGATACAAACTAGGGCCGACCTTGCTGCCTGTGCAGGCCACGCGGGCTGGCATGACGAGCACCTTGTTTTTGACCTCGCGGGCGGCGGCGGTGGCCTTGAGCGACTCCATCAACGAGTCGGCATCGAACTGGGTCAGGTCGGCGTATGCCTCGCGCAGTGCGGCCAGGTGCGGCCGGTTCTCCGGCGTAAACGCTTGCTCCGCCGCCTCGGCGTTGAACTCCACCGCGTCACGAAAGAAAAAGCCAATGTAGCCGGCGATGTCGTTGAGGTTTTTGATTTTGTCCGTACAAAGAGCCAGCGCGGCGTTGGTGTAGTCGGCATCCCTTGCGGCGGTGTCGATCCCCGCAGCCTGCAGTTGGCCAAGCGCTTGGGCTATGAAGTCATCCGGCTCTAGCGCGCGGATGTGCTCGAAATTCAGCCAGTCGAGTTTGGCCATGTCGAATCGCGCGTTGGCTCGCTGCACGCCGGGCAGGTCGAACCGCTTGATCAATTCGGCGACCGGCATCACCTCCGTGTCATCCTTCGGTGACCAGCCCAGTAGACTGAGATAATTCACCACCGCCGCCGGCAGATAACCGCCCTCCATATATGTGGTCATCGACGCGCCGGTATCGCGCTTGCTCATCTTTGAGCCGTCGTTGTTCAGGATGAGCGGGATGTGCGCAAACTTGGGCAACTCTACTCCAAACGCCTTGAACAGCTCTACGTGCTTCGAGGTGTTTGACAGATGATCCTCACCGCGGATCACGTGTGTGATGCCCATCTCAATGTCGTCCACCACATTCACAAGGTGAAAAACCGGCTTGCCGTCGGAGCGGACAATGACGAAATCGGGATCCGCTTCCTCGCGGTCGGTAAGTTTGCGAACCACATCACCGGCGACGAGGTCGGGTATCGTCACCGGTTCACGGGTCATGCGAAACTTGATCGCTCCTTCGTGTTCGTATGCCAGCTCATTGTCGAGCAGTTCCTGAATACGGCGTTGATAAATGTCGCCGCGCTGGGATTGAAAATACGGTCCGCGGTCGCCCTTGCTTTCCTGCATCGCATCGCCGGAGACGGGTCCTTCATCCCAGTCAAGCCCAAGCCAGCGCAGGCCATCGAGAATCACATCGACCGCTTCACGGGTGTTGCGGGCATCATCCGTGTCCTCAACACGTAGGACGAAGATGCCGCCAGCGTGACGGGCATACAGCCAGTTAAACAACGCTGTACGGGCGCCGCCGATGTGAAGATAGCCGGTAGGGCTGGGAGCAAATCGAACGCGAACACTCATGAGAAAAACGGCTCAGAAAAACCGGCGCGCAAGTTACCGGCCACCCCGCCATCGGGCAAGCCCACGCATTTCCCCACGCTTGGCCAAGCGCTTGGCTCTGTTTCGGCGAAATCCGTTGACAGGGTGATACGGATTGAGACGATCTGCCTCAAATGAAACCCATTCACATTGCGATCGCTGCTGCGTTGCTGTCCGCCGGTTGCGCTTCTCGCCCCGCCCAAACCATCGACCGTAATGCGGCGATTAACTTGAACTACGTGGAGCACGACGTTGTATATCGAACGGCCGGAGGCAAAAAACTGCGCCTCAACGTCTATCTTCCAGACGAATTCATAGGCGAACATCCGTGGTGGGTGAACGATGGAAAGGGCAAGAAACCAACATTGCTGTACATCCATGGCGGAGGCTGGGTTGCAGGCTCCAAGGACGAGAGAGCATTCAATTTCCTGCCATATGTCTATCGGGATTGGGTTGTGATTAGCATCAATTATCGCTTGGCCAAGGACGCCAAGGCCCCAGCTGCTGTGGACGATTGTTTGGCGGCCTTGGAGTGGGTGAACGCCAACGCTGAGAAATACGACATCGACACCGAACGAATCGTCGTCAGCGGCGGGTCGGCAGGTGGACACCTCGCACTGTTAACTGGTATGCTTCGAAAAGGGGACGAACTCTGCGGCGGCAAACTGAAAGTCGCTGACAATAAAAAAATCGCTGCGATCGTTAATTGGTTCGGTGTCACTGATTTTTCGATCAACCCGCATCCAATCAGATGGTTCGGCGAGAACATTGATACCGAGGAATATGTGCGCACACTTTCGCCTATCAACTACGTCCATGCTGGAGGCGCGCCGGTCATCACGATTCATGGAACTGAGGATGCAGCGGTACCATACGGCCAAGCGGTCAATCTCCACAAAAAACTTCAGGCAGCCGGCATTATGGAAAAGCTACATACCATCAAAGGAAAGAAACACGGTGACTTCTCTCCAGAGGAACTCACGCAAATTTATCAGGAAATCTGGAACTTTCTCGAATCCGCCGGCATCAAGACGACAGTGGATTAATCGCGCTTAGCCAAGTGCTTTGATTTAGAGGGGCTTTAGCTGGATGTCCTTGTATTCGACGTGCATGACTTGGCCGCCGTGGAGTTGGAGGCCGATGTGACCCTCTTTGCGGCTCTTGTCGTTGGTCAGCTTGGTGGAGACGACGCCGTTGATTTTTACGGTGATATCGCCGCCCTTGGCCGTCAACTCGAGGTCGGACCATTCGCCTTTTTTATACGCGCGTTTTTTTGCCACTTCAGCAGTCGGTTGGTGCACCCAGCCGCGGCCACCAGTCTCGTACAGGCCACCGGTCTCATCCGTTTCGTCGACCTCGACTTGAAAGCCGTGAACGCTGACGCCACTCTTCACTCGATCGACCCGGAAGTAGAATCCGCTGTCGCCGTGGATCACCCGAAACTTAGCCTTCACCACAAAATCCCTAAAACGTTTCTTGGTGAGCAGAATGCCGTGGCGGGGTTCACTCTTCGGGCTGGTGCCGATGATGACACCATCCTTCACTTCCCATTTGCCGCCTGGTGTGGGGTCCCAACCGTCGATGTTTTTGCCGTTGAAGAGTGGCTCCCATTTGCCGTCAGCCGCCTTTGTCGAAAGGCCGACGGCAAGCATCAGCCCCAGAAACAATCCAATTGTGCGGGTTTTTTTCATGTCCAGAGGGCCAGCAGACTAACGCACCTTGGTGATTTGCCAAGCGCTGATTCCGCCAAACAGCGCATGTGGAATCCATGCTGCCAATGGAATCCAAGTCGCTAATGCTGTTGAATTGGTAAACAGAAGCAAAATGCTTCCTAAAATAGAAATTACGACAAATAGAATATGCAAATAAAATAATTTTTTAAACTCGGAAAAATGAATGATTGATAAAAGGAGTAACATGCCTGGGACTAATAGGGTGAAAACAGGACGGAAAAAAATTATTAAAACAATAGATAGAACTAATGATAGAAACCCAAAGATTGCTTTTTCTTCAAATGTTTTAACTGATACGACTAGTGTTATAGCCGAAACACCAAGGCGACCCACTAACTCGAATAAAGCGCCAATGCCTAAGGCCATGGATAATTGTTGTACTATGAAAAATGCCAAACAGACCAAGATTCCGGTTGCAACACCCGCGGCAGCGTTGCGGCGTCCGGACGGCGCCGCAAACGGGATCGCGATCAGCACGACGATGAAGCACGTCAGCGGCTCGGCCAGGCGGGCCTGATACTGGGCGTTGAGGATCGTTTTTTTTTGCGGCGCGATGTTTGGGTGGATGCGACGGTAGCTGTCGATCTCGGCGAGAGACACGCTCCAGCGCTTGTGAGCCCGCTTGTCGAACAGCGGTGCGATTTTCAGTTCGCCCTCGATTTGCCTCGGCGTTTCGTTGAACTCCTCGAACTGCAGCGTCTGGTGAAAGGTGATGGGGTGGGCCTCGGGAAAGCCTTCTGTCGGCTTGTAGTCGCGGACTTGCTGAAACGTCCAGTCGGCGTTTTCCCAAGTGCCCCTCTCGGCCATGATTACGCGCTCCGGCTGCTCGTCGTCCCATTTCCACGAGATGATGATGGGGTTGTTCCCCGCGCCGCGCATCTCGCCGGTTGTCCGGTTGAAGTTCGGTATCTGCCAACTGCGCCGCGCCTCGTCGTTGCGGAACTTGACGCCGGTGATCCACTCCGGGCCAAGCTCGTTTTCCCCGCCTTCTGCTTGGACGGTCTTGATGATCTCCCCTTGGCGCAGGCCGCTTGGCAGCCATTTTTCGTTGGACCAATACAGCCCCGCCGAGAGCAGCAGGCCGACGAGCAGGTACGGCGCGCTCATGCGAAACATCCCGACGCCAGCGTTGCGAATGGCGATGAACTCGTGGTGCCGCGAATGCTGGTTGATCGCGTACATGAGAGAGAGTAGCAGCGCCACTGGCACGACGACGAAGAAATTTCCTGGCAGGGTGACCCAATAGTAACGCGCGATCTCGGCCACGCCTAGGCCGGCGAAATCGTCCAACTCGTCAAGCAGATCGAACGCGATCCAAAGCACCATGAATCCGATCAAGCAGATCAGGAACGGGAAGAGCCACTCGCGAATAAGGTAGCGGTCGAGTAGACGCATGAGCGGCGCAGCCTATCGGTGCCCCCAGCGCAAGGCAAGCGGCGCGCCTGCGCTACCCGTTTCAAGCGCTTGGCCAAGCGCTCAAAAAATTCCCGGGACGAGGGCTTTGCGCTTGGCCGGGTAATCGGGGAATCGGTCGTGATACCAGTGGTGATGCGCCCGGGCGCGTGGTGTGAGGTTGGCCGTCGTCCATACCGCGAATGCCAAACCAGCCGGGCTCCAGGTCAGCAACGCCCAGCCTATCCACTCAACGATTTCACCAAGGTAATTCGGACATGACACCCAGCGAAACAGGCCGCCGTGCGGGACGGAGTATCCGCCGGGCTTCTCCCTCCGCAGGCGCAGCAGCCGGTTGCACGAATCCATGTTGATCACGAAGCCGATGCCAAACACCACCGCTCCCGTGACGAATCGCCAGTCGCCCAGCCAATCGGCGCTGCTGACGACCGGGTGGACAAACAGCCAGGCGCCCTGCAGCGAGCCGTTAATCAGGTTGTACATCAGGCCCATCAGCATCAGCAGCATAGGCATCGGGCTGCTGGTCCTAGCCAGGCGAAATGGATAAATCCAGGCGCGGTGCACGTAGTGCATTTGCCAAATCAGAAAAAAAACAAGCAGCACCGGCGATTCCCAGCCGCGTGCCCAGATAAAGACACCGGCCGGGACCAGCACTGCCGGCGACTCCATGACCAGCCAGCCGGTGCGCGCGGGGATCATCGGCCTCCATGTGCCGGGGTTGTGACGGCCGTACGGGGCGTTGATGAAGCAAAGGCTGACCGCAACCGGCAGCGCCAGTGCCAGCCATGCCCACATGAGCGTGGGAAGCCAGTCGGGGCGCGTTGCGATTGTGATGGTTTCGGGCGGCATCGGTGGCGCCTCATCAGCGACAAACCGGCCGTTGATTCAAGCCAAAAACATCGGCGCTTTACAGTTACGCAGGCGAGGGATAGCTTCCGTCCATGTCGTCAAAACTCGATGAGTCGGATTTTGTGGATCGCGATCTCGAGGTCGAGCCGGAGACTGGGACACCGCCATCCGGCACCATCCCACCCCCCAGCCGGGAGGAACTGACTTCCCGCGTCACCGAGACCCAGCAGGAGCTGACCCGGCTCAAGCAGATGCAGGAGGAACTCGAGCGCGAGCGCAACGAGATCGAGGAGGAGCGCAAACGCCGCACTGAGCTGGCCACCGGCCGCGAGGAATTGGTGCAGCACCTCACACGAGGTATCGGCTTGCTCGAGGAGGCCGAACTGTCCAGCGGCCGAACTGCCGAGCAACTCGCCATGACCGTCAGCGACCTGCAGGGGTCGCTCGCCAAGGTCAACGGCATCGACGAGGCCGACTGGACCGAGGAAAATTGTAGCGTTGAGCTGACCAAGGCATTGACTACCATCGAGAACGCTCGGATGGAATGGAACTCGGCCCGCCTCAAGTGGCCCGTGCTCGACGGTGAGGCCGAACCCGCCCCTGCTGTTGGTCAACCGCAGGTGGCCGAGCGACCCGGCCTTGAACAATACAACTTCTGGCAGCTCAGCCGGCTTGGGCTGGCCTTCACCTGGCCGCTGGTCGTCGTCGGCATCGCTATCGTAGTTTTGCTGACCCTGCTCAACTGATAAGCCGCCATGGGCTTGTTCCGACCCAACGATCCACTCGCAAGCCGGGCCAAGAGACTCAAGGCGCGCCTGGCGGATGTAGAGTCGCGGATCGAGGAGCTTGGCCAAACCAAGGACCAACCGGCGGTACCACCCGCTGCCCTGCACGAACTCAAGCCCGGCGACGAGCCGCTGCCGCCCCGCCCCAGCCACCCGCTTTCCGAGCGGCCGCTCGGCACAGCCGAGCCGGAAAACGAATCCGTCTGGCAATGGCTCAGCAGCCGGTTCCGCAAACCGCCGGTCTCCTCCAACCCGCGGATGGTCAACTTCCTCGCTGCCGGGAGCATCCAGGGCCTGCGGCCACTGCGGTACGAGCGCCGCGTGGCGCGAAACCGTTTCCTCGCCTTCAGCGTGCTGCTCGTGCTTGTGCTGATCGGCTTGTTTTGGACCCTCTTGCAACAGTGAGCAGTGGGCAGCGAAAAGAATCATCTGCGACAAGGAAAACAGAAACTTTTTGAGACACAAAGGGACACCCGCCTGATCGGATGACGAACGACGACGAGAACATCATTACTGTCCGGATCGCCATCACCGTCATTGCGGCGGTCATCGCCATCGCCGTTGCGCTGATCTTCGGCCGCGAGGATGGCCGGGATGACTAGCGCCGCTCTCATCCCCACGCGGCACGGCACGTTCGTCGCGCGGTTCAGCGGCGCCGGTCTTGCCCGACTCGACTTCCCCGGCAAAGGTTCCATCCCCAAAGCTGCGCCAAAAACGGCAGGCTTGGCCAAGCGTTGGCTGGCGGCCACGGCTGCCGCGCTCGAGTCGCTACTGCTTGGCCAAGCGCCGCAAAAACTGCCGCTGCTCGACCTGTCGTATGCAACCGAATTCCAGCAGTCCGTTTGGCGGCAGCTTCTCAAAATCCCGCCCGGCCAAACCCGCTCGTACGGCGAGATTGCCCGGTGCCTTGCCAAGCCGGGCGCATCTCGAGCCGTCGGTTCCGCCTGCGGCGCGAACCCGATCCCGGTCATTGTCCCGTGCCACCGCGTGCTGGCGGCGCACCGGCGCATCGGCGGCTTCTCCGGTGGCCCCGACTGGAAGCAGCGCCTCCTTCGCATCGAGGGAGCCCAGTTCATCGAGTAACGCCTTAAGCCGAGACAAACCGAGCCGCGTGCGATTCCCAATCCTTTTTTTGCGGGAGTATTGGCGGGGTTTTGGTAGGTTGCGGCGGACGGGCGCTTGGCCCGCGGCAAACTGTGGTTTCCATTCGTAACTTTTATTGCCGGGCCGGCTTCGCGCTTGGCTTCGCCGTTGCCGGGCCGGCAGTAGCCGCCGACTCGATCACGGAGTTTGGTCGATGGATTTCCCGCTACGAGGCGGCCCCCGCGAACGCCAAGCCGGACCTCGTGGCCGAGGGGGTGCGTTTGGCCAAGCGACGCGAGCCGGCGATGCGGCGGCTCATCGCTACGCAACCGAGCTTGGCGCTTCAACGCGCCGTGCCGCGTCTGGCCAGGCTGCCGGAACCGATTGCCCGCCACCTTGAGCAACACGCCGAGGGGCTGGCGGAGTACACTGTTACAGCTACCTGCGGCGGCCCGCGGCATCGCGGCTGTGTCATGGAGCGGTCGCTCATGCTGAACGGCCAACGGTTCATCCCGCGCTGGACAGGGCGGCGAGCGCACCTTGGTTCGAAGCGCGGCCTGCCGGTGTATGGCATCGTGCTCGGCGGGCAGATGGCCGTCGCCGATGAGCCGGCCCGCGAGCTTTCCGCAGCGGAGAAAACCGCGCTTGGCATTCCGGTGAATCAAATAGTGCTGTCGCTTGCCGGGGAGCAGCGGGCGTTCGACACCACCGCCGCTGCGGCGGAGTGGCAGCATCAACTCGTGGCTGCGGAGCAGGTGCCCGGCCCGGAGGTGAGGTTGCGGCCGGTGGCCAAGCTGAAGCCGTCCGTGGCGTGGACCACCGGTAAGAAGCGCATCCTGTTCATCCGCGTCGATTTCCCCGACCGCGAGGGCAATCCACTCAACGACGAGGCCACGGCGTTCGAGATGAAACGCACCAATGAATTCCTCAGTGACAACTCGTACGGAAAGTTCACGATCGAGACGGTGCTGGTGCCGGGGGTATTGCGGATGCCCAGGCCGGCGACGTGGTATCAGGCCGAGCCGGAGAGCCGCGACGGCGAGTTGCTGTCCCACGGCCGTGACGCCGCCAAAGCGCTCGACGCAAAATACAACTACCGCGACCACGACCTGTACATCGTTTGCTTCGACTCGATATTCGACGGTTGGGCCGGCAAGGCGCGCGTCGGCACGATAGGGCTGTGGCTCAACGGCGGTTTCAGTAACGACACGATCCAGCATGAGATCGGCCACAACCTCGGCCTGTACCATGCCAACGCCTGGGTGCCAACGCAGGGCGACTCCCCCATCGGCGCCGGTCAGCACGAGGAGTACGGCGATCCGTACGACAACATGGGCAACTACTCGCCGTATGGGCATTACAACGTTTACTTCAAGAATTACCTGTCGTGGATTCCGAGCGCGTCGGTGAAGTCGGTCTCACGCACCGGCACTTACCGAGTGAAGGCGCACGATCACCGCGAGGCCGGCATTGGCGTGCGCGCGCTCAAGATTGGCAAAAACTCTGGGCGTGACTACTGGATCGGGGTGCGGCACTGGTTGGTCGGCGAGGAAATCATGCTGCGCTGGGGTCTGAAGTCCGGCAGTTGGATGAACGGCGACGGCTCGCTGTTGCTCGACATGACGCCGGAGACGCGCCGGGCGTTTGAGGAGAGCCAGCCGCGCGACCACTCGCTGCAGATGGGCCACTCATTTCATGACAGCAGCCGCCGGGTGACGGTCACCCCGGTCGCGCGTGGCGGTGACGGCCACAAGCTGTGGGTGGACCTGCGCGTGGTGTACGGCTCGGTGATCTCCAACCGCCAGCCAAAATTGAGTTTCCCCGTCGCGCCGCCGTCGGCCAAGGTGGGAGAACCATTCAGCCTCACCGCCACCGGCAACGACCCGGACAATGATGCGCTGTATTACATCTGGGAGTTTGGTGACGGCAGTGACGCGGCGTTCGGCAAGACGGTTTCGCACACCTACTACCTCGGTGCAGGTTCGGCGTTTTTGGTTAAATGCACGGCAGTTGACGGCCGGGGCGGCAGCACCACTACAACGATTCTCGTCCCGGTCGAGGGTAGCAACGATCCGCTCAACAGCTGGACACAAACCACGCTGCCAGACACAGGCAATTTCTCATTTGCAACGTTTGGCGACGAGCAGTTTCTCGTCGGCGGTGACGGCGGCACGTTGGCCAAGCGAGATGTCGGCTCGGCAGCCTGGGTCAAAGTCGGCGACAGCGGCACCAAGCAGAGACTCTTCGGAGGTGCGCTTGGCCAAGGGACACGCCTGGCCGTTGGCTGGCTGGGCACGGTGACGGTTTCCAGTAACGACGACAATTGGCGCTTGGCCAATGGCGTCGAGTTGGTGAACCTTGAGGATGTGATCCACGGCAGCGACCAGTTCGTCGCCGTGGGTAAGGGGGGCAAGGTCGGCCTGTCGGCGGACGGGGAGGCATGGTTGTTTCACGACAGCGGCACGGCAGCCTGGCTCAAGCATATCACCATTGGCGGCGGACAATACGTGGCAGTTGGCACGCGCGGCGCAATCGTCACCTCGGCCAACGGGACAAAATGGACGGAGCGCGATACGCCGACAATGAGCGTCTTGGAAAGTGTGGCTTTCGGCAACGGCCGGTTTGTCGCCGTCGGCTTCAAGGGCACGATCCTTTACTCAGCGGACGGTTGGCGCTGGCTCACGGCCAAGTCGGGAACGGATGAGTGGCTCAACGACGTGACGTTCGGTGACGGGATGTTTGTGACGGTCGGCGCTAACGGCACACTGCTGACATCGTCCGACGGCAAGGCTTGGTTGCGCCGCAGTTCTGGCACGGAAGTTACGCTGGGCGGTGTGGCGTTTGGCCACCGGCGGTTTGTCATCGTCGGACGCGCCGGGCTGATCCTGGAGTCGGGCCGGCTGGCCGCACCTCCGGTACCGCCGATGCTTGCAGTCCACATGTCCAAGGGTGGCAAGCCGAGGCTCGTCATCACCGGGCAGGAGGGTCAACTGTACCGTGTCGAGACCTCGACTGACCTGCGCCGGTGGAAGGCGATCACGCTCTTCGAGGGCACGGCCGAGCCGGTCGAGTTTATCGACGAAACAGCGTTGCCGGAGCGGGGTCGGTTTTACCGTACCGTCACTCCTTAGCCATTTTGGCTTTCGCTTGGACAAACGGGGCGATAGGCTCCCTGGCGAACAGTTGAAATCATATGAACACGATCCTGAAGCTATTCAGTTGGGTGATCCTGTTCTGCTGCGTGGCTTGCGGCCGGGCAGATAACAGCGCGTCCAAGCCTCCCGCGATACCAAAAAACGTGTCGAAACCATCCAATGAACCACTCGTAACGCCTCCTCCCAAGGTCGGCATGATTACGCTCGGTGGCGGCTGTTTCTGGTGCGTCGAGGCGGTGTACCAGCGGATCGATGGCATCACGAAAGTGACCTCCGGCTACATGGGCGGCACCGTGCCAAACCCCACCTACAAGCAGATTTGCACCGGCCTCACCGGTCATGCCGAGGTAGTGAAAGTGGAGTTTGATCCCGCAAAAATCTCGCTCGAAAAAGTACTGGCGGTGTTCTGGAAAGCGCACGATCCGACCACGCTCAACCGACAGGGCGCCGACATTGGCACACAGTATCGCTCGGCGATTTTTTACCATACTGACGCCGACAAGGTGGTGGCGGAGAAGTCAATGAAGGCAGCCGGTAGCTCCGGCGAATTCCGCAGCCCGATCGTAACCGAAATCACGAAGGCCTCGATATTTTACAAGGCCGAGGAGTATCACCAGAACTACTTCAACCTAAACGCCAATGCTCCATATTGCCGCGCCGTCATTTGGCCCAAGCTCCGCAAGTTGGGCCTGAAGTTTAAAAAGGAGTAAACACCGACAACCATGCACCTCAGAAACCGGCTGCTCGCGGCACTGCTACCTGTCTTATGTTTAACAGTCTCGTCGGCGGCCAAGGATCTTGCTCCATACGGATTCGAGCGTTTTTTTGACTCCTCCCGCCTAGTCAGGATCGAGCTGGATTTGAGTCCGGCGGACTGGGACCGGATAAGGGCACAGCACCGATCGCTAGTGAAAACCCTGCGAACGGATATCCCTCCCTCGGACCAGAAGAAACCGTTCGATTATGTGACGGCGCAGTTGACGATCGACGGCACCAAGGTGGGCAAGGTAGCCCTGCGCAAGAAGGGATTTGTCGGCTCGCTGGATCATGAACGCCCTTCGCTCAAGGTGCAGATCGACCGGTTTGACAAGGACAGACGATTTGCTGGTGTCGACACGTTGACGCTAAACAACAACAAGCAGGATCCCTCTCGGGTTCACCAGCTCATCGGGTTCCAATTGTTTCGGGCCGCGGGCCTACCTGCCTCTCACTGCAATCTTGCGCAGGTGAGCGTGAATGGCAATTCGCTTGGCATTTACTCCAACGTCGAGTCGCTCGACAAGCACCTCTTTCGGCGCGCGTTCAAGAGCGCAAAAGGAACGCTGTACGAGGGTACGGTGTGCGACTTTGATGTATCCTCCCTCGTTCGTTTTGAACGCAAGTTCGGTTCGAAAAAGGCCATCGAAACGCTTCAGGCCGCGAGCATTGCGCTGGATGTTGGGGACGATTCGGTTCTCGACCAGCTGGGTCGGCACCTCGATCTCGACCGGTTTTATCGTTTCTGGGCGGCCGAGGTACTTGTGGGCCACTGGGACGGCTATGTCAGCAACAAGAATAATTACTTTGTTTATTTGGATTCCAAATCTGAGCGGCTGCATTTTCTACCATGGGGTTTGGATCAACTGGCCACGGACCGGAACATGTTCTGGCGTCGCGGTTTCGAACCGCCCAAGTCGGTCAAGGCGGACGCCGCCATACCCCGTCGGCTTTACGACAATTCG
>JASMKO010000004.1 GCA_030749225.1 Verrucomicrobiota bacterium
GGGTTTGCCCCGAATCTCTCCGCGCATTTTGACGATGTTTGCAGGAACCTACACTGCCTTGGTTACGCCGTTCCGCAAGGGGAGCGTTGATGAAGAGGCATTTAAAAAACTGATCCGGGAGCAGATACGCGGAGGGATTGACGGTATTGTCCCTGTGGGCACCACTGGCGAGTCGCCTTCCCTTGGGTTTGACGAGCACGTTTGGGTTGTTGAGCTTGCTGTTCAGGCAGCCAGGGGCAGAGTGAAGGTGCTGGCTGGCACTGGTGCCAATTCCACCGCTGAGGCAATCCACCTCACACGTGCCGCCGAGGCGGTCGGTGTAGATGGTTCACTACAGGTGGCCCCCTATTACAACAAGCCGTCACAGGAGGGTTTGTTCCAGCATTTTCGCAAGATTGCGCGCGCTACTCGACTGCCGATAATCCTCTACAGCATTCCGGGCCGTTGCAACATTTCAATCGAGGTGGCTACGGTCGAGCGCTTAGCCAAGGCGTGTAAAAATATCGTCGGAATCAAGGAGGCTGGCGGAGACGCGGACCGCGTGAGCCAGCTTCGTGCCGCGCTTGGCCAACGGTTCACAATCCTGAGTGGGGATGATGCATTGACGCTGCCTTTCATGGCCGTTGGAGCCGAGGGGGTCATCAGTGTTGCCTCGAACATCATCCCGCGGCAGGTGGCCAGGATGGTCAGTGCCTTTGCATCTGGTCAGCTTGCTCAGGCGCTCAAGCTGCATCAAAAATATTATCCGCTGTTCACTGACCTTTTCCTAGAAACCAATCCGGTGCCGGCCAAGGCCGCACTGGCGTTGCTCGGAAAATGCGCAGAGGAATACCGTTTGCCTCTCTGTAAAATGTCGGCACACAACCGTGCTCAATTGACCACAACGCTCAAGGCTTGCGGTGTGCTTAAAAAATAACAGTCATGACCAAAGTCATCATCAACGGGTCCAAGGGTCGAATGGGCGAGGCGTTGCTTCGTTGCGGCGAGGGCAATCCCGACATTGAGGTTGTTGCGTGTATTGACATTGGCGATGACTTGCCTGGTGCCATCGCACAGGCAGACGGAGTGATAGACTTCAGTTTTCACGAAGTCACGAGGCCTGTTGCTGAACTTTGTGCGGCTCAAAAAAAAGCACTAGTCATCGGCACAACCGGTCATTCCGACGAGGACAAGGCGGCGATACTGAAGCTTCAATCGGAGATTCCTATTGTCTGGGCGTCGAATTATTCAACCGGGGTGAATACACTGTTTTGGCTCACGCGTAAGGCGGCTGAGGTGCTCGGCCCCGGTTTTGATCTCGAAGTCATTGAGATGCATCACCGCCTCAAGCGCGACGCTCCTAGTGGCACTGCCGCTACTCTAGCGGAGATTTTAACCGAGGTTCGCAAAGTGTCGCTCGAGAAGGAAATGCGCTATGGCCGTAAGGGCATCCTTGGTGAGCGCACCGACTCTGAGATTGGGATGCATTCGCTTCGGGGGGGCGATGTGGTCGGTGATCACACCGTTGTTTATGCTGGGAACGGTGAGCGACTCGAACTAACCCACAAGGCGGCCAGCCGGGACACTTTTGCGAACGGCGCACTGCACGCTGCTATCTGGGCCTGTGGCCAAGTGCCCGGGTTGTACAGTATGGAAAATGTTCTTGGCCTCGACTGAGGACTTGAAATGAAAATTACACATATAGTGCTTGCAGCTAGCGCGTTGGTCTTGGGCTTATTTTCGACTGGATCCCAGTCATTGGCCGATCGGCCGAATATCCTGTTCGTTATTTCGGATGACCAGTCTTATCCACACGCCTCCGCTTACGGTTGCAGAGGTATCCGTACTCCCGGATTTGACCGTGTGGCAAAAGAAGGAGTGTTGTTCCGCACTTGCATTTCGGGCTCGCCAGGATGCAGCCCTAGCCGTGCTACGGTGTTGACTGGGCGTTACCACTGGATGCTTGAGCACGCAGGAACGCACGCCAGTAAGTTCGAGAAAAAGTATTTGACTTTCCCTGATCTGCTGGAGAAAGCCGGTTACTGGGTCGGGTACACCGGGAAGGGGTGGGGGCCGGGCAATTACCGGGACGGCGGTTTCACGCGCAACCCAGCTGGCCCCGTTTTTTCATCGAAGAAAAAGAATCCGCGCATCAGTGGCATCTCCTCCACCGATTACGCAGCCAACTTTGATGATTTTTTGAGCCAACGCCCCGAAGGAAAGCCGTTTTGTTTTTGGCTTGGTGGACACGAACCGCACCGGAAATTCGAGAATGGGATTGGGCTTAAGCAGGGCAAAAAACTTGGGGATATTGACGTGCCGACTTTCCTGCCGGATACATCGGAAATTCGCAGCGATATCCTCGACTACTACGCCGAGATCGAGTGGTTCGACTCGCACTTGGCCCGAGCGTTGGCGAGGCTCGATGAACTGGGAGAACTAGACAATACGCTGGTCATAGCTACCTCCGACAACGGGATGGCATTTCCCCGGGCTAAGGCCAACTGCTACGAATTTGGCGTGCATGTGCCGTTGGCCATTATGTGGCCAAGCCGCGTCAAGGGCGGACGAGAAGGGAGCGATCCGGTTGGCTTCGTCGATCTTACGGCGACCATTCTTGAGGCGGCGAACGTGACCCACCCCGCACTAGATGAAGTGGCGCTTGCTCCCATTGGTCGCAGCTTGGTTTCAATACTTGAATCCAGTAAATCGGGGAGAATCGAAAAGTCCAGAACCCATGTGTATAGTGGCAGGGAACGTCACTCCTCATCCCGATACAACAATTGGACCTACCCGCAGCGCTGCCTTAGATCCGACCAATATATCTATATCCGCAATTTCAGGCCGAATCGCTGGCCGGCGGGAGATCCGCAAAAGTTTGATGCACCAGGCAAACTTGGGCCAATGCACGGCGGTTATCATGACATTGATGCTTGCCCGACTCTGGCCTTCCTAATCGAGAATCGGGATGATTCCCGATATAAGCCATTCTTTCACCTGTCGGTTAACAAACGGCCGGAGGAGGAGTTGTTTGATGTCAAAAAAGACCCTGCTTGCATGAACAACCTCGCTCTCGATCCGACATTCCTCAAGATAACCCAAAAATATCGGAACAAGATGGACGCTTTCCTGAAAAAAACAGGCGATCCCCGAGCGCATGACAAAGGGGATGTTTGGGAAAGTTACAAGCGCTACAGTCGCATGCGGTCTTTTCCAAGGCCGTAGTCCGTAGCTCAAGCGCTGTTTTCATATCAAATTAACACAACGCGTATAAAGTGTAGCGAACCGGCGCGCGAGACCGAAATGTCAATTGATCGGCGGATACACAAGATGGGAATCCAGGGGGGGGCAGGTGGAATCATTTGGCTTGAACCATTAGGCTTGAAATTAGCTGAGCGAATCTTGCGGGGTTTTTGACGGCGATGCCCTCGGTGAGTAGAGCCTGATCGTAAAGCAGTTCGGAGTAGTCTGCGATCTTTGGGTCTTTCTTGTTGGCAGTGAACAGGTCATTCATCGTTTCGATGACAGGGTGGCCGGGATTCAACTCGAGTATGCGCTTGGTTTCCGGTACCGGTTGGTTCATGGCGGCGAAGATGCGCTCCATCTGCGGATTCATGTCGCCCTCGTCGGTGACGAGGCAACTGGCGCTGTCGGTCAGGCGGTCGGATAGGCGCACCTCCTTCACGTCGTCCTTGAGGCTGTCCTGCACCTTCTTGATGAGTTTCTTGTATTTGCCAGACACCTCCTTTTTCTCCTCGTCGGCGAGTTTTTTTTCCTCCTCGCTGCCGAGGTCGATGTCACCCTGGGAGATCGACTTGAGTTTCTTGCCGTCGTACTCGCCGAAGCCGGCCAGGATGAATTCATCCACCGGTTCGATCATGAACAACACTTCGATCTCCTTCTTCTTGAATACCTCAAGGTGAGGGGAGTTCTCGACAGCGGCGCGTGAGGTGCCGGTGATGTAGTAGATTTCCTTTTGATCCAGAACCATGCGATCAATGTATTCCTTGAGTGAGACATATTTACCCGGTTCGGTCCTGCTGCTTTCAAACAGTAGGAGTTCCTTGATCTTGTCCTTATTAGCCTGGTCGACCTCGATTCCCTCCTTGAGAACCTTCCCGAACTCCTGGTAGAAACTGAGATAATCCTCCCCAGATTTTTTCATCATCGTCTTAAGCTCGGATAGGAGTTTGGTGGTGACGCTTTTCTCGATTTGCTTGATGATGGCGTCCTCCTGCAGAATTTCGCGGGATACGTTCAGTGGCAGGTCGTTTGACTCGACAACACCCTTGACGAAGCGTAGGTAGCGCGGCAGCAACGCCTCGCAATTATCCATGATGAAGATGCGCTTCACATAGAGGTGGATGCCGTGCTTGGTGCCTTCTTGCTGAAACAGGTCGAACGGCGCCTTTGCAGGCAGGTACAGCAGCGCTTTGAACTCGATTTTTCCCTCGGCTGAGTAGTGGATGGTCTTGATCGGGTCGGTGTAGTCGTGGGAGACGTGCTTGTAAAACTCGCAGTACTCTTCCTTTTTAATCTCACTCTTCGGGCGCATCCAGATCGCCTTCATCGAGTTCAGGGTTTCCTCGGTGATGGTTACCTTCTTTTCGGCTCCCTCTTTCGGATTACCCTCGTCGTCGAGCGGGGTGTCGTCTCGGGTGATGTCCATCACGACTGGGTATTCCACGAAGTCCGAGTATTTCTTGATGATCTGGCGGAGCCGAAACTCGACGATGTAATCCCGGCTGCTTTCGTTGAGGTGCAGGGTGATCTCGGTGCCGCGCGTGTCCCGGCCGCCGTCGGAGAGTTCGTAACTTCCATCGCCGCTGGACTCCCACGTCCACGACTCGTCGCTCTCGGCGGGCCGAGTCTTGAGGGTGACCTTATCGGCGACCATGAAGGCAGAGTAAAATCCGACACCAAATTGGCCTATCAATTCAGGGTTATCGGCGGCTTTGCTCTTTTTCAATTCCTCCATGAACTGTCGCGTGCCGGAGCGCGCAATGGTGCCGATGTTGGTCTCGAGTTCATCACGGGTCATGCCGCTGCCATTGTCCTCGATCCTCAGCGTCTTGGCTTCGTTGTCCACGAAGAGCTTGATCCGGAACTCCGGATCTTCCTTGATGAGGTTCTTGTTTGACAGGGCCTTGAATCGTAGCCGGTCGATCGCGTCGGAGCTGTTGCTGATCAGTTCCCGAAGGAAAATATCCTTGTTCGAGTAGAGCGAGTGAATCACCAGGTCGAGCAGTTGCTGGACCTCAGTCTTGAATTCCTTTTTTTCCGTTGCCATGTGTTTACACGCCAAAAGCGCGGGAACAGTAAACCCATCCCCAGGCTGGTCTGCAAGCCTTTTGGGCACCTGCCCAAGCGAAGCAGGAGATTCTGCTTCTCCGGGCAGAGGTGGGTGGCTACCTTGGGCAAGCGCTGATTTATGGCTGAGACCTTCGCTTTAACATCGCACGAGGCCCTGGTCGCCCGGTTTGCAGGCAAGGTGGAGTTTACGTCGCATTTTGCTCCCCGTCCAAGCATTGCCCATGTGGTGCTCGATTTTGACGGGACACTTTCGCTGATTCGCGAGGGCTGGCCGGAGGTGATGTTGCCGATGTTCGAGGAGTTGCTGCCGCGGGTCGATGGCGAGGCGCCGCGCGCCGTGCGTGCTATGCTGCTGGACGATATTATGACCCTGAACGGCCGGCAGACGATTTATCAAATGATGAAATTTGCCGAGCGCGTCGCTGAGCGGGGCGGTGAGGCGCTTGATCCATTGCAGTACAAGCATGAGTATTTGAGACGTCTTGAGAGACGCATACAAACCCGGATTGACCAACTGGCCAATGGCAGTGCCGAGTCGGGGGAGTTTTTACTACATGGGGCGTTGGCATTGCTGGACGGCATGCTTGCGCGCGGTTGGAGACTTTACCTGGCCAGCGGCACCGACGAACCGTTTGTCAAGCGTGAGGCGGAGTTGCTTGGCTTGACCCGTTATTTTGGCGATCAGATTTACGGGGCGCTGGACAATTATGAAAATTTTTCAAAGAAACAGGTGATTGAGCGGATTCTGACGAAACATAACGTCGATGGTGGCAGTTTGTTGGTGGTGGGCGACGGGTACGTGGAAATTGAAAATGGCAGGGATGCCGGCGCTCTCACGTTGGCCGTGGCCAGCGACGAGGCAAACAATGGGGAGGGGCGGTTTGATCCTTGGAAACGAGAGCGGTTGCTTGGGGTTGGTGCAGACATCGTCGTCCCGGACTACCAGGATGCGGCGGTGTTGCTCGACATCATCGAGGGAAAATGAGTGGCAATAAACTAGAGCTTCAAAATATCAAGCCGCTGCCCTTGGCCAAGCGCAAAAGCCTGAGTTCAGTCGAGGAGGTGCTGGTGCCGCCCGGCGCTGAGCCGGCGGTCATCGATAAAGCATTGATGCGTCGGGTGAAGGAGTGCGCCGAGCGTATTCGCCAAGCCAAGGCCAGCAGCAAAGCAGTGGTGCTCATTTATGGGGCGCACCTGATAAAGAATGGGGCCGCACTGATTCTCGACCGCTTGATTGCCGACGGTTGGTTGTCGCACCTGGTTACAAACGGGGCCGGGACGATTCATGACTGGGAGTTCGCTTGGCTTGGTCGTTCGACCGAGTGCGTCCGCTCAAACGTTGCCACAGGCACCTTCGGTACTTGGGAGGAAACAGGCCGCAACATTCACCTAGCCCTTCTCGCGGGTGGAATCGAGGGATTGGGCTATGGCGAGGCGCTTGGCCGGTTGATCGAGGGGAATGGGGTTGAATTTCCGACGGCAGACGAGTTGTCCAAGCTCATCCAGACCGAGCCGGGACACGAATTGACCGCCGCTCGCGTCGAGTTGCTCCATGCCATGCGCGGCGCTTTCGTGCCCGAAGGGCGATATGAGTTGGAACATCGCTGGAAGGAGGCGTCAGTCGTCGCTTCTGCCCACCGTCATGGGGTACCGTTGACGGTGCATCCCGGTATTGGGTACGACATTATCTCAAACCATCCGATGTTTAACGGCGCGGCGATTGGCCGGGCGGCGCAGGTCGATTTTCAGATATTCGCCGGGACACTCGAGCAACTCGACGGTGGGGTGGTGCTTTCGGTCGGTTCGGCGATCATGGGCCCGCAGGTGTTCGAGAAGGCGTTGAGCTGTGTCAATCATTTGCGCCTGCAGGAGGGACGACCGATCGTGGCGGATCACTCGATGTATGTCATCGATTTGCAGGATGGCGGGAACTGGGACTGGACGCAGGGCGAGCCACCAGTCACCAGCCCGGCCTATTATCTGCGGTTTTGCAAGACGTACGCCCGTATGGGTGGCGAGATGCATTACCTGCAGTGTGACAACCTAGCCTTCGTGCAGCACCTCTCCCGCGCGCTGGCCAACGACAATGAGTCGTGAATGCGGACCGCTTTGCTGAATTAGTCGGCCGATTCTCCGGGCTCCGGGTGGCGTTGGTCGGGGATTTTTGCCTCGACCGATATCTCGAGATTGACCCTGCCCGGGCGGAGAGGTCGATTGAAACCGGGCTGGAGGTGTTCAATGTGGCTCGGGTGCGATCGCAGCCTGGCGGTTGCGGAACCATTCTAAACAACTTGGCGGCACTTGGCGTAGGGACTGTCTATCCAGTCGGTTTTGCGGGCAACGACGGCGAGGGGTACGAGTTGATGCATGCGCTTGGCCAAGTGGGTTGCGTGGATTTAGGGCATTTTTTCCTGACGAACGAGCGCCGAACTTTCTCGTACACCAAGCCGCTGGTGATTGAGTTGGGCCAGCCGCCTAGGGAGCTGAATCGGCTCGATTTCAAGAATTGGACCCCGACGCCGAAGGCGGTGCAGGAGAGGGTCGCTGGTTCGCTCGCCACCTTGGCCAAGGGAGTGGACGTGATGGTGCTGCTCGAACAGGTGGATGAGGCTGGAACGGGCGTGTTGGCGGGTGATTTACTGAATGCGCTTGGCCAAATTCGCAACAACTACCCTGACCTGTTGATTTTGGCTGACAGCCGCCGTGGAGCAGGCCATTTTCCAGCTGTCGGGTTGAAGATGAACCGGGAGGAGTTTGCCGTCCTTACCGGCGAACCAGCGAACATTCCAGTGTCGAATTTGTGTGTGGCGGTCAGTCGTTTGGCCGCTAAGCGGGGCCAAGAGGTGTTTGTGAGTCTGAGTGAGGAAGGTATCGTCGGGGCTGTTTCGGGGTCGGTCGCGGAACATGTGCCGTGTTGCCCAGTGCGGGGTGAGATTGACATTGTCGGCGCCGGGGATGCGGTTATGGCCAATCTGGCCACGGCGCTGGCCGCGGGCGCCGAAAGTGGCGAGGCAATGCGCTTGGCTATGGCGGCTGCCTCCGTGGTGGTGCACCAACTTGGCACTACGGGAACGGCGAGCCCTGAGGATTTGCTTCCCCTGGTATGCGCTCATTGATAATGGGGCGGCTTGCTCACGTTGCCCTTGATGGCGTCCATCTCCTTGGACTCCAGACCTGTGGTGAGGCAGTGCACCTGCGACTGCAATTGCTGGATCACTTTGTCCTGTTCGATGATGGTTTGGTTGAGAGACTCAACCAATTGCTCCAAGTGTGTCAGGTCGGACTCGATGTTGATCAGTCGTTCATCATTCGACATGAGGACAGCCTACATCGGGCCAAGCCGGGAATCGATCATGAAGGCCCAGTGCTTTTTCGCTGACATTTTGCTCCCCTAGACGATAATGCCTTTTTTGAGATGAACCTGGATGATGCAAAGGAACTGAAACGCCGGCTGGGGTTCGGTGTGAACCTGAATTCCGACGAAGCCAGACGGCGCATGGCAGAGGTGATCAATGCGAAACTGTGGTTTCGTGGTCAACCGATCGTCGGTGAGGAGAGCGAGTTCGCCCTCCTGAAAACCAGCAAGCATCTCCTTGCCAACCTGCGGGAGAAGAACCGTCTTTTGGCAGAGCACCATTGCCCGGCCGACGCCCGTATTCAAGCGTTTTTGGATCGCACCTTAGAAGGCTGTGGCTGTGGTATTCCCCGTCTTCCAACCAATGCCCTTCAGTTGGAGCACCACGGTCTGGCGCGCACCTTGTCGCTGCCGCCCGACACCGATTCATACACATCGGAGTGTCTGGAGTCTTACCGGACTGAGCAGGGTGTGCTGCATAATCCAAGGAGTGACCGGCGCACGACAAAGGGGGTTTTTCACATTGTGGAGGGAGGACTGCCGATACCACATGACAAAAAGGAGGTGCCGAAACGGGTGTTTGCCGGCCTGCTTGGCCAAGCCTTGTCCCCACCGGATTCGGTGATGGAAATTCCCTTCACCCATTCGCAGGAGGAAAGGGCGCGCTTATTTGTCTCGCTACTACTGCGTCCGGTGGTGATGCCAGGGGTTGAGGGTATTTGTGCGGAGCGGTCACTCGAGACGAGGTTTTTCGCTCCGGGGAGCTTCGTGGCTAACCTTGATTTTGTGGAGTCTATCTTTGGCAACGCCGGTGATCCGTACCTGTCTGAAAACGACGCCGCGCTCGACCCAGAACATTGGACAGGTCACACAGGCTGCGTGGTGCTCGCTCCGCACCTGGTCTCGCTTGGAAAAAAGGAGCTTGGCCTTCCGCACGTCTCGGAGGCTACCGACCGGCAAAAAAGGGATGGCATGTGCTGGGAATCGGAGGAGGAGCGGTACAACGACGGCGGCGGATTCAAGGTGGCTTGCCGGGACGCCTCCGGGGTGATGGTCACGCTGATTGCCGACAACTATTTCGGCTACTGCAAGAAGGAGGTGAAAACGCAGATCAGCTTTTCCGCCAATCTGCTCGGTAACACAGAAGAGGAGCATGCCGGCGGCGCGGTTGCCTTTTCGAGTTCTGACCTCGGGGAAGATTTTTATCTCAGCCGATTTCTCAAGAAGGTGGACCACACGTTTGATGAGATTCGGCAATCGTACGGCGAAATGATGGAATTGCAACCGGAAGGGTATGCTATCGACAAGCGCCATCCTGACAT
The DNA here is from genome assembly GCA_030749225.1 of Verrucomicrobiota bacterium. Taxonomy (GTDB): domain Bacteria; phylum Verrucomicrobiota; class Verrucomicrobiia; order Limisphaerales; family UBA1096; genus UBA1096. The sequence goes on from JASMKO010000004.1 coordinate 9,970, forward strand.
CCAGTACATCCCGGAGGATTCCCATGTGCAGCTTAGGAAGCAGAGGATCAGTTGGAACTGCGATGGGGAGGAGCAGGGCATCCGGTTGACGCCGGGTGTGACGTATGTGCTACCGTCTGGCTACAAGGTGTCAATGGTGCGCCGTTCCGTAGGCGGTCATTGGCGTTTGGTAGGGACACGTGCGGAGGGCGTGTTTTGCCACAAGCCATGCACGGTTTCCGGGGGCGGCAAGTCGGAGATCTCCAAATCCATCCAGGATGCTATCTTGGCCGGGCCGGTTTTTGTCGCCGATTTCCATGACGACATGGAGGCTGTCGGTGAAATACTTAAGCGAAATTATTCCGGCCGGTTCAAGGAACCGCCGGAATTCAAGCGGGGACGCAGTGTGTTGGATGAGCGGCGCTCGCTTGGTTCGGTCGTCAAGCTGCTAACCCCCAGTCGAGCTTACACGGAGGAGTATAACGATTGGCTAGAAAGTATTCCGATGCATGTGAAGGACCTTGTGTTCACTATAAAACGCTTTTACCGGCCGGAGTGGGAGGGGGATTGGAGGCGGTATTTCTCGGTGGACACCGTTAACGGCCAGGCCGGCATGGAACTCAAATACCGGCAGCAAAAACTGGTGGCTCAATACCTGCGGGTCGGTTTCACCGAGGACGCCCTTTGGCGGACATTCACCCTTCGAAAGGATTTCATCCCGACGATTAAGCTGCAGCGAGAGGACGATATTTCCGCTAGCACGGTTGTCTCTGCAGACGGCTTGTCTGGGGCTAGAGACGGGGAGCCGCGCCCCTCGCTCAAGTTTGTGAGCAATTGCGAGTTCCGGTTTTTCCAGCGTCCGGACGACGCCATTCGGCGCGGGTACGACAAAAAGGCAGAGGCCGATTTTTGCCGCGAAAATCTTTTCGCTTCCAACTACCACCCGATCTCAAGGCGGGAAGCTTGCGATGAAGTAGCCGACGCGCTCGAGTTTGGAGAGTACACACTGGGGCTGCGGGAGGTCTTTACGGATTTTCTCGATGAGCCCAACTCCCGCCAGTTTATGGTTTCAACCGCCCGTCCGCGAATCGTGGATGGAGTGCCTACCAAGAATCCGCGCTATCTGCAAAACCGGCCGGATGTGGAGGATGCTCGCGGTCGCTACCTCGCAGGTGTCGGGACGCGCCTTTACCGGCGTGTGCCGCTTGGCCAAGCCGTCTGCTTTCCGGTGGACGCTGTGCTGGCGGGCCGCCGCAACAATCCGCCTGACCCGAAGGCCGGCATCCGGGCATTGGCCGTTTACGGACCGATCCATTATCAAGAGTTGCCGGAACTGTTCATGGACTTTGTCAGTTCGCTAACAGGTAAGTCGCCTTCCACGACTGGTGCCGGGTCCGAGGGTGCGCTAACCAAGGGGCCATTCAACGCCCTCCCGCCGGTTGTGGATCTGAACAATGCCCTTGTTAGCTACATGCTGACGGGCGACGACTGTTTCACGTCGGCAGCCGGCTATATTGGGCCGAAATACCGCGTGGATCACGACATCAGCCTGCTGATCCCGGAGTTGTGGGCACGGATGTCCGCCGAGGAGCGCCGTGCCAGTTTTCTTATCAGCGGCGGCTACCTAGAGAAACTGGAGGATTTTGACCACGACGGTCAAGCGGTGTTGGCGAGCCGCCTTGGTTACCGGATCACGAGCCGGTTTATACTCGATTTCTTTGGTCGCATTTTCACCAACCCGGATTCCGTTGTGCCGCCGGACATGCTCAAGCCGGAGCTACAAGGGATTGGCGATTACGTTGATGGCATCAATAACATCGTTGAGACCCAGCAACGGATCGCCAGCAATTATTTCGAGGACGGTTCCGTCGGCGATGCAATTCCGCCGCTGAAGGCCCTCCTTCACATCATGGCGGACGGGCAATTTGAGGGCAAAACGATCGATGACCCCGCCGTGCGCAGCTTGTTTGACGTGAAAGAGGTCCGCGGGCGGCAATGGTACCTTGACCGACTCGAGGCTAAGCAGGAAAGGGACGTATGTTACCTTGAAACTCAACGGGAATACATGAAGGTATTCCTTGGAAAGGAGACGCATCGAGAGGAGGCTGAGCGGCTCGGCTTGGCCAAGCGCTTGGCAAAGTTGGAGGAGCAATTGGAGGTGGTCCGGGACAGTGATTACCTTGCCGCACTCAACGGGACGCTTGGCATTGATACCTCACTGGCGTAACTGCATACAGTATCGTCGAATCAATGGGAGGGGAAATGGCTCCTGAGGCTGGACTCGAACCAGCAACCTATTGGTTAACAGCCAACCGCTCTACCATTGAGCTACTCAGGAACCCGAGGGGCGGGGAATCTAGCGGCAGCCTGCATCGGTCGTCAACAGATTTCGCGTTCCTACAGGTTTGACCAGGTTGCGGAACCGAGTCGAAGCTCTTGGCTTGTGTTTCGACCGTGCAGGCGCCATACCGGTCGGGTGCAGTCCGAACTCCAGGAAGCCGCCTCAATTCTCCGTGCCGCAACCTCTTTGCGCCCGCGCTTGGCCATCGTGCTTGGCAGCGCCTTCGGCCAAATCGCTGATGAGGTTTTGGAAGCCACGAAGGTGAATTTTGCCGACTTGCCCGGTTGCGCCGTGCCGGGGGTGGGAGGACACGCGGGGCAGTTCCTCATTGGGCAACTCGGTGAGGAGGATGTCTTGCTGCAATCCGGCCGGTTGCATTATTACGAGGGACACGCGATGGCGGAGATCACTTTTCCGGTCCGTGTTATGGCGGTTTTTGGTATCGAGAAACTATTGCTCACCAACGCGGCCGGTGGGATCGCGGCCGACCTCGCGGTAGGCGATTTCATGCGGATCACCGACCACATCAACCTGATGGGGGAGAATCCTTTGCGCGGCGACGGGGTAGTCAGCCATCCGCTCTTTGTGGACATGTCGCTCGCCTACTCCAAACCCCTTGGACAGGCGCTTTCCCAGGCCGCCGCCGATTGTGGTATCGAGTTGAAAAGCGGTGTTATCGTGGCAGTGAACGGGCCAAGCTATGAGACGCCAGCCGAGATCCGGGCCTTCGCGAAACTGGGTGCTGACGCCATTGCGATGAGCACCGTGCCGGAGGCAATCGTCGCCCGACAACTTGGCCTTGAAGTTGCCGGACTCTCATGCATCACTAATGCCGCCGCCGGGTTGGGGCAGTCGACGATCAGTCACGAGGAGGTTCTCCATCAATCATGCAAATCCAGTGGCCAGGCGGCGAAGCTCCTGACCCGGTTTTGCGAATTGTCCTGTTGATCTGTTTCTCTTTAGGTTTAACACTATGAAGTTTGCTATTTGTAATGAGGTTTTCGAAGGATGGACGATTGATGACTCCATCCGGTTCGTCGCTGATGCCGGCTACGACGCCATCGAGATTGCGCCGTTCACGCTGGCGCAGTATGTGACGGAGGTATCGGTTGCGGAGCGCCATCGTATTCGCGCCGTCGCAGTCGACAATGGAATCGGCATTTCTGCGGTACATTGGGTGCTCATCAAGACCGAGGGCATGTACATGACCCACACCGAACCTGAGGTGCGCCGCAAGACAGCGGATTATTTTTGTGAATTGGTGAACTTTTGCTCGGATCTGGGGGGTGAGGCGATTGTCGTCGGTTCGCCCAAGCAGCGGAATCTGTTGCCAGGGGTCAGCTTCGAGCAGGCGTGGGAGCTGGCAAGGGAAACATTTGCGCCGTCCGTGAGGCTGGCCGAGGAGATGGGGGTTACGATTTGTTTCGAGCCGCTGGCACCGTCGGAAACAGATTTTGTGAATACAGCTGTGAAAGGCATCGAGTTTGTCCAGCAATTTGAGAGTGACGCATTTAAGATCATCCTCGACGTCAAGGCGATGTGTTCCGATCCCAAGCCGATTCCGGAGATCATCCGCGATTCACATCCACATTTCGCCTACTTCCACGCCAACGACGCCAACCTAAAGGGCCCTGGTTTTGGGGAGATCGATTTCAAGCCGATCTTCGGCGCGCTGAAGGAGGTCGGCTATGATGGCTTCGTCTCGGTCGAGGTGTTCGACTTTCAGGAAGGCCCGGAGACAATCGCCCGCGATAGCCTGCGCTACATGAAGGAGACCTCCGCGTAGTCAAGCGCTTGGCCATACAACTACGGTCGGGCCTGCAGTTCGTAGTTGAGGACGGCGAGGCAGTAGATGGCGGCGGTTTCACTGCGGAGAACGAGAGGGCCAAGCGTGATCGGTTGGGCACCAGTGCGGATGGTGTTGATCTCCGCCGGTGTGTAGTCGCCTTCCGGCCCGACCCAAATCGCCAGTTTTCGCGGGGCTTGGCCGTACTCCGCCGCATAGGCGTCGATCTGTTCCCGCGGGTGTTTCGCGTCGGGTTGCAGCGTCGCGATGAGAGAGAGGTGGGACTGACGCGCATCTACCAGGGCGGCCTTGGGGCTCATCGGTAATTCGAGCCTGGGCAGCCAAGCGGAGCCGCACTGCTTGATCGACTCGATAGAGATGCCGCGCCATTTTTCGATCTTGGCCGCGGCCTTGGCATCATCCCACGCTGGTACGGAACGGTCGGAAAGCACCGGCACGATGCGGTGTGCCCCCAGTTCGGCAGCTTTTTGAACAATGAAATCCATTGCTTTCCCCTTGGTCACGGCCTGGTAAAGCGTGATCTCGAACGGCAGCGGGGTGATTTTGTTTTCTTGGACGAGTTTAAGAGAGACGGCTTCGCTGCGCACCTCGTTCACCTGGCAGAGTAATTCCTTGCCAGCGCCGTTCAGGACGACAACTCGGTCGCTCTCGCGCAGGCGCAGCACTGAACGGGCGTGTTTGGATTCCTGCGGCGAGAGGCGAAGGGGGTTATTATGAGAATCCTTTGGGGGGATGAAGAAACGGTGCATGGAACTGGGACGGATCAGGTGAAGAACTTCTTGGCTTTCTCGAAGAAGGAGCCGCGCATCGGGTTGACGCGGTCGTCACACAGTTCGCCGAACTCGCTGAGCTTGGCCTTTTGTTCGGCATTAAGCCGGGTCGGAACCTCGACAATGACGCGGACATGGAGGTCGCCGTGAGCGTAGCCCTGGACGTTTTTCACTCCCTTGCCACGCAGGCGAAGGATGGTGCCGGACTGGGTGCCGGGTGGAACATTGATGCGTGAACTTCCACTGAGGGTGGGCACCTCAATCTCAGAACCGAGCGCGGCCTGCGTGAAGCTGACAGGCACCTCACATTGGAGGTCGTCACCGTCACGATCGAAAATCTCGTGCTCCTTCACGTGTAGCACGACATACAGGTCGCCCGGCTTGCCGCCGTGGACACCGGCCTCGCCGTTGCCGGTGGAGCGGAGCCGGGCGCCGGTATCGACTCCGGCCGGGACGCGGATGGTGACCTTGCCGGACTTGTCGCGTCGACCCTCGCCGTTGCACTTGGGGCACGGTTTGTCGATGGTCGATCCGCTCCCGTGGCAGCGGTGGCAGGTTTGCGCCACGCTGAAAAAACCTTGAGACTGGACGACTTGTCCGCGGCCGTTGCAGGTGGTACAGGGCGTCCGGCGGCCTCCTTCGGCTGCTCCACTGCCGTTGCACGAGTCGCAGGCATCGAGCTTGTTGAGCCGGATTTCCTTCTCGCAACCGTGGACCGCCTCCTCGAAGCTCAACTCCATATCGTAGCGCAGGTCGGATCCTCGTGCCGGGCCGGAGGAGCCGCGCTGGCCACCCCCGCCGAACAGGTCCTCGAATATGCTGCCGCCGCCGCCGCCACCGCTGAAGACCTCGCGGAAAATGTCGAACGGGTCGTGGAAGCCACTGCCGCCGCGACTGGCCCGGGAACCGGGGCCGAAGGCGGCATGGCCAAACTGGTCGTAGGCGGCCTTTTTCTCTGGGTCGCTCAAGGCCTCGTACGCCTCGCCGATCTCCTTGAATTTTTCCTCGGCATCGTTGTTGCCGGGGTTTTTGTCGGGATGATATTTGACCGCCAGCTTGCGGTATGCCTTTTTGATTTCATCCGCGGAGGCGCCTTTGGCCAAGCCAAGCACCTCGTAATAGTCGCGCTTGGCCATGGTTACTCTTCGGTTTCCTTCTCTTCATCAGCGACCGGTGCGGCCACGACGACGGATGCAGCCCGGAGTAGACGGTCCCGCAGGCGGTAACCTTTCCGGGTTTGCTCGAGCACGGTGCCTTCGTCGGCTTCGTCGGTTTGCTTTCGGGACATGGCCTCGTGCTGTGAGGGGTCGAACTCTTGGCCAACGGCGTCGATTTCCGTGACACCTGCCTCCTCAAAGGTTCGCTTCAGTTGAGTGTAGACCATCTCGATCCCGGTTTTGAGCGACTCGATGTCGTTGGGGCCGGAGTCCTGAGTGGCGGTGATGGCCATCTCGAAGCTGTCCATCGTGGGTAACAGGTTTTCGATGAGAGCCTCATTGGCGTAGCGGATGGCATCCTGCTTCTCCTTCGCCAAGCGCTTGCGAAGGTTGTCCGCCTCGGCGACCTGCCGTTGGAGTCGGTCGTAATATTCAGCCGCCTTGGCCGCCTGTTCGCGAAGTTCCTTGAGCTCCTCCGACGTGGGTGGTGGCAACTTTTCCTCTTTGTCCTCAGTTGAAGTTTCGCCGGGTACGGGATTTTCCTCCGCTTGGCGAAGTGCCTGATTGTCCTCCTCCGCGTCGGCGATTTTGATCTGGCTGTTCTCCTTGTCTTCCTTTTTGGCTTTGCTGCTCATGGGCATCTGCCGAAAACCGGCGGCAAATGTTATACACGACCTTACAGGACAGGGCAACCGCGTAGCTCGCCCTGGGCGGGAGGTTGTTTGCATCGGCTTGAGTTTGCCGGTACTGTTCGAGCCGGTTTTAACGCATGTCGGAGAAGAGTAAAAAAGAGGTGGAGCCGCAGGCTCGCGAGCTTTTCGACAAGGGGCTTGTTGCGCTCCGCAAGGAGAATCTCGAGTACGCCACCAAGCTGTTCGAGCAAGCACTCCGGCGCGAGCCGGGTTTTTTTGAGTGCCGCGAGGCACTACGACTGAACCAGTTCAAGCGGGTCGGCAAGAAGAGCGGTTTTTTTCGGATTTTCGGCAAAACGACCTCGTCGTCGCTCCTGCCGAAGGGGCAATTGGCGCTGAAGAAGGACCCGCGCGAGGCCATCGAGGTGGCGGAGCAGATTTTGAATGATGACCCATACAGTGTGTTGGGAAACAAACTGCTGGCCGAGGCGGCCACGGCGGCTGAATTCCCGCGCACAGCGGTGTTTGCTTGGGATTTGGTCATGAAGCAGCAACCGGACGACAAAGCCAACACGATGAGATATTGCCAGGCTCTGGTGACCAATGGCGAAGTGGCTAAGGCGGAGGAAAGCTGTGCAGCGCTGGCCCGGGCGCATCCCAACGACCAGGAGGTGCTGCAACTCTCAAAGAACCTGACCGCCAGCCGCACACTCTCCGAGGGCGGGTACGACAAGGTGGCTTCCGGCGAGGCCGACTACCGCGCGGTGCTCAAGGACGAGGAGGAAGCAGTGCTGCTTGAGCAGGAGAATCGCCGCTCGGAACAGGAGTCCACCGCCGAACACTTGATCGACGAGTATGAAAAGCGACTTAAAGATGATCCGAACAACCTGAAGCTTATCCGCTCGCTTGCAGAGTTGCATTGCCGCATGAAGAATTATGACACATCCATCGGCTACTATGAGCGGTTCAACAAGACTAACCTTCGCTCTGACGCCGCCGTGGATCGGGCAATTGTCGACACCAAGCTGCTCCAGTTCGATTGGTGTATCGAGCAGGCTGATGAAGCCGAAGCCAGGGAATTGAGAGACGATCGTAAGGCGTTCGAGATGGGGCAGATTCAACTCCTGTCAGAGCGGTACCCGTCGGATCTTTCACTGCGCTACGACCTAGGTGTGCTGCAACTCGAGGCCGGTGAGATTACCGCGGCGATCCAGTCGTTCCAGCGCGCGCAAGCCAATCCACACCGGGAGATCGCTTCACTGATTCACATTGGTCGCTGTTTCGCCGAGCGAGGCATGAATGACATGGCAGCAGGCACGCTGCAGAAAGCGCTCGACAAAAAGGAGGTCATGGACGACGAAAAAATGAATTTGCACTACCAACTCGGCTGTGTGCTCGACTCGATGGAGCGCAAGGAGGAGTCTATCGACCAGTTCAAGATTATTTACGAGAGGGACATTGGCTACCGCGATGTCGGTAAACGGGTGGATGCCTACTATGCTGGCCTCGGTTAGGAGGACGTGAAACGATGAAATCGATGACCGGATATGGGCGGGGGGAATATGCTGCCAAAGGCGTGCAGATCGTCATCGAGTTGAACACGGTTAACCGCAAACAGGCCGAAGTTGCTTTGGGAATGCCGTCAGAACTCGAGTCGATGGAACCGGAACTGCGGGACATGATTCTTGCCTCCGTCTCCCGCGGTCGGGTTAATGGCAGGGTGACGCTACGTCACTCCGGCGCGACTCGCTCCGCGGTGGGCGTTGTCAACGAGGAGCAAGCCAGGGCGTACCGACGAGAATTGGCTAGGTTAGCCAAGTTGCTGAAGATGCCGGATGATCTTTCATTGGATACTTTGCTGCGCTTGCCCGGTGTTCTTGAGTCGTCCGAATCGGTGATGGACAGCAAGGCATATCGTGCCCCGGTCAAGCGGGCGCTTACCCAAGCGCTTGAGACATTGCAGGCCATGCGCGGGAAAGAGGGGGCTAACTTGAAGAGAGACTTGATCAAGCGCCTAGTCGGATTGAAGCGCATCGCCAAGCGGGTGGCCAAGCGTGCTCCGGCGGTGTTGAAACAGCATCGCAAGCGATTGATTGAGCGGCTGAACAATGCCAACGTCGAGACACCCGGGGTGGACGATGAGAGGATGCTACGGGAGATGGTCTATTACACGGACCGGATGGATATTACCGAGGAGTTGACCCGGCTTGAAAGTCATTTTTCTCAACTTGAGCAGTGCCTTTCCGTCACCCAGCCGGTGGGGCGCAAGCTCGACTTTTTGGCACAGGAAATGTTCCGGGAAATCAACACGATAGGCTCCAAGGCCAATGATGCCGTGATCTCCGCTGAGGTAGTCACCCTGAAAACCGAGCTCGAGAAAATCCGCGAGCAGGTTCAAAATGTCGAATGAGCAGCGCCGCTTCAAGTACGCCGCTTTTGGTGGTGATCTCCGCGCCGTCCGGTGCCGGCAAAACGACGCTTTGTGACAACGTTCGCTCCGCTCTGCCAAGCGCCACCCGCGCGGTAACCTGCACCACCCGCAAACCAAGGGGCGGAGAACGGGATGGTCACGACTATTATTTCGTCGGAGAGGAGGAGTTCCTGGCGCGGCTTGACGGTGGCGAGTTCCTGGAGAACGCCGTTGTACACGGCAACCATTACGGCGTGCTCAAGGCGGAACTGCGCGCAAAGCTCGCCGGGGGGAGTGATGTGCTGTTGAACATCGACGTGCAGGGCGCGGCAACCATCCGCAAACGTGCAGCGGCCGATCCAGTGTTGTGCCACTCACTGCTTACGGTATTCCTCTGTCCGTCAAGTCTTGAGGAGTTGGAGCGGCGGCTCCGCGGCCGGGGTACCGATTCGGAGGACGTGATTGCCGGGCGTCTGGCGATCGCGAAGGAAGAGATTGAACAGGCCGGACAATTTGACCACACATTGATCAGCCAAACCCGTGAGAGCGACGTTGAGCGTTTGCTTGCGATTATCAAGAGCACCCGATTCGCCAAGCGTGAAACCATTCCATCACCATGAATGAACCGAAAAATGTCGTGCTTGGGGTGAGTGGCTCAATTGCCGCCTACAAGGCGATCGACTTGGCAAGCCAGTTGGCCAAGGCCGGGTGCGATGTGCATGTTGTGCTGACCCGTGATGCGCAGCAGTTCGTCAAGCCGCTTCCGTTCCAGACGCTTACTCGCCGGAGCGTGATCACTAGCCTGTATGACGAGGGGAAGGATGGTGTCGCTCACGTGCAAGCCGCCGACCGGGCCGATTTGCTGCTGGTGGCCCCGGCGACAGCCAATACCGTGGCGAAGCTGGCCCTTGGAATAGCCGACGATGCGCTGTGCTGCGTGGCGTTAGCGTTGAGGCCCGAGGCCAAGTTGCTGGTGGCCCCGGCGATGAACGGGAAAATGTGGACCCACCCAGCTACGGAGGCCAATGTCGCCACGCTGATAGGTCGAGGTGCGGTATTCGTCGGCCCGGACGAGGGGTTGCTGTCATGCGGCTACGAAGGTATTGGGCGACTTTGGCCGGTGGATGGGATCGCAGACCAAGCGCTGCAAATGCTTGGCATCGACCAAGCGAAGGATTGAGAAAATGGCCTCCCCAAGAGGCAGGAAAACTTGGATAGACTGGTGGCGGCTGTCCCAGTTATTCAAGTCCATTGCGCCTGACGACAGTTCGCAGCGTGCGCGTATCCGCTTTATCGAGCGGAATACCATGCTGCCTGTCAAAGCGGTTTATTTTCTTGTTCTCATTTTTTATCTATACTTTACAGAGTGGCCGGAGATGGATGCTGACCGCGTGCGCTGGACTCTGCTGCGTACGATTCAGTGGTTCTTTGTTTTCTGCCTCATTGTCAACGTGATCATCGGCGTTATGCTCATCCGGATGGAGGAGTTTTCCACGCGGGTTCTCCGTGAGGTGGTATTTTTAATCTGTCTGTTCGACGCACTGCTGCTAGCGATGATGACCGAGTTAACCGGCGGTTTTGAAAGTTTCCTGTTTTGGATGTTCTTGGGGTTGCAGATTCGTAATGCAATTAGTATGCCGATAGCCTCGTCGCAGATTGTGGCAAACCTCTCCGTCAGCGTTATCTATCTTTGTGCCGGCGCATTTGATATCGTGGTCGCACGCTCGGAGGAGGAACTTGGGGATATCGCGGGCGAACCTGTCATGCTGAGGGCTTTGCTGCTGATGCTGATGACGGCTTGCGGCTACGGACTGCAGGTGTTGATCGACAAGCAGCGCCGGATGGATGCCGAGGAGGATGAGTTCGACCGACGCCAGAGCCAACTCCAGGCGTCGGGGCGGCTTGCGGCGGAAATCGCGCACCAGGTGAAAAATCCGCTGTCTATTATAAACAACGCCGCATTCGCGCTTGATCAAACGACGGATGGGAACGAGTTGGTCAAGCGCCAGTTGGGCCTGATTCGCGAGGAGGTCAACAAGGCGGATCAGATTATCACCAAGCTGATGGGATATGCCCAATTGGTCGAGGGGCGCTTGGCTAAGCTCGACGTGAACGAGACGCTCGATGCGGCCATCATGCAGGTCTTCCCCAAAGGAAGCCGGTTTGCTACCCGCGTTCGGCGTGAGTACGGGATTGCTCTGCCGCCGCTGCTGGCCCAACCAGAGCATATCAGTGAGGTATTCGTCAACGTCATCCAAAATGCCCGCGAAGAGCTGGCTGACAGCGGCGAAATCCAAATCACAACCAGTTACGAGGGTGATTACAACTTCCGGGTGATCATTGAGGACAACGGCAGTGGAATCCCTTCGGAAATGCTCGAATCGGTTTTCGAACCGTACCATACCACCAAGGAAAAAGGCACTGGGCTTGGCCTGGCCATCGTTCGCCACAATACTGAATTGTACGGGGGCACGGTTGAAATTGAATCGGAACTTGGAAAATACACCCGGTTCAACCTACTCTTTCCAGGTAGGGCAGCCATAAGGCTCCAGACGAAATGAACAAGAATCATAGCCTGCTGGTTGTTGATGATGAGCGCAACATGCGCGAGACACTCAAGACTGTTCTGGAGTCGCGGGGATACCAGGTAGACACCGTTGAGTCGGCGGAGGATGGGTTGAAGGCGGTTGAGGCGTCTGATTATTTCATGGTCATTACCGACGCGCGGCTCGATGGAATGAGCGGCTACGATTTTCTCCGCGAAACGCATGAACGATGGCCGGACTTGCCGGTGCTGATGATTACCGCCTACGCGACACCAAAGCTGGCGGTGGAGGCGATCCAGACCGGGGCGATCGATTACCTCTCCAAGCCGTTCGAGCCGGAGGAATTATTACACTCCGTCAATCGTTGCTCTGAGCGCCACGAGCTCATCCGCCAGAACGAAAAGCTTAAGGCGCGGCTACCGTACGGCTATCAGTTGGACGACATCATCGGAAACTGCGACAGCCTGAAGGAGTTGCGCGAGATGATCCGCACAGTTGGCCCGACTGAGGCAACGATCCTGATCCTTGGCGAAAGCGGCACAGGCAAGGAGTTGATCGCGGGATCGCTTCACCACTCTAGTCAGCGGCGCGAGGAGTCGTACGTCCGGCTTAACTGCGCGGCCATCCCTGAGACCCTGCTTGAGAGCGAATTATTCGGTCATGAAAAGGGCTCGTTCACCGGCGCAGTGAAGCAGAAGACAGGGCAGGTGGAGGAAGCCAACGGCGGGACATTGTTCCTCGATGAGATCGGCGAGATGTCCCGTTCGCTGCAGGCCAAGTTGCTGCGGTTTCTCGAGGATGGCTCGTTCGTCCGCGTCGGCGGGACGGAGGAACTCCGCGTGGATGTCCGAATTATCGCGGCGACCAACAGGGACATTATCGATGCCATCGAGAATGGCGACTTCAGGGAGGACCTCTACCATCGTCTGAATGTGGTGCAGTTGAGGGTGGCACCGCTGCGGGATCGTGAGGGGGATGTTATACTGTTGGCAGAGCATTTCCTGTCCGGGTTCGGCCGAAAAATGAACAAGCAGTTCGTACCGCTCACTGGCGAGGTTAGACACTTGCTCGGAAACCACCATTGGCCGGGCAACGTCCGGGAATTGAGAAACACGATGGAGCGTGCGGTGATTCTCTCCACCTCCGATGAGATTCACCCTGTCAACCTGCCTGACTTTCGGTTCGAGACCCGCCTGCGCAAGGAGGACGAATCCGCTTCATCCTACGATGGGCTTTCACTCGAGGAGGCGCTTGGATCATTCGAGGGTGACATGATTCGGGCCGAATTGGCTCGCAACGACAGGAACCTCAGCCGAACCGCACAAAAACTTGGCATCAGCCGGCATGCATTGCGCTACAGGATGACACGTCTACAGTTGACCCCCGAGACAGGCATGGATGATGAATCGAGCTTAGCCAGCGATTGAAACAACTCGTGAGCACTCACTTTCAATTGTTGGCCCTCCTGAACCCTGGTAACCCCAACGCTGGCGGTGGGTTCCTGGACTCACTCCGGGGTCCGCTCCTAATCGTCGGCATTGCGCTTGGCTTTGCCCTTATGATCGCCATGGTAATCCTGATGATGCATCGTGACGGCGGCGGAAGCCGCTCCAAGCAGCGGCGCGGCGCACGCCTAACGGATTCCAAGCCAACAGCCCTGGGTGAGGAAGGCGACCGGCGCAAGAAACGCCGCAGGCACAAGCGCCGCCGCAGGAACCATCGCAAACGCAACCCGACCCTGTCAGAAACAGGCGGGCTGCCTCCGAAGGACAGTGGCCCACCGGAGTCTGAGAACCCCAAACCGGATCAGTGATGCTGGCATCACAAGGCCAGTTGCTCACGGCGAAAAGCGGCTCCAACCTGGCAGCCGCCTTTTTCTTGCTACCCAAGGCCAAGCGGCGCGCGATGGTATCCCTTTATGCCTTCTGCCGCGCCGTCGATGATGTGGCCGACGATGATACCTTGCCGTTGCCCAAGCGCGCCGAGAGCCTGCGCCAGTGGCGGGATGATATCCGCCGGGCCTGCGAGTGGGGCGAACCCCATTTCGAGCTTTGCCGCGAGTTGCGGCCGTTCATCCGCCAGTTCGATCTCCCCATTCATCTGTTCGATACCTTGCTCGATGGGATGGAATCAGATCTGGAAAAAACCCGCTACACGAATTTTGATGAGTTGAATATCTACTGCCACCGTGCCGCCTCGGTGGTGGGCTTGCTGAGTATTAGAATTTTTGGGTGTGCCGGCGACATGGCGGAACGCTACGCGGAAAACCTTGGACAAGCTCTGCAGTTGACGAACATCCTGCGCGATGTCGCTGAGGATGCTAAGCGGGGGAGGATTTATCTGCCGCAATCGATACTGGATAAGCATGGAGTCGTGGAAGAGGATATTTTCAATAGCCGCTACACAACCGGATACGCCAACGCTGCCCAGGAAATTGCCGAGCGCGCTTGGGCGCATTACCGTCTCGCCCGTGAGTCATTCCCGTTGGAACAGGGACGACATCTCGTCGCCTCGGAAGGCATGGGGGCTGTTTACTGGCGCCTGCTAGTGAGGTTGCGGGCGGGCGGGTACGATGTCTTCAGCCCGGGCGTTGGCAGGGTTAAAATTAGCCGCTTGGCCAAGCTGGGAATCGGATTAAAAACCTGGCTTCATTTGCGGAGTAAAACATACACACCAGCTTACGGCTAGTTGGGCGGAGAAGCCATGCTTTTAATATTCGTCTCGAGCTGATTTCGGAACACGTACCGGTTGTGAGGCGTGATTACCACCGGTCGCATGCCGCTTTTTCGGTAAAGCACCAGCATCCGATGGTTCGCCTTCAGGGTGTTTCTCCAAACCTCCGGCTTTCCCTTGAGCCGCTTTGAGACCCGGTTGATATCCGACAGCGGTATTCGGCGCAGGGCGAAGCCCATCCACTCGATCACAACGGCGTTGGACCGGACGTGAAAGTCAATCCTGGGCATTGTCCAGAAAACGGTCAGGACAATCACCATCCATGCCCCGGGAACGCTCCAAACGATTGTGCTCCAATTCTCTGACAGGAAATCCAGCTGCACGGTACAGGCTTGGGCGGTGAAGGACTACCTCGGGTCGGGGATGAACAGTGATTGGCCGATCCGCATTGTTCGCGGGTTCAGGTTGGGATTGGCATCGAGCACCGACTTGAGTGTGATCCTTTTGTTAGCACCCTGTTCTTTGAGCTTGGTGTTGTAAGCGGCGATGATCGCCGAAATGGTCTGCCCGCCCTCGACAATGTGATTGAACCCTTTTTCAGATCTGGGTGCAGCGGTGGGTGGCTTGGCCCCTGTCGCGCCGGTTCGGAGGAATGCCTGCATCTCCTTGAGAATTAATTCCTTGTCCTGCACGCGCTTCCGATCCACTTCACGGATCGACTTGGCCAAACCCTCAAGGTCGGAGCGAGTGATGGCGGCGGGATCCTTTGTCGCTGCTTGGGTACGGAGTTGGCGCACCTCGGTGCGGAGCTTGGAGAGTTCGCTCTTGAGGGCATTGTGCGCCTCGAGCAGGTCTGCCAATTGGCTCTGCAATCGTCGGTAATCTTCTCGCAAGGCGCGTGTTTCGAGCGAAGCCCCCTGGGCCACGATGGTTGCGGGTCCCACGAGGAGGGACACCCCTAAAACAAGGCCAAGCAACAACAAACGCTTCATGTCGGCAACCTAATCCTGCATTCGTGATAACTCAAGCCGAAGCCGTTTTTTTTGTCAAATTTTGGTTGCCGCCGCTTCCCTAAGTGGGCTCAATCACGTGTCGTGCAAACCTTTTTCCGTTGGTTGACACAACTTTTTCCACTCTGGTCGGTGCTGGTCGCCGTGGTCGCCTTGTTTTGGCCAACCGCGTTTGGCTGGTACACCGACACGATGATCCGCATCGGCCTCGGCGTTATCATGCTGGGGATGGGCCTCACACTGACACTGGATGATTTTCGCCGAGTGTTCGTGATCCCGTTCGCCCTGCTGGGTGGCGTGGTGCTTCAGTTTGCGGTGATGCCGCTGCTCGGCTGGGGGATCGGCCACTGGATGGAGCTGCCGCGGGACATGGCCGTCGGCCTGGTGCTGGTCTCGTGCTGCCCTGGCGGAACTGCCTCGAACGTCGTCGCCTTTCTTGCCCGCGCCAATGTTGCACTGTCTGTCAGCATGACAGCAATCGCCACGGCGTTGGCCGTAGTGCTCACGCCATTCCTTACCAAGTTTTATGTGGGCGAGCGAGTGCCGGTCGATGCGCTTGGCCTACTGCAGAGCATCGTCATCATCGTCATCCTGCCGGTAGTCGCCGGGATCACGATCAATCATTTTTTTAGGCAAGCAGCCAAGCGGATCGCGGCGGTTTCCCCGTTCGTATCGGTGCTGTTTATCATCCTGATCGTCGGCTACATTCTTTCCATGAACCGCGACTCCATTCTTGAAAATTGGCGTACTTTGGTTACCGCGACGCTAATGCTGCACCTCGGTGGCTTTGGGCTAGGGTATGGCTTGAGTAGGTTGATGAGGTTCGACGAACAATCGAGCCGTACGGTATCGATCGAGGTGGGTATGCAGAATAGCGGTCTGGGCGCAGCCTTGGCTACAAAGCATTTCGCGAGCCTGCCGCTCGCCGCTGTGCCATGTGCTGTCAGCGCTGTGACACACTGTATCATGGGCAGCATTGCCGCTGGCGTTTGGAGGGTGATGAAGCCCCGATCCGTTGATGATCATCAATAGATTGCCAACGAGCCGATTCGGGTGTTTATTTGCTTTCTTTACATGGAATAATGGCTAATCGAAAAAACATCCTTGACCTTTATTTTTTGGACGCGCGGGCGAGGCTGATTGACATCGCCGCGTTCATGGATCGCGTGGACCGCGCAGACGGAGAGACCGACTTTCGCCATGACGCCTTTCGCGAGGCGCTGAAGGCGCTAGACAGTGGCATGGCGAATCGAGCGGAGAAGGTGCTTTTGTCGTTCAGTGATCCCACGGATGAACCGATCCCGGCGGCAACCACCAAGGCCGCATGCGGTGCTTGGCCTGGCGCGGACAACGCTTGATCTATCGATGCGTTACATCGAGCCACATGCCCACATGGTCAGCCGCACGACGGACGATTACCAAGCCATGGCTATGGCTGGCTGCCAGGCGGTGTGTGAACCGGCCTTCTGGGCAGGGTTCGACCGCAGTTCGGCGAAGGGTTTTTACGACTATTTCTCCCAATTGACGCAGCATGAACCGCGGCGCGCGTCGATGTTTGGCATGCCTCACTACACCTGGCTTTGCATTAACCCGAAGGAGTCGGAGGATCTCGCGTTGGCCGACGAGGTGTTGGCGATTATACCGGAGTTCATGGATAGCCCGAACGTGCTGGGCATTGGCGAGATCGGCCTGAACAAAAACAGCCGCAATGAGATGGCAGTGCTGGAGAAGCACGTCGACCTCGCTGCACGCCGCGAACAGTTGATTCTCGTCCACACGCCGCATCTCGAGGACAAGCGCAAGGGCACCCGACTGATCCTGGATGTGCTCAAGGGAGACAGCCGCATCCGGCCGGAGCGATGCATCATTGACCATGTTGAGGAACACACGGTAAAGATGGTGCTCGACGACGGATTCTGGGCCGGGATGACTCTCTATCCTGAAACCAAGTGCACGGCCAACCGGGCGATTGACATCCTGGAGGTGTATGGGAATGAGCGCATCTGGATGAACAGCGCGTGCGACTGGGGAATCAGTGTGCCGTTGGCTGTCCCGCGGGCAGCGCAGGAAATGAAACACCGCGGCAACGATCACCGGTTTGTCGATAAGGTGGTCTACCAAAACCCCATCGAGTTTATGAGCCAAAGCCCGCGTTTCATCCTGCCCGAGGGGCATTGAGCTTGCCCAAGTGCACATGAGACTGAGTCACGGCATCCATCTCGCCTATTGTACAAACATCCATCGCGGGGGAGATTGGCCGGAGACATTCCGCTCTCTCAGCGAGCACACGCTCCGTGTTCGCGACCGCGTCGCGGGCGGCAGGCCGTATGCAATCGGCCTACGCCTGGGGGATGCAGCTTCACGGCAGCTTGCCCAAGCGGACGAGTTGGCCCGCTTTCGCGCCTGGCTTGAGGAGAACGACTCATACGTCTTCACCATCAACGGCTTCCCATATGGCGATTTTCACGGGAAACGTGTCAAGGAGCAGGTGTATCAGCCGGACTGGAGCACGCCGGAGCGGGTTGAATACACCAAGCGGCTGTTCGATATTTTGGCGGAGATCGCGCTACCGGAGGCCGGCGGCAGTGTCAGCACCGTACCGTGCTCTTTCAAGGAGTACATCACAGCCGGCGAACAGGTAGAGACCATGCGCCGCAATCTTTGGGAGGTCGTCGAGCACATCGACGCGCTCAGCGAGCGGAGTGGTAAGGATCTGCACCTCGGCCTCGAGCCGGAGCCGCTGTGTTACCTGGAGACGACTGACGAGATGATTCGTTTTTATGGGCAACTCTGCGGCGACCGACCCGGTGACGAGCGCTTGGGCAAACGCTTGGGCATTAACTACGACACTTGCCACTTGGCGATCGAGTTTGAGGAGGCCGACGACGCGCTGGCCTCGCTTGTCGCCGCCGGCATTCGTATCAGCAAGCTGCATTTCAGCTCGGCACTAAAGGTCCAGCCAAGTTCCGAGTCGCTGGACAGCTTGGCCCAGTTTGCTGAGGACATCTATTTTCACCAGGTCGTGGCCAAGGGGGCGGATGGGGTGCTCAATCGATACCGCGATTTACCGGATGCCTTGGCCGTCGCCGCGCGAGGTGAGGCGGCCGGGGACAACGAGTGGCGGATTCATTTTCACGTGCCGTTGCACTGCCCGCCGACGGCGTTGTTCGACACGACGGCAGACCAATTGCAGGCTGCCATCGGTGTGCTGGGTGCGAACCCTGCGCTCTGTTCGCACGTTGAGATGGAGACCTACACTTGGGAAATGCTGCCCGGTCAAATGAAACAGCGGGACGTCGTCGATCAACTCGCCCACGAATATGACTGGACGCTGGCTGAATTGGCCCGGCACGGGATAGTGGCTGTTGACTGACATGCGCCCGAAGCGCGATTCATCCTACGGCACCGCAAAGGCCCTGCTGCTCCTCGGGCGGGTGTCCAACCTCCCGACTGTCTGGTCGAACTGCCTCACCGCCTGGCTTCTGGCAGGCGGTGACTTCACCGACGAGGAACCTCAACTGCGTTTCCTTTGCCTGATCGCCGGGGCGACACTGCTCTATTTGGCCGGCATGTTTCTCAACGATGCGTTCGATGAGCGGTTCGATCGCGAACACCGGATCGAGCGCCCCATCCCGAGCAGTGCTATCAGCGCAAGGACGGTATGGACGTTGGGGGGCGCACAGATGGCGCTGGGTTTGGCATGCATCATTTGGATTGGCGTTTCAGCCGCACTATGCGCGCTGGCCTTGGTTGTGGTGATCTTGTGGTATAATCGGCTACACAAGCAGATCGCCTGGTCACCGCTCATCATGGGGCTGTGCCGACTGCTTCTCTACCTGCTGGCTGGGGTTGCTGCGTCTGGCACCATCAACACCCCGCTTGCTATCGCGGCTCTTTCTCTTGGCGGTTATGTCGTCGGCTTGAGTAACATTGCCCGAAAGGAGGTTACCCGGGGGCGCGTAAACTCCTGGCCGTGTTGGCTGCTGGCGCTGCCTCTAGCCGTTCCGTTTTTTTTGATCAAGTTTTCACCCGAAGTAATCCAGTTGGAGGCCACGGCACGGGGCATTCTCGACTGGCTCCCGCTGTTGTTCGTCTACGCGCTGTGGGTGGGGCGAAGCCTTCTCTTCACTTTCAAGGCGGTGATCCCGCAACACGACCGAACCGTGTCCGGCTTGTTGGCGGGTATGGTCTTGTTTGATGCCCTTATGGCGTCCGTCCCCAATCCAGCATTCGGGCTTCTGTTCATGGCACTGTTCTTCCTGTCGTTGCTATTGCAGCGATTCATCCCGGCCACATGAATGAGCCAGGTCGAATGTTGCTTCCTTTTTTTTGTGGGAAGCGTAACATGATCGCTTTTGGGAGCGTATGGCATGTCGATCAAGCCAAGCGCTTGTCCTAGTGGGAACATTGAAAAATCGAGTGCAAAAAATCGTGATCCTAACGCTGGCCGTGGCAGTCACTGGTGTGTTTGCCATGGCGCAATGGACCCGCGATCCAGGCGGCCGGGGCGGCCGGGGTGGTTTTGGCGGCGGCAGGGATGGGCGTGCCGGCGTGCCGGATTGGGAAAACGACGCCGAGTTGCCGCAAGACAAATTCACATTCGCCCGCGTGCAGTATTCAGGCTACGGCCGCGGCTTTGGCGGATGGAGGGTCGATTACCCAGATGCCGACCTCAATTTTTCGTATCGACTCGAGCAACTTACAGCCATCAAGGCGGATCCGGACGGAACGGTGGTCGACTTCACCGACGACTTGCTCATGGAGCATCCGTTTGTCTATATCACTGATCCACGATCAATCTCCCTAGGTGAAGATGAGGTCAAGGGTTTCCGTGAATACTTGCTCAACGGCGGATTCTTCATGGCAGACGACTTCTGGAGTGAGCCGGAATGGGAGTCATTTTACCGTGAGATGAAACGGGTGCTGCCGGATGTCGAGCCGGTTGACCTGCCGGTGGAGCATCCACTGTTCAACCATGTATTTCCACTCAATGAAAAACCGCAGGTACCAAGCGAGGATTGGTACGTCAATCGGTTTGCCACTGCGCAACAAGCCCTGGATGCTGGGGTCACGTGGGAAACCAAGCGGTACGAGACCCTGCCGCCTCTACCTCACTATTACGCCTACTTCGACAAAAAAGGTCGAATGATGGGTATTGCCTGCCACAACACAGACGTCGGAGACGGCTGGGAGGAGGAGGGAGCAACCCCGTGGTATTTTGAACACTTCTCTGAGCCCAAGTCGTATCCGATGGGCATCAACATCCTTGTTTACGCCATGACACACTGAAGTCATGGAGGCGATTACCATTGAGGTGACAGGAGGTTGTCCCGAGCGGGACTTGGAACCACAGCATTCTGCTTGGAATGCAAAGTATCTGTCTTAATGTCGGTTTTTAATTTCGTTTCGTCTCAAAACAAAGGCCGAAAGGCCTTGTGGCCTATGACCAAAGGTTCCATTACGGGGCCACGATCAATCTAGCCGTGAATTGTTTAGACTTAATCACGGTGCAACTACTTTTTTATGAAGCAACCTCGGTTTTTGGTTTGATTAAATTCCTGAACCGATGCGGGGACCGATAGTGTGTCCGGCATCCACGGTCAAAATATGACCGGTGACTTTGGCACAGGTGATGAGGGATAATATGGCATCGGCGATGTCCTCGGGTGTGTTGACAGTGTCCAGTAGTCCTTCATCGGCTTTTTTGTCGCGGATAGATTCGTAGCTGCTGCCGAGGCCTTTTTGCAACCATTCACCCTCGATAAAGCCAGGCGCGACAGCGTTGACTCGAATCTTAGGCCCAAGCGTACGCGCAAACCCAAGGGTGAGGTTGATTACACCGGCTTTTGACGTGCAGTAAGGGATGGAACTGCCTGCACCGGTGATGCCGGCCACGCTAGCGGTGTTGACGATCACCCCGCCGTCGCCAGCCTCGAGTGCCTCGCGGGCTGCACGGATGCATTGGAAGGTCCCCTTCAGGTTCACGCCAAGCATGTGTTCCCAATCATCGTTGTTAACCTCGTTCAGGTGATGAAAGTTAATGAAGCGTGTTGTGCCAGCATTGTTGATTAGGATGTCCAGTAGGCCAAGCGCCTCGACCGATTCGGTGACGATACGTCGGCAATCAGGGTCGCTGGCCACGTCGCCCTGCACAACAACGGCTTTCACTCCAAGAGAGTGACATTCGGCAACCACCTGCTTGGCGCGATCGATGGATTGCTTGCAATTGATCGCAACATTGCATCCCGCCTTGGCCAATTTGATTGCCGTCGCTGCGCCGACGCCACTGCTGCCTCCGGTAATAAGCGCGGCTTTCCTATTAAGCTCCATGCGCGGCATCTTCGTCTACAACGGCGCTGCTGCCAACTAGTTCTCGTAAATCTCTGACAGGAAAGGGTGGTACCCCGGGCGGGACTCGAACCCACAACATTCTGCTTAGAAGGCAGACGCTCTATCCAGTTGAGCTACCGGGGCGGCCTAGGATTGCAGCCAAAGGCAGAGAGTTGACATTTGCTTTCCGAAGGTCAAGCGCGACTGAGTTCCCAGGTTTCGGTGCGGGTGGTTATTCGTCAAAGAAAAGCGCCCGGGCGTACTCGGCCGAGGAAAATGGCCGGAGGTCGTCTGGTTGTTCGCCTAGACCGATGAATTTGACGGGCAAATCCAAGTCGTGCTGAATAGCCACGACCATGCCGCCCTTGGCGGTGCCGTCGAGTTTGGTGACGACCAGTCCGGTCAACGGCACCGACTTGTTGAATTCCTGCGCCTGGCTCAGAGCGTTCATTCCGATAGAGGCGTCGATGACAAGCAGGGTCTCGTGTGGGGCGCCGTCGATCTGCTCGCCAATCACCCGATGCAGTTTCTCGAGTTCGCGCATCAGGTTGTGCTTGGTGTGCAGGCGGCCGGCGGTGTCGATGAACAAGTAGTCGCTGCTCCTGCTCAAGGCCGAGTTAACAGCATCATGGGCGATCGAGGCGGGATCAGCACCGTAGCGACTGCTGACGACGGGAATCTGGAGCCTCTCACCCCACAGGTTTAACTGTTCGATGGCGGCGGCCCTGAAGGTGTCGCATGCAGCCAGCATCGGACAACCACCACCAACCCGGACGCGGTGGGCTAACTTGGCGGCAGTGGTGGTTTTGCCTGCGCCGTTAACGCCGACCAGTGAGACGACGGTCAGGCCGTGGCTTTTGGTTAAGTG
Source organism: Verrucomicrobiota bacterium (assembly GCA_030749225.1). GTDB lineage: Bacteria > Verrucomicrobiota > Verrucomicrobiia > Limisphaerales > UBA1096 > UBA1096. Next base: position 32,493 of record JASMKO010000004.1, read on the forward strand.
ACTGGCGGTGTTGCCGAGGCACGACTCAACCTCGGCTTGTGCGACCTCAAGCACGCTGCCTGCTTGGCATCCGCTTGACTCGTATGCCTCCCGGACCGCATCCACCACGCGTTCGGTGACGGCGATGCCCATATCGGTGGCAAGCAGGGCGGCTTCGAGTTCCTCAATGTCGTCATCGGTTAGTTTCGGCGAGCGGGTGACAATCCGGCGAATCTCGGACGACAGCTTGGACTGCGTCTTCTTCAGTCCGGAAAAGAATTTTGTGAACAATCCCATTGGTGGATTTCAGGCTGCACTCGCGTGAGGGAGGCGCCGTTTCATTTCGTCGAGAATATCATACGGGACGCGGACAGTGCCGATCAGGGGATGGCGGCCACGCGACGGGCCGTGACAATCCGATCCGCCGGTGACTAGTAGACCAAGGCGAGCAGCCATCTCGCGGTATCGCTTGACTGTGCTCTTGGGGTGCTTGCTGTGCCAGCACTCGAGGCCATCAAGTCGGGCCTCGACCATGCGCGGGATCAGGTTGTCAATTTTGTTGAGCCCGGGATGGGCCATGACGGCGATGCCGCCGGCCTGGTGAATCAGGCGGATGCACTCCTCGAAAGGGGCATTCTTCTTCGGCACCCAACCGGAGGCGTTCTTGCGGAGGTAACGGGCGAACGCCTCGTCCATCGAGCCGCAAAAGCCGTGCTCGACCAGCCCCCGGGCCACGTGCGGCCTCCCGGGTGCTTTGCAGTTGGCCAAGGTGAAAACCTGTTCGGCAGTCAGCGGAACGCCGATCGAGTTCAGGCGCTCGATGAGGCCGTGAACGCGGTCGGTGCGGTTTTGCTGGTAACGGGTGGTTTCACGGATCAACTCCTCGTTGTCGGTGTCGATATGGTAGCCGAGCAGGTGCATTTCGTGCCCGTCGATGTCGGTGGACAACTCGGTGCCGGGGATGAACTCGATGCCGCGCGAGGCACACGCCTTGGCCAAGCGCGAGCAGCCCTCGATGGTGTCGTGGTCGGTCAACGCGATGGCGGCGAGTTCCATCCGTTCCGCCTCCTCGGCGACCTGCTCGGGCGTGGAGACGCCGTCGGAGAAGTGCGTATGCAGATGCAGGTCGATGTACGGCTTGGGCAAGCGTTTTTCCCGGTGGAGGACTCAGTCGACGGAGGTGCGAGCCGGGCGCATGAGGCCGCCCTTGACCTTGTCCAGAATGCCGTTGACGAAGCGGCCGCTGTTCTCAGTGGAGAATTTCTTGGCGATGTCGATCGCCTCGTTGATGCTGACCACGGGTGGGATATCGTCACGGTGCAGCATCTCGTGAATGGCCAGGCGCAGGATGTTGCGGTCCACCTTGGCGATGCGGGCGATGTCCCAGTTGCTGGTTTGTTCCCCGATGATGGCGTCGAGTTCGGCGAGGTGCTCGAGGACGCCGCGGATGAGTGGGTCGCCGAATTGCCGGACTTCGTCGTCCTCGGGCGACGGCGGCGATGGCTCGGGTGTCTCGCCCCAGGTGGCCGGCTGGTGATCCTCGGCGATGGCGGCGCTGGTTTGGGATTCCCAAAAACGGTCGAGTTCTTCCTCGATTGCCTCGGGAGGATTCATGTCGTGCTGGAACAGGAACTGAATGGCCCGTTCGCGGGCCAGGCGGCGAAAGCGCATCGGAGGAAGTGTGGCGCAAATCCCGTTTCAGGAAAATCCAAAAATCAGCCCGAGGCTGAAATTGTTTTTAAATCGGGGCGAACCTCTTCGTAGGAGATGCTGAATTGAAGCACATTGGGATTAGGCTCGATTCCCCACGATTTACAGGCGGCGCGGTACAGGTCGGGCCACCAGTTGCGGTGCTCGGTTTTGCCCTCCTCGCGGTATTGGTGCCAGTCCACGAAGACGCGGGACCAGCATTCGTCGCCGTATTCGACCGCGGCCTTGGGGGAGTCAAATCCGGGCAGATACCAGTCCCGGCCGATGCGGGCGTGGAGCACCTCGTCGGCCCAGTCGTAATCCTGAAACAGGCCGGACAGTAGGTTGTCCGACTGGAGTGCCACCTCCCATTCGAACCGTTTGCCGGTCTTGTGCATCAGGCCCTGCTCGATGAAATACAGCACCGCATGGCGTTCGAGTGGTGAGATCTGGGCGTTGAGGGACAGTGACCATGTGTGGTTCACCATGACCTTGGCGGGCCAGTCGATGCCGAGGTTGATAAAGCCGACCTCGCCCATCATCGCGTGGCGGGCCTCGTCCCAAAGCTGGCGGGTCATGTCGCGGTAGTAGCCCCACGGCTTGCCGGGCGTCTCGGCGATGATGCTCGAGATCATCTCCGGCACGTCGATCTCGCGGAGCCGCTTGTAAAACATCATCAAGGTCTTGGCGTCCGGCGGGAATTGTTCGTCGTAGAGAAAGACTTCCGCGTTGACTCCCATGTTGTACGGGTCGGGGAAGCGCTCGTCCCGCCTGGGCGTGCCGTCGTAACGGTACGGATTGGCCGAGTGCTGCCGCTTTATG
>JASMKO010000005.1 GCA_030749225.1 Verrucomicrobiota bacterium
AGCAATGAAGGGAAACGTTTTGTTATCTATACAAAAGATTGTTAATATTCTTCTTTACCCGTCAAAAACCATATGAAAAAAACCACCGTCATCGTCCTCTTTGCCATCCAGTGGGCTTCGATCAATGCACTGGACTGGCCCACCTATCGGCATGATGCCCAAAGGACGGGAATTACCAGCGAGCAATTGACCCTTCCACTGTCTAAAGTCTGGACCTACGAGTCCGCGCATCAACCTCAGCGGGCATGGCCTGCTCCATTCAGGGACAACCCTTATTCAGGAGTCAAGGTGGAGCCACTGCTTACATTCGACCACGCCTTCCAGCCAATCGCATGTGGAGATTCGGTCTTTTTTGGTTCATCAAGTGACCATCAAATCTACTGCCTGAACTTGACATCAGGAAGCGTCAAATGGACGTTTTATACTGAGGGACCGGTTCGCACCTGTCCGACATTCCATCAGGGAAGGCTTTATTTCGGCTCAGACGACGGAATGATTTATTGCCTCAATGCCAACACAGGGCACGAGCTCTGGCGTCACCTTGCCGGCCCAAGCAATGAAAAGATTCCAGGGAATGAACAAATAATATCCCGTTGGCCGGTACGCTCGGGTGTGCTGGTCGAGAAGGGCCATGTTTATTCGGCTGCAGGATTGTTTCCGGCTAGGGAAGGTTCCTATTTATTTGCGCTGGATGCGTATGATGGAAAAAACATCTGGAAGAAAAAGATCAACCAGACAGCCCAGGGCTACCTATTGGCCACACCGAGCAAGATTTTTGTTCCGTCGGGCAAATTGACACCATTGACATACAATCGAGCGAATGGTGATTACATCAGTCGAATCTCGGGGCCGAGGGGCAACTTTGCGTTGATTGTCGATGATGTCATGGTTTCAGGCCCGGGCATTTCAGGCGGAGAACTCGTGGCGCTCGATCAGGGCGCCAAGCAATACCGCGTGGCGAATTTCAAAGCTAACAAGGCAGTCATTAGCCCCAACTCGGTTTTTCTTGCCTCGGGAAGCGAAATAGTCCGTCGAGACAGAAAGCCGTTGTCACTGCGGAGTCTTGAGAAACGCAAAAATGACTTGGAGGAGATGATCCAGGCAGAGCTTGACTGGAAAAAGTCGGAAGAATTGAAATCGAAGCTTGAGACAGCGAAGAAAAGTTTTGAAGGCGTGCTGGATCTGAACAATCGGATCCAGTGGCAGGCCGAAAAATTTGATCGCGGCAATGTGATTGTGGACCGTGAACTTTACGGCTTCGAGATTGGCATTATTTCCGATCCGGGAGGGCAAAAAAACTTTGCCGAGTACGATCTGAACGTTGAGACAACGGGTATATTTCAGTTGGAATTGCGGTATGCCGCGCGATTGTCACGTCCGGGACGAATTCTCAAAGACGGAAAAGTTGTAAGAGAAGCAGCAATTGCAAACACCACCGGAGGCTGGGTACCTGAATATCAGAAGTGGCATACCGAGGGGTTAATCCACGCTGACACAAAACAATTTACCCTCCGAATTGAGTCTGAACCGATGATGTCTCATATCGACCAGATAAGGCTGACCCCACTTATAGGAGACATCCCTGCAATACAAAAGGCCAATGCAGTCATTGAAGGTTTGAATAAACAACTTTTTAAGATAGAAAAAACCGCCAAAAAACCAACAAACATTAGTTTAAATGAAAGTAGCTCCATTAAGGAACAGATAAAGTCTATTGAGAAATCAATTGCCAAGATTAAGTCAGAGGCATCGCTAATCAAGGAATGGAGGCAGCCTGTTAAAAAGGCCAAATCAATTATTCTCGCAGGGAACACCTTGTTTGTAGGCCGGGAAAACGAAGTGCTTGCCATTCACGCCAGCACAGGGAGCATTGATTGGACCATGGACGTTGATGGAGTTGTCCATGGTATTGTTGTAGCTAACGGTTTCCTACTGGCAACCACAGACAAAGGCAGGATTTATTGCTTCGCAGAACAGGGAACCCCACAACGAGTAGCAAAAAATTCAGTCTCCACGAAGCAGACTACAGACGAAAATCAAATCGAATATTTCGATCAAGCTTTTAGCAAGCAATTATTCGCCCAACTCGACCAAAAAACAGGCTATGCATTAATTCACGGATTTGAGGATGCGGAACTGGCAACTCAAATTCTTAGGAACACAAATTTTAATCTAGTTTGCATGGAGGAAGATTCCTTGGTTGCCACTAAAACCCGCGACCATTTTAACGAGAAGGCGCTGTACGGAAAACGGATAGTGGTCCACAAAAAACCAGGAAACCGGCTCCCTTATCCGGATTACATGTTCAATTTTATTTGTGTCGATATTGGTGCCCTAAAAGGGAAAGAGCTTCTACTAAGTGAGTATTATCGACTGCTCAGACCGTTTGGCACCTTGGTCATTGGAGATACAAAAAGGGCAAGCGATTCATTAACGCACCCTCACAAGCCGTTAGCTGATCTGGTTGCCAACAATCGGGATATCGACCGAGATGTTCATTTCTTAAACAATCAGCAATGGCACGTGATCAAGCGGGCTAAACTCTCCGGCGGTGGTGAGTGGTCCCACCAATATGCAAATCCCGGAAATACCGCCTGCAGTGAGGATATGCGGATTAGCGGAAATCTAAAACTACAATGGTATGGCAAACCCGGTCCCTATCGAATGTTTGACAGGCATTCATATACAACGGCACCCGTCTATAGCAGCGGACGGTTGTTTACGCTGGGTGAGAAAATTTTATATGCCAATGATGCCTATAACGGTCGTTTACTTTGGGAGAAGGAACTCCCATCCCTGGAACCACGGGTAAACCTACCCCGGGATTGCGGGTACATGGGAGTCGATAGCAATCATGTTTACCTTGCCGTTGAGAACAACTGCATAAAGGTCAATGCTAGATCGGGAAAAACCGAAATAAAATTTAACTGCCAGAAAATTGACGCCGACTACGACTACAATTGGGGGTATCTCGCCATAGTGAAAAAAACCCTGTTTGGCTCAAGTGTTAGATCTGGAAACTTTTATACTGAAGGTCGGGGGCCCTGGTATGACGACTCCGGCTTTAGTAATGCCAAAGATAGCCACAAGGTTTTGAGCGATTGTATTTTTGCGATTGATATGGTCAATAACACACAAATGTGGACATACAAAGGAGTAATCATTAATTCAACCATTACAATAGGGGGAGATCGAATTTACTTCGTTGAAAACAGGAACCCAAAGGTTCTACAGAGCAAGGCTCGTAGATTAAGCGGAGGTAAAGAATGGATGGGATTACATCTTGTTGCCTTGGACGTAAAAACAGGGAAGCTGGTCTGGGAGAATAAAATGGAATTTGAACAACGCACCCCTGTGTTCTTTACCTGCTACAAAGAAGGAATATTGATCGTACTGCGTTCTTCCACCCAGTCATTCGATCTTAAGGCAATTGATGCTAAATCGGGCAAATCAGTATGGAATCGTGAACATGGCTGGGAGAACAATCACCACGGGGCACATAGACGGCACCCCGTAATCATTGGAGATGTTGTCTATCAACAACCCCGCGCATACGACTTGAAAACAGGCAAGGAGAAATGGTCCACTAGCAAAGTAGGTGTGGGCGGTAATTGCGGAACGCTATCAGCGTCTTCGAGTATGTTGTTTTCGCGCTTGAGCAACTATCCCGGATTCATCGATTTAGGGAAAGAAATGAACAAGGAAAACCTAGTGGAGATCACACGACCAGGCTGTTGGATCAATATTATTCCAGTTGGCGGAATGGTATTGATCCCAGAAGCGGGATCTGGATGCAGTTGTGAATATTCGATTCACGCATCGATGGGTTTTCTCCCATGTAAAGACTGACCTGAAGCCAAATCGAATAGCCAACATTCTCCACACGCACGGCGGGAAGACGGGTTAAGAATTCAGAATTAAAGGGAAATGAAGCCGAGATCAAGCGCGGCGTTTACGCTCATCGAATTGCTGGTAGTGATCGCCATTATTGCCCTGCTGGCGGGGTTGCTCTTGCCTGCCTTGGCCAAGGCGAAGGCGAAGGCGCACGGCATCCGCTGCCTCGGGAACGTCAAGCAGTTAAGCCTGGGTTGGACGTTGTACGCGGACGATCACGAGGGCAAATACGTCAACAACCACGGCCGCGACCAGACTCGTGAACAACGAAACAACTGGGCCAACAACGTCCTGGACTGGGAAGACAGCCCGGACAACACAAACCGCATCGCACTGACCTCGTCGCTGCTCTCGCCGTACATGGGCGACACGATCGCAATCTTCAAGTGCCCTTCCGACAAGAGCCGCGCCAAGAACGGCGCCCGAAACCGGAGCTACTCGATGAACCATCTCGTCGGCGATCCAGGCCCGTTGCTTGATGAATTTAACCCCAACTATATCCAGTTCACCAACGACGGGCAGCTTCGCAAGCCTTCAACAGTTTTTGTGTTCCTAGGCGAACACCCGGACACCATCAACGACGGTTACTACATGAACCGCTTTCACGAATACAAGTGGGGCAATCTGCCGGCATCATACCACGATGGCGCAACCGCCCTCTCCTACGCGGACGGCCATGCTGCGACGCATCGCTGGAAGGTCACCGGCGAGCACGGCACGGTCCGCCCGCCGGTGCAGGGAGCGGTCGGCGGCATTGTCCCTGCCAAGCCGCGAACCGATTTCCAGTGGATCATCGACCACTCCAGCGTGCTGAAATAAAGTGAACAGAATGAAATCAAAACCATGCCGGGCGTTTACACTGATTGAACTGCTGGTGGTGGTTGCGATTATTGCCATCCTCGCGTCATTACTACTTCCCGCACTTGGAAAAGCCAAGGAAGCGGGGAAAGCAGCCCACTGCAGAGGCAATGAAAAAAACCTGATTCTGGCCTGGATGATGTACCATCAGGACAATGATGACAAAATCGTTGGTGCGCATGATCGGGGTATCAGACAGGGAGATTGGGTTGGCCGAAAACAAAATACATCAGGAAGACAAACCGGCCCAATGGCTCCAATCGAGGATGAAATACGGGGCCTCAAAGACGGACTTCTATGGCCCTACCTCAATGATCACAAAGTCTATCACTGCGTTGGCGATCGGCGTAATTCGCCCATCAAAAGCAGGAAGGTCCAGCAAGGGAAAGCATGGAGAAGTTACGCGATCCCGTGCAGCATGAATGGCCCACCGTATGTAGCCAATGAAGCCATTTTGAAACACAACCAACTGAAAACACCATCGACCAAGTACGTTTTTCTAGAGGAGGAAACCGATGTCGGTGGCAGCAACTGGGGTGGTTGGCTACTTCCTTACCCCTTCACCACTTCTTGGTGGGATCCGATTGCCATCCGACATGGGGACAAGAACTGCCTTGCCTTCGCTGATGGCCACGTTGAATTGCATCGTTGGCTGGATAAACGCACATTCAGGATGTCCGATGGACAAACGTTTGGGGTGTCGGCACCCAACAGCCCCGACCTGAAGTACATGCAACGGGGCTACGCTGCCGTAAGGGGCAATCCGTGATATGCCTTGGTTCTTCCCATTAATTGTTCATTTTCAAAGATCATTAGACGGATCGAATCCAGATCTGGCTGTTTGAATCCAAGATCCGCCTTAAATCCAAACCATCCTCGCCTAACCAACATCTCTGATTTAATCTTTTCTTTTCACGAACCCCGAAGGATTACCGAATTGAATAAGCGAATCATCCTCAACCGGCGCCAATTCGCAGTTGGCACCGCAGCCAGCGCAGGTGCATTGCTGCTGCCGCACGGCCTGTCCGCCGCCAAGCCGAACCACAAGCTGAAGCTGCTCAGTTACAATGTCTGGTATGGGTTCACCAAGAAACCCGACCGCAAGGCCAACTACCTCAAGTTCATGAAGGAACAGGCACCGGATGTCGTCTCGTTGCAGGAGTTGAACGGTTACACCCCTGAGAAACTGGCCGACGACGCCAAGGCGTGGAGCCATCCGCACAGTATCCTGCTCAAGGAGAAAGGGTTTCCCACCGGAATCACCTCCAGCCAACCGATCACTGGAGTGAAGCGCACGCTCGACGGGTTTCATCATGGGCTGATGCACTGCCAGACTCACGGCATCCACGTTTACGCCATCCACCTGCACCCCGGTAACTGGGAGATTCGCCTCAGGGAGATTGATCTGTTGCTGAAGGACATCGCCACACTGCCCCGGGATGCAAAAGTGGCGTTGGCTGGAGATTTCAACACCTTTTCACTTCACGACAAGCCGGTCTACGACCGGAGTGAAGACATGATCCCGTTCTTCAAGAGGCTGGATGTGCGGACGAAAGGAAAGAACCTTCGCAACGGCCAGCTCGATTTCCGACATCTGAAGCGTATCGAGAACGCCGGGTTCGCGGACCTGATCCACTCCAAGCGCAAGGCTTTTCTCGGCACGTTCCCCACCCCACTGCGGCAGGACGAAGACATGGGTCCCGCCCGGCGGCTGGACTACGTCTTCGCCACACCCAGTCTCGCGGCCTCCTGCCGTGCCGCATCCTGCATCGTCAACGAGACGACCGGCCTTCTCTCAGACCACCAGCCGGTCAGTGCGACATTCGAACTGACCACCAAGTAGACCCCGCCGGTTACATCTCAAAGTCGGTGAGGATTTCCGTCTGGTCGCGGCTTTGCAGCACACGGGCCAAGGGGGTATCGCCGTCCTTGGCTAGTGAGCCGCGCAATGCCCCGGCTTTGCCTTCGCCGGAGGCCAGTACCCAAACTTCACGCGCAGCGGCCAAGGCCGGATAGCCCAGCGTAATGCGGCGCGGCGGCGGTTTCGGGCCGGTCACCGCGCGATACACAGCCCGCGATTCAACGGCCTCAGTATCGCCGGGGAAGAGCGAGGCGACGTGGGCATCGTCGCCCATGCCGAGGAACACGAGATCAATAACAGGCTGGTCATCTACCTGGCTTCCAGTGAATTGCTTCAACTCGTCGGTGGCGAGTTGCACTGCCTCGGTTTCGCTACGTTCCGTCTGGACGCGGTGCAGTTGACCAAGCGGAGTCTGCAGCGGTCGGAACAGGCCAAGGTCGGCCAGTTTGAAGTTGCTCTCGTCATCCGTCGGCGGGACGACCCGCTCGTCGCCCCAGAAGAAATGCACGTTGTCAAACTCGCTTGGACGCGCCAACGCCACCACCGACTCGTAAAGGAGCCGCGGGATGCGTCCACCGGAGAGAGCAACGGTGAACGGCTGGCCGGCATCGCGCTTGGCCAAGCGCTCGAGCCATTGCGCGGCGGTGTGCCGGGCCAATTCGTGTTTGTCTTCAAAAACAGTGCAACCGATCATCACTTGGACGGTTTCGGGTTGTGCCACTTGTGGCCGTCCGGATCGAGCAGGTCGTCCGCCGCAACAGGCCCCCAAGTTCCGGCGGCGTAGAATTCGCGGTTCGACAAAGGGGTGTTCCCCCACCCGGCGCGGATGTCGTCAACGATCTGCCACGCGGTCTCCACCTCGTCGCGGCGGATGAACAGAGTCGCGTCGCCGGCCATCGCCTCGAGCAGCAGCCGCTCGTACGCCTCCGGAGTGTAGGCGCCAAATTCGGCATCGTAGCCGAAGTGCATTCGCACTGGACGCGTCTCAATGCTGTTGCCAGGCACCTTGCCGTTGAAGCGCAGGAAGATGCCCTCGTCCGGTTGGAGGCGCAGCGTAAGTGCGTTGGCGTGCAGGTCAAGGTGGCCCTGCGCAGCAAAGAGCACGTTAGGCGTCGGCCGAAACTGCACGCGCACCTCACTGGCACGCAGCGGAAGATTCTTGCCGGTACGCAGATAAAACGGCACACCGCTCCAGCGCCAGTTGTCGATGAACAGCTTGAGTGCCGTGTAGGTCTCGACATTGGACTCGGGGTTCACGCGCTCCTCCTGCCGGTAGCCGTCGCGGTTGTCGCCGCTAACCGTGCCGGCGAAGTATTGGCCGCGGACGACGTTTCTCGCGACCGCCTCCGGCGTCATCGGGCGAATCGACTTGAGCAACTTGACCTTCTCGTTGCGGATATCCTCAGCGGCGAGCGACGGTGGCGGCTCCATGGCCACCAGCGAGAGAATCTGCAGCAGGTGGTTCTGCGTCATGTCTCGCAGCGTGCCGACCTCCTCGAAGTATCCACCCCGGCCGCCGACGCCGATGTCCTCGCTGACGGTGATCTGAACATGCTCGATCGCCTCGCGATTCCAGAGCTGCTCAAAGATGGCGTTGGAGAAGCGGAACATCATGATGTTCTGCACCGTTTCCTTGCCGAGGTAATGGTCGATGCGGAAAATCTGCCGCTCACGCGCGTGGCGCAGCAGGTGGTTGTTCAGCAAATGCGCCGACTGGAGGTCGTGCCCGAACGGCTTCTCCACCACCACGCGCTGCCAATGCACGTCACCCTCCTCGATGCGGTGCAGCAGGTCCGCGGTGTGTAATTGGTCCACCACCTCGCCGAACAGACTGGGCGAGATCGCGAGATAAAAAACGAGGTTGTCAGCGAGGCACGGATCGCCGAATCCGGCCAAACGCTTGGCCAGGCCAGTGTACGTCTCGGCATCGGTGAGGTCGCCGCGATGGTAGGAGAGATTGGCGGCGAAGGTGCCCCACTGGGCATCGTTCACCTGGCGGGAGCGGGAATGCGTCTCGACACCGTTGCGAATCTCGACTCGCCAGCTTTCGTCGGTCTTTTCACGTCGGGCCACGCCAACCACACGAAACGACCCCGGCATCTGGCCCTCGGTGTAGAGATGATACAGCGCAGGGATCAGCTTGCGCGCGGTCAGGTCGCCACTCGCGCCAAAGATGACGATGGTGCATGGCTCATCCGCCTTGCGCCCATCCTCCAGGCCAGGAAGGGAAACCGTATTTGGAGAGTCCACCATGGAAAAGTCGCGGGCCGGGCGGCGGGGAAAGTGGTGGCTGGACCCGGAATCGAACCGGGGACACACGGATTTTCAATCCGTTGCTCTACCAACTGAGCTATCCAGCCATCCCCCCGAAAAAAGGGAGGCGCATCCTACGCATCGCCCAAACTCGCCTCAAGCACTTTCGGGATGCTCCATCGGCTTGGTCAAGTGCGGTTAATCTTCCTTGAAATCGTCGTGAAACGCGCGGCCTTCGCGAGTCTCAGCGACATAGCCGGCGCGGATGACGAAGTCGCCGAAGCGCTCACCGTTGTTGCGCTCGGTGACATATCGCTCGAGGATCGGGCGCAGGATGCCGATGATCTCCTCCTGCCTGGCTGAGTTTTTGTACAGCTTGTTCAACCGGTCACCGGTGAAGCCGCCGCCGAGGTAGATGTTATATTTGCCGGGCGACCGGCCGACGAAGGCGATCTCGGCGATGTACGGCCGGGCACAACCGTTCGGGCAACCGGTCATGCGGACGGTGATCGCGTCATCCCTCAGGCCAAGCTCAACGAGCACGCTGTTCAACTCAGTAATCAAATCCGGCAGATAGCGCTGGGCCTCGGCCAAGGCCAAGCCGCAGGTCGGCAGGGCGACGCAGGCCATCGAGTTGAGCCGCAGGCCGGTGTGGGCGTGACTGTCGGTGAGCTTGTGTTGAGCGAGCAACACCTTGATCTCGTTGCGTTTGGCCACCGAAATATTGGCGATAATCAGGTTTTGGTTGGCAGTCAACCGGAAGTCTCCGTCATGCACCCGGGCGATCTCCCGCAGGCCAGTGCGCATGGGAAAGTCGTCCGCATCGATCACGCAGCCGTTCTGTATGAACAACGTCAGGTGGCTGTTGCCGTTCTCGTCGTCCACCCAGCCGTAGCGGTCGCCATTGTGGTCGAAGGCAAATGGCCGCGCTTGGCCAAGCGGATAGCCAAGCCGATTCTCGACTTCGCCACGAAACCAGGCCAGGCCGCGATCCTCGATGGTGTACTTGAGCCGCGCGTGCCTGCGGTCGGCTCGGTCGCCGTAGTCACGTTGCGTGGTGACAATTTTCTCAGCCACGTCGGTCACCTGTTCCGGCGTGCAGAAGCCGAGTACATCGGCGAGACGCGGGTAGGTCTCGCCCTTGCCATGGCTCATCCCCATGCCGCCTCCGACGGTGATGGTGTAGCCAACGATCTTGTCGTCCTCAATGACCGCGATGAAGCCAAGATCGTTGGCAAACACATCGACGTCATTGCTCGGCGGGACGGCGATGCCTATCTTGAATTTGCGCGGCAGATAGGTTTTGCCGTAGATCGGCTCGACTTCCGGATCGGGAGTTGAGGTCACGTTTTCCCTCTCGCCGTTTTCGTCCACCAGCCAAATCTCGTGGTACGCCCGGGTCGCCGGTGTAAGGTGGGCACTGATCGACTTGGCCATCTCCAACGCATCGGCGTGCACCCGCGACTGATACGGGTTCGGGTTGCACATCACGTTCCTGTTCACATCCCCGCACGCCGCGAGGGTGTCCATCAACGAGTCGTTGATCTTACGGATGGTCGTCTTGAGATTTTTCTTGATGATGCCGTGCAACTGGAACGTCTGCCGCGTGGTGAGCTTGAGCGTACCGTTGGCGTAGTCGGTGCAGAGGCGGTCGATGTCGAGCCACTGTTCCGGCGTGCAAACGCCACCCGGCACTCGCACACGCGCCAAGAACGAGTAGGCCGGCTCCTGCCCGGCCTTGCGACGATCGCGGCGAACGTCGCGGTCGTCCTGCTGGTAGATGCCGTGGAACTTGCTCAGTTGCGTATCGTCCGCCACCAGCACGCCGGTGGAGTCGTCCAACAGACCCTCGGCGATCGTGCCCCGGAGAAACTTGCTGTTGGCCTTAATGATTTCATTCTTGGACAACTTTGGCTCGTCGCCGGGATTGTTTTGGTCAGTCATTCGCGTGTGTCGCCGTTTGGTGGGCGAACGGGCAATCTAGCACGAAAGTAGCTCCGGACTCAATCGGCGCTTAGCCAAGCAGGGGGAGAATCTGGCACAAAAAACCCTTGAATCTTTGAAGATTCGAACATATCATCATATCTTGATTTGTTGATATCAAACTAACTGCTTACGGCTTAATTCATATCTTATGGGCAAAAACTACATTTTTTCCTCTGAGTCGGTTGGCGAAGGTCATCCCGACAAAGTCTCAGACACGATCTCAGACGCCGTGCTCGACGCCTGCCTCACGCAGGATCGCCGCAGCCGCGTCGCCTGCGAAACGTTCGTCAAGAGTAACGTCGTCTGCGTTGGCGGTGAAATCACAACCAAGGCCAAGTTCGACGTCGAGCAGGTCGTGCGCGGTGCCATCCGCGGGATCGGCTACGTGAATGATGACGACGTGTTTCACGCAGACAGCGTGTTTGTCAACAACTACCTGACCGCCCAAAGCCCGGACATTTCGCAGGGCGTCGATGCCAAGGCTGCCTCCGGCAAGGCCACCGCCGAGCAGGGCGCCGGCGACCAGGGCCTAATGTTCGGTTTCGCCTGCGACGAGACACCGGAGTTGATGCCGGCGCCGATCATGTATGCGCACCAACTCGGCAGTCAACTGACCAAACTCCGCAAGGCAGGCAAGGCCAAGTGGCTACGCCCCGATGCCAAGAGCCAGGTCTCCGTGCAGTACGTGGACGACAAGCCTTTGAAAATCACCAACGTCGTCATCTCCACCCAGCACGCAGCCAGCGCCTCAAACAAGACCATCCGCGACTTCATCACAAAGCAGGTAATCCAAAAAGTGTTGCCGAAAAAAATGCTTTCCCGCGACACACAAATCCTGATCAACCCGACCGGCCGTTTTGTCGTCGGCGGCCCACAGGGCGACAGCGGGTTGACTGGCCGCAAGATCATCGTCGACACCTACGGCGGGATGGGCCGGCACGGCGGCGGCGCGTTCAGCGGCAAAGATCCCAGCAAGGTCGACCGCAGTGCTGCCTACATGGGCCGTTACGTGGCCAAGAACATCGTGGCGGCCGGCTTGGCCAAGCGATGCGAAATCCAGTTCGCCTACGCCATCGGCTACCCCGACCCGGTCTCCGTCTGCGTCGATACCTTCGGCACGGGTGCCGTTGACGACGACAAAATCGCCGTCGCCACGGAAAAAGTGTTCAGCTTCAAGCCGGCCGACATCGTCCGGCAACTAAAGCTGCTGCGCCCAATTTATTCCGAAACCACCAACTACGGTCACTTCGGAAAAGTGGATGACCTGACCACAATCACCTGGGAGAAAACGGACAAAGTGGCCGCACTCAAGCGAGCCGTGAAATAATAAGACATTTAAATGACTACCACATTGACGGAACCAACAACGGACCACGCCGTCCGCGACATCGGATTGGCCGAATTTGGCCGCAAGGAAATCGACATTGCCGAAAAGGAAATGCCGGGCCTGATGGCCACGCGCGAAAAGTATGGCCCTGAAAGGCCGCTCGACGGCGTGAAGATCATGGGCTCACTGCACATGACCGTGCAGACGGCCGTGCTGATCGAGACGCTCGTTGACTTGGGCGCTGATGTGCGCTGGTGTTCCTGCAACATTTTCTCCACGCAGGATCACGCTGCGGCGGCCATCGCGGAAGCTGGCGTGCCGGTGTTTGCGTGGAAGGGCGAGACGCTTGAGGAGTACTGGGACTGCACGTTCAAGGCATTGACTTGGCCGAACGGCTCAGGCCCGGACCAGATCGTCGATGACGGCGGCGACGCGACGCTGCTCATTCACAAGGGTGTCGAACTGGAGAACGGCAGCGACTGGGTGAACACCGAGTCCGGCAGCGAGGAGGAACAGGTCATCAAGGATCTCCTCAAGCGTGTGCAGTCCGAGAAACCGATCCACTGGAGCAAGGTGGCCGAGACCATGATCGGGGTTTCCGAGGAAACCACCACCGGCGTGCACCGGCTTTTACAGATGGAGGAACGAGGCGAGCTGCTGTTCCAGGCAATCAACGTGAACGACTCGGTAACCAAGTCAAAGTTCGATAATGTGTACGGCTGCCGCCACTCGCTAGTGGACGGCATCAAGCGGGCGCTCGATGTGCTGGTTTCCGGAAAAGTCGCGATGATTTGTGGCTACGGCGATGTCGGCAAGGGCTCCGCCGAGTCACTCGCCAACGAACGCGCCCGCGTGATGGTCTCGGAGGTCGACCCGATCTGCGCGCTGCAGGCCTGCATGGCAGGGTATCAGGTAACCACGGTGGAGGATGCCCTCCCGAAGGCCGACATTTATGTCACCACTACGGGGAACAAGGACATCATCACAGCCGACCAGATGAGTCGGATGAAGGACCAGGCGATCGTCTGCAACATCGGCCACTTCGATAACGAGATTCAGGTGGCCCAGCTTGAGGCCATGGATGGGGTTACCCGCGAGGTGATCAAGGACGACTCCATCCCGGGCGGGCCTGTGACGCGGTTCACCTTTCCTGATGGGCACTCAATTTACCTGCTCGCCGAGGGGCGCCTGATCAACCTTGGCTGCGCCACGGGTCACCCGAGCTTCGTCATGTCCAACAGCTTCACCAACCAAACGATTGCCCAAATCGACATCCACAAAAACCCGGACCGGAAAGTGGGCGTGTATCGCCTGGACAAACAACTGGACGAAGAAGTGGCGCGGCTGCACCTGGACAAACTGGGAGCCAAACTCACCACACTGTCTCAGGAACAGGCCGACTACATCGGCGTGCCGGTCGACGGCCCGTACAAGCCCGAGCATTACCGCTACTAGGCCAAGCGCAGGCTATTTGCCGCTTGTGTCGAGAATGCGCTGGGCGGCCTCGCGGACAGATTGGGCCAACTCAGGAGGCTTGATGACTTGCGCGTTGCCGCACCAAGTCATGACCCAGCGCTGCACTTCGCTGAGGCTGTCGAGCCGCATGGTCAGTTCCAAGCCGCCGTCCTTGAGCTGGCGCTGCTTCTGGGTCGGGTGCCATCGCTTCTCACGGATGTAGTCAGCGACAAGTTCGTTGAAGCGAATCACGATCTCCTGCTCCTTTTCTCCGGTGACGATGGCGAAGCTGCCGCGCAGGCGTTTCTCGAGCGAAAACTTTTTCGGAGGCTTGAAGGTCTTGCCTGTTTGCCTCATGTCGCTGATCCGCGCCGGGGTGAAGGTGCGGATGTCGTTGCGCAGATGGCAGTGCGCAAACAGGAACCACTCGCTGTTGATGTTGGCAAGATGATATGGGTCGACAGTGCGCGAGGATGCCTTCCGCGCACCCGGCTTGCGGTAGCAGAACTGCAGCTGCCTGTGGCTGGCGGTGGCCTTGGCTAAGGCGTCGATGACATCCAGGTTCAACACCGGCTCGGCGCTGGTGCGGAACGAGATGCTCTGGTCGAGGTCGTCGAGATTGAACGAGATGGTATCGGTCAGCGAGTCGGCAATTTTGCGAAAGGCACTCACCAGCGGCTTTTCGAAATTGGTGCCGCGGTACTGCTGCATTGCCTTCTCGGCAACGAGCATCGCAAATAGCTCGCCCTCGCTGATCTGAACGGTCGGGAACGGGCCGACCTCGCCGTCATAGCAATAGCCGTTGTATGCCGGCTCGTACACGAGCGGCAACTCCATCCGATCGCGCATAAAGGCGATGTCGCGGTAGATGGTCTTGGTGGTGACCTCGAGTTCGGCGGCCAGTTGCGCGGCGTTGGGATGGCTGCCGGCCTTGAGCAGGTTGTGAACCTTAAGCATCCGCTCGATCGGCGGCCGGGACAATCGCTCGGGAACTCGTTTGCGCTTGGCTGCCATCGGCAAAACCAAGCTAAGCCAAGCGCCCCGCTCCAGCCAGCATAAGTGGGACAATAAAAACGCCCCGTTCGCTGAAGCCGACCGAAAACCGTCCGCGCTTGGCCAAGCGCTACTTAAGCGTGCTGAGGAACTCCTCGTTCGTCTTGAACTTGGCCAAGGCCTGCTTGATCGTCTCCATGGCGTCGATCGGGTTCATATCGGTCATGGTGCGGCGCAGCTTATGGATAGCGTCAAGGTGCTCGGGCGGAAACAGTTGCTCCTCCTTGCGCGTGCCGCTCTTGGGAATGTCGATCGCGGGGTACACCCTGCGCTCAGCCAACTTGCGGTCGAGCACCAATTCCATGTTGCCGGTGCCCTTGAACTCCTGAAAGATCAGTTCATCCATTCGGGAGCCGGTGTCGATTAACGCCGTGGCGATGATCGTGAGCGATCCGGCCTCCTCGGTCTTGCGGGCGGAGGCGAAAATCTTGCGCGGGATCTCCAGTGCACGGGCATCGACGCCGCCAGTCATCGTGCGGCCGGAACCGCCATGCACGGAGTTGAAAGCGCGGGCCACACGGGTGATCGAGTCAAGCAGCACGAACACGTCCTTGCCAGACTCGACGAGGCGGCGGCAGCGATCGGTGACGAGGCGCGACAGGCGCACGTGCGTCTCCAGGTCCTGGTCGTTAGAGGAAGCGATAACCTCGGCATCCACCGAGCGGGTGAAGTCGGTGACCTCCTCCGGACGCTCGTCGATCAACAGCACAATCGCCTGCACATCCGGATGGTTGGTGGTAACCGCGTTGGTGATCTGCTTGAGGATGGTCGTCTTGCCGGTGCGCGGCGGGGCGACAATGAGGCCGCGGGTGCCCTTGCCGATCGGCGTCACCAAGTCGATTATGCGCGTCTCGACAATGTCTGGCGTGGTCTCGAGGTTGAATTTCTCGACAGGGTTGATGGTGGTCAGGTTCTCGAACCGCACCACGTCGGCATACTCCTGGAACGGGGTGCCGTTGACGCTGATGACTTCCTTAAGTTGCGGGCTGGTGCCACGATGGGGCGGCTGTAGCTTACCCTCGATCAATGCCCCCTCGCGGATGGCGGTGCGTTTGATGGTATCGGGCGTCACGAAGATATCCGATGGCTTGGGTTGATAATTGTTATCCGCCGAGCGGAGAAACCCAAATCCCTTGTCGGACACCTCCAGGTAACCGGAGCCGGTCTCGGGCACCTCGATCTGTGGGCGCTTCCGTTTATGGCGGCGGTTGAATGAATTCCGGTGGGGACCGCTCCTATTGAACGAACCCTTTTTGGGCTTGTTGCTGTCTTTTGAACCACTCACACCTTGATAATCACGACAAATCGTGAATTGAACGTTTCAGAATTGAGATCAGAACCAACGGCCGAAAATGGCTGTTTATTCGTTGGTTCCGGCGGAAGAAGCCCGCCGGGACTGTCCATACGCCCCCTCGTGACCGGGCGCAAGCCCTATTTTTCACCTTTTTGCTTCTTCAAGCGGAACGATCACGGCGACAAACCGGCAGCCACCGCCTTGATCTGTTTCAAGTCCAGCTTGCCAGTGCCGAGGTAAGGCAGCGCGTCCACCTCAAAGAACTGGTCGCGGCGCGGCTTCCAAATGTTCGGCAGATCGCTGGCGGCCAGTTTCCCGACGACCGACTCGAGCGCCGCCGCGTCAAAATTGTGGTAAAGCACAACCAGTCGCTCGCCCTTCTTCTCGTCCGGCACGCCAGTCACGGCGAAGGTCTGCTCCGTCAACTCGCCCAGCTCGTGCAGTTTCTCCTCCACCTTGATGTGCGGCACCATCTCGCCGCCGATCTTGCTGAAGCGACTCAGCCGATCGGTGATCATCAGGAAACCGTCCTCGTCCATCGCGGCGATGTCGCCTGTCGTGTACCAGTTGTCGCGCAGCACCTCGGCGGTTTTCTCCGCTTGGCCAAGGTAGCCCTGCATCACGTTCGGACCCTTGACGAGCAGCAGCCCCGCTTGGCCAAGCGCAAGCGGCTCGCCGGTTTCGTGATCGACAATGCGCGCCACCATGCCAGGCAGCGGATGCCCTATGCTGCCGCGCTTGGCCCCAACCTGCCGAAAGCCGGCCGAGCGGAAGTCGCGCGTGTTGATCGTCACCACCGGCGAGGTCTCGGTCGTGCCGTAACCCTCCATCGGCCGCAGGCCAAACCGATCCTCGAACGCCGCAGCCAGGCGCTCCGGCAACTTCTCCGCACCGGCCAGGACAAACTGCACGCTGCCGAACTGTTCCGGCGTGCAGGCACGCATGTAAACCTGCAGGAACGTCGGCGTCGCCAGCAGAAACGTTACCCGGTGCCCGCCCACCAACTCGCCAATGCCCCGACCGTCGACCGGGTTAGGGTGATACACCGCCCCCGCGCCAAGCAGCGGCGGCAGCCACAGCGTGCCGGTGAAGCCGAACGAGTGGAAAAACGGTAGAATGCCGAGAATACGGTCGGTTTTGTCCAACGCAAACGCCTGCCCGACCTGCTGGATGTTTGAGACGACGTTGTAATGTGACAGCATAACACCCTTCGGCGTGCCGGTGCTGCCGCTAGAGAAAATAACCGTCGCCAGGTCGTCCATCGCCACCCTGCGTTTGCTACCGAGAAACTTCTCCAGCAAGCCGACTGGCAGCAGCACTGCAGCCAGGGCAGCGGTGAGTTTGCCGCCAAGGCCAATCGACTTGGCGACATCCTCCAGCAAAATCGTCTCCACCGGCACGTCGAGCTTGATCTGCTCAAGGAACGCTTTCGATGTAACCACCGTACGGATGTTGCACTGCTCGATGCACGAACGCAGCGCCTCTGTTGACAGAGTGTAATTCAGGTTCACCGGCACCCGGCCGCCCAACGAAGCGGCGTAATTGACCAGCGCACCGGCCACCGTCGGCGGCATGAGGATACCGACCATCTCCTGTCCCACCCACTTGCGGCGCAACGCTTGGCCAAGCGCAACCGCGCCGACCAGCGCGCCGCCGCAACTCACGCTGCCCCGCTTCGCATCGGCCGCGAAGAACCGGAACGGATGTTTCCGGAACGCCCGCACGAGGCTGCGGTAAAGCGGCTTCATGTGGCGCTTGCGGTGCGCCCAGGCGTCCGCACCCAGTTCCTGCACCGCCTCGCGCACCCTCACCGGGGCCGCGTCCGGCGGTAGCACCGCACCGTAGCTCACCGTCACGCGGTACGGGATGCGCCGCGGCAACTTGAAGAAAAACCGACTTCGCGAATAACTGAAGATGCTACCCCACACACCGTCGAGATGGATCGGGATAATCGGCGCGTCGACGTCCTTCATGATTTTCTCGTAGCCGCGCCGGAACGGCAGCATCTGCCCCGTGCGCGTGATCTGCCCCTCGGCAAAAATACAGACCACCTCCCCGTCCCGAATCGCCTGGCTGGCAACCTTGAGCGACTTGATCAGGTCACGCGGTCGCGACTCGGAGGAGATCGGGATGCACTTCATGATCCGCGCAAAGGTGCCCATCACCTTTTGTCTCATGTACCCCGAATACATGATGAAACGAATCGGCCGGTCGGTGGACGCCTGCAGCAGCAGCAC
>JASMKO010000006.1 GCA_030749225.1 Verrucomicrobiota bacterium
TACCCCTGAATTTTACCTTCCACTGGGCCTTGTCGGGGGCGGAGGGGCATTTGAAAAGTTCAGTGCTTTGGGCAGTGACCCCACCGAGGTATTGGCGGATTTGTGACGGCCAAATCCAGGTGGAACCTCGGTTGCCGTTGATGCCGACCGGGTAATGTCCGAAGTCGTCCGAGAACGCGATTAAGCCGATACCCATCTGCCGCAGGTTACTCGAACACTTCGCACCGCTGGCTTTGCTTTTGGCCTTGGCCAAGGCAGGTAGCAACATGCCGGCAAGGATCGCGATGATGGCGATCACCACCAGCAATTCGATGAGTGTAAAGCCTGACCGGTTTCGCCTCGGGCGTTTCATCCGTGATGAACAGTGGTATGCTGTTATGCTTGTCCAATCGGCACAAGTCTTTTGGCTACTTCTCGATGATGAGGTTGTCGCGGAGTTTGCCGTCGCCGTCGTAGGAGCGGTAGACGAGGCGATTGCCGCTTATCTGGATGTCGAGCACCTGGAAGGTGGAGACGTTGGTCAGGCCAAACTCGGTGTAGTCACGCTCGCCTTGCTCGTAAAACTTGGTCCCGGAGACGGACACAATGTAGACGGTGCCTTCGGCCGGGCTAGCGGCCTTTTTTTCATCGTTGATCGGGTAGGTGCGGAGGTAGGCGTGATCGTGGCCCTGCAGGGCCATGTCGAGGTGGTACTTGTCGAACAGTGGCGTCCAGTGGTCGCGGATGCCGGGGTTGTCCCGCTCCGGCTTGGAGGAGTAGGCGGGGTGGTGGTAGACAGCGAATTTCCACGTTGCTGTGCTGTTTTTCAGCACATTCTCCAACCAGGCGGACTGGCTTTCCGGTGTCAGGTTGGTGTCGAGCACGAAGAACTCCGCGTTGCTGTACTTGAAGCTGTACGCCCGCTCCGGCTCGACGCCTTCCGGGCCATTTTTCGGCAGGTCGAACATCTGCAGGTACATGCCGGGATGGCCGCCCTGGTTCTCGTGGTTGCCAATCGCCGGCACGATGGGGCGGTGATTGTAGATGCCGCGCGCGTTGTGAAAGAGGCTGTCCCAGTCGTCGCGCTCGTTGCCGCGATCGACGAGGTCGCCGGCCATGATATAAAACGCCGCGTCGGGTCGCTGGCGATGGGCGGTTTGAACCAGGCTGCCCCAGCGGTCGAGTCCGTTTTGCGCGTCACCCATGTAGATGAACGAGAACGGCTCCGTCCGGCCCGGCCCGGTGGTGAATTCGGCCAACGCCGACCATCCGTTGTCCGAACCGTCGCCGACGGAGTACAAGTAGGCCGTGCCCGGCTCGAGCCCGGTGAGGGTGGCGGTGTGCCGGTGGGCGACCGGGTCGTTCACCAGGTTGGCATCCTCCATCCTGAACGTGGTGGCTTTTGTTCGCTTGGGTTGGGCCGGCTGGAACCGGTTGTAGTTCGCCTTCTTCACCCACTGCACCTCGCCCTTGGCCACGCTTGGCCCGGTGCGCCACTGGATGGACTGGGTTGTCTGCGGATCCCCGCTCCACGTCAGGACGACCTGGTCCGGCTTGGTCAGGGCCGGATGCTGTGTGTTGTGGAACAGGTTGATGAGCTTGGCGTCATCGCGGCTTTCGTTCTGGGTCCGGATCACCGCCAGCCCGGAGAGGATGCCGGGCAACACCGGTAGTTTGGGCATTGCCTCGGGGCGGTCGACGAACGGCTGGAGGCCGTCCTTGAGCGCACCCACGCGAAGTTGGCCGGGGTACAGTTCGGTGACTTCCAGCTTTGTCTCTTTCTTGAGTGGCATCAGTGCGGCGATGTAATGCGTGTTCCCGCCGGTGAGTGAGTTGACACCGAGACCGATCCGGCCGGCCGGAAAGTCCTTCATCCAAAAATCCACCTCGGTGCCTTGCAGCGTAATTTTAAATCCCATCGGCGCGAAGTCACGATCCTTCAGCCAGAACGGCTTGTCGCCCATGGCGGCTTCGCGAATGATGATCACCTTCACCGGTGTGTTGACGCGGAAGGTGATGTGCTCCGTCGCCAGTGTGTGAAGTTCCTTCTCTGTCAGCAGCGACTTCGCCTTGGCGGCATCCATCGTAATCAGTTCCTGCATCGGGATGGTCTTGCGGAAGCGGTCAATAATGCCGGCCACAGTGTCGTGAACGGAGGGATGTTCTCCCACGTGCGCTTGGCCAAGCGCGGTGGAAAATAAAAACACGGTCAAGACCGCATACCGACGAAGTGTACGAAAGCTGAAAATCATGCTGCTCATCTGCCGGGTCGTTGCCGGCGGGCGGGGACGCTATGCCAAGTGGCCGTATGATGCACGACCAAACCGTCGTGCGCTTGGCCAAGCAGACAAAAAGGAGGTTGCATCGATTGGCCAAGCGGGCAACATCCCCCTGTGAACCGGTGGCCACGCTAAACACCGCGTCGGCGCCGGGGGCAGGGAGCGATGCTGAGCATTTACGGGAATTCCTCCGGCCGGTTTTGTGACGGCGTTAGTCGCCGAAACTTTCTCAAGATCGGAGGCTTGGGCATGGGTGGCTTGGCGTTGCCTGAGTTGCTCCAGGCTTCCTCCGCCTCGGGCGGCGGCAGGCGCGAAAAATCCATCATCATGATTTACCTGCCCGGCGGTCCGCCGCATCAGGACATGTATGACCTGAAGATGGAGGCCCCGAGGGAGATTCGGGGCGAATTTCAGCCGATCCGCACCACCGTGCCGGGCATCCAGATCAGCGAGATGCTGCCGAAGATTGCCCAACAGATGCACCGGGCCACGCCGATCCGGTCGATTGTTGGCGCGCGGGATGAGCATTCGAACCACATCTGCTTCACTGGCCATACGCTCAATTCGCAAAAACCGCCCGGCGGCTGGCCCACTTTTGGCGCGGTGATTTCCAAGATGCAGGGGGCGCAAAACCCGGCGCTGCCGCCGTTTGTTGGGCTGGAGCCGCGGATGAAACACCGCCCTTACAACGCCGCCACGCCCGGGTTTTGCGGCGTGGCGCACAAGTCGTTCCGGCCCGAGGGCGACGGCAAGGCGGACATGACACTTCAGGGTGTCAGCCTCGACCGGCTGAAGGATCGGATGGGGCTGCTGCGGGGGTTTGACCAGTTCCGTCGCGATGTCGACGCCGCCGGTCTGATGGAGGGAATGGATGCCTTCAACCAGCAGGCGTTTGGCATTCTGACCTCCAGCCGACTGGCCGTGGCGCTGGACTATAGCCGGGAAGACCAGCGCACGATCGAGATGTACGGCAAGGGTGACACCGGCATCCGCGGTGATGCCGCTCCGCGCATCCTCGAGCAGTTCCTCGTCGCTCGTCGCCTCGTCGAGGCCGGCGTGAGGGTGGTCACGGTGGCGTTCAGTTTCTGGGATTGGCACGGCAACAACTACGGCAACGCGCGCAGTGACATGCCGATGTTTGACCAGGGCGTCTCGGCGCTCATCCGCGATTTGCACGATCGCGGCCTCGACCGGGACGTGGCCATCTGCGTTTGGGGCGAGTTCGGCCGAACGCCGAAGATCAACAAGGATGGCGGCCGCGACCATTGGCCGCGCGTGTCATGTGCGATGCTGGCCGGGGGCGGCATGAAGCACGGGCAGGTGATCGGCGCGACCGACCGGCTGGGCGGCGAGGCTTCCGAGCGGCCGGTCCATTTCATGGAGGTGCTGGCCACGCTGTATCACCACGTCGGGATCGACACCGACACGGCCACGCTGCCCGATCTCTCCGGCCGGCCGCACTACATCACCAACGGCCACAAGCCAATCCACGAACTGATCTGACCCCGTTTGGCCAAGCATCTGGCCAAGATTACCACCATTTGTAACCGGGATCCGGCTTCGGCCCGGTATAGTTCCAGTTATACGCCTCCTTGGGGAATTCGAAAAACTCGGTGTGACTGTCTCCCCAAAGGACATTGAATCGATATTGGCCGTGATAGTTGTGCCATTGGCTTTCTGAGTCGGTTTTCTTTCGGTCAGCCCACCAGGGCCAATCACCGGTCACCAGCTTGTTGGAGGGGCTCCTGTTCATTTCAGATGATTTCATTGGGCGACGCCGACTCGGAAATCCCCAAGGGTCGCGCAGTCCAACGTTGGAATCACCGGTGACGTGCTGGATGCGCAGTGTCTCCACCGCCCACACGGTCAGGTAGCTGTTACCCCAGCCGTCATAGCAGCTCCGGATTTTTTTCGGGAACTTGTCGGTGTGCAGCGAGTCACCCTTGTCGGCCGGGCAGTGAAAGACCTCAAACGACGGCGCGTAGGTGTTAAGCGGCCGTTTCTCCGGCTTCACCAGGCCGCCGTGGAGGGTCATTACGCCCATTTTGCCACCCAGTGTTCCCCACTGTGAATATGCCGGATAGTAGTCCTCGTTGTCCTCGGTGTACATGGCGAAGGCCAGACCGTGCTGATGCAGGTTGCTACTGCATCGGGCGGCCTTAGCTTTCTCCTTTGCACGGCCAAGCACTGGCAGGAGCAGCGATGCGAGTATGGCGATGATCGCAATCACGACCAACAACTCTATCAGCGTGAAGCCGCTACGTCGTGAAACAGCAAACACCATCAGGTCGAGGCCGAAAGGTACGAATGCGGTTGAATGATGACAAGGGCTAAAGCGTTTCGCCCGGTCGAGCGACGTGGCCAAGCGGGCCGCATCGGTTGCAGCGGAAACGTGCTGATTGACATCGGCCGTTTCTCCACAGACATTACCCGCTTTTTGTAAAGCGAACTATGGTAAATCGTTTATTATCAACAGGTGCCGCGCTGGTCTGGCTGGGCGGCTTAGCCAAAGCCGAGGTGTCATTCGAGAAACATGTCCAGCCGGTACTCGCATCAGCTTGCCTGAGTTGTCATGGCGAAAAAAAAGACAAAGGCGAGCTTAGGCTTCACACCTTTGAGGATCTGTTGAAGGGTGGGGAGAATGGGAAGGTCATCGTGCCTGGAAAACCGGAGGAAAGCACTCTCTATACCTCCACCATTCTGCCGCCGGACGACGACGATATCATGCCACCGAAGGGCGAAACGCTCACCAGTGACCAGGCCGATGTGCTCAAGGAATGGATCGCCGCCGGGGCCAAGTGGCCGGAGGGATTGGTGATTAAGCAGGTTCGCCGGATCGACTTTGTCAAGGATATCAAGCCGATTTTGGAGGCATCCTGTGTGAGTTGCCACCGCGAGGAACATGACAAGGGCGATCTGCGTTTGGACGAACGCAAATATGCCTTCGGCGGCGGCCAGGTGGATCCATCCGTGGTACCATTCGATTTAGAGAAGAGTACGCTTTATCTCACTTCGATCCTTCCTGCCGATCACGACGATCTGATGCCACCAGAGAAAAAAGGCGGGCCGTTGCCACAGGAGCAACTCGACAAATTGCGTGATTGGATCGTGCAGGGAGCCGCTTGGCCCGATGGGCTTAAGCTTAAACAGGTTCGCAGTGACGTCGATAAACCTGAAATCGGCGAAAGTATCGTCGGTGCGCCCAAGGTGGTTGTTGATATTCGCGGGAAGGCGATAGAAAAACTCATCGAGCAACTTGAGCCAACCATGAAGCCGTTTGAGGATGAAATTCCGGGCACAGGAGTCAAGTTTGAGATGCTCCCAATCCCAAGCGGCGAATTTGTGATGGGCAGCCCCGACGGCGAGTCCGGCCGGAAGGAATCCGAGGGGCCGCAACACAAGGTGAAGATATCTCCGTTTTGGATGGCCAAGACCGAGACGACATGGAATGCCTACACGCTGTTCATCTACGAGGAGGAGGAAAAAATGGTGATGAAAATTCGCGGCTACAAGCCGGAACTCAACGCCGTTTCCGATGCTGTAGCGCGCCCCACGACCCCATACGTCGAGATGAGCTTTGGGATGGGCACCGAAAATTACCCGGCCATCAGCATGACGCAGCATGCTGCCAGCACCTACTGCAAGTGGCTTACCGCAAAGACCGGCCACTACTACCGTCTGCCAACCGAGGCTGAGTGGGAGTACGCCTGCCGCGCTGGTACCACAACGACGTACAGCTTCGGGAACGATCCCGCATCGATCGACGACTACGCGTGGCACGAGGGCAACAGCAACTTCAAGTACCAGAAAGTCGGCACAAAAAAACCGAACCCGTGGGGTTTGCACGACATGCACGGCAACGTGAGCGAGTGGACACTCGACCAGTACTTCCCGGATATTTACGCGACGTTCAAGGACACCGCTTCCAATCCGTTCAAGTACGGCAAGGCGCTGTACCCCCGCGTCGTCCGTGGCGGCTCGTGGATGGACAAGCCGGATGGCCTGCGCAGCGCCGTCCGGATTGCATCTTCGCCTGACTGGAAGGAACAGGATCCACAATTGCCCAAGAGTATCTGGTATCATACCGATACCCAATTTCTCGGGTTTCGCGTGATTCGGCCACTGATCCTCCCCTCAGCGGAGGAGATGCATAAGTATTGGACAACCGAGGGCGAACCGGATTAAACTGCCGCCTGTTGCAATCCATTTTTCGAACGAAAATCATCTCATGAAGCAAAGCAAAAATACCCCCAATAATGAATCACGGCTGGATCGCCGCGGGTTTCTCAAGTCCAGTTCTGCATTCGCCGGCAGTGCTGCTGCACTCGGCAGCCTATCCATCGAGCGCGGTGCGTTCGCCCAGGCCGATGACACCGTCAAGGTGGCTCTGGTCGGCTGCGGTGGCCGCGGTTCCGGTGCCGCCGACCAGGCACTGAGTACCTCCGGCGATGTCAAACTCGTGGCCATGGCCGACGCCTTTCAGGACCGCATGGACGGCAGCCAAAAGGGTCTCGAGCGAAAACACGGCATCAAGGCCCAGGTGAAGGAGGAGAACAAATTCGTCGGGTTCGATGCCTACAAGAACGCCATCGAGATGGCCGATGTGGCTGTCCTCGCAACGCCCCCGGGCTTCCGGCCGATCCACTTTGCCGAGGCGATCAAGCAGGGCAAGCATGTGTTCATGGAGAAACCGGTGGCGGTCGACGGCAAGGGTGTCCGACAGGTCCTGGCCGCGGCGCAGGAGGCAAAGAAGAAAAACCTTAAGGTTGGTGTTGGTCTGCAGCGGCACCATCAGCTTGGTTATCAGGAAGTCATCAAGCGAATTCAGGACGGGGCCATCGGCGACATCGTCTCAGCGCGCGCCTACTGGAACGGCGGCGGTGTTTGGGTGCGGGACCGTAAGAGCTTCGAGCAGAGAGCCGGCCGCAAGCTCACCGAGATGGAGTACCAGATGCGCAACTGGTACTACTTCGTCTGGCTGTGCGGCGACCATATCGACGAGCAGCACATCCATAACCTCGATGTCATCAACTGGGTCAAGGGCACGCATCCGCAAAGCTGCCAGGGGCTGGGAGGCCGCGAGGTTCGCAACGGTATCGACCATGGTGAGATTTTCGACCACCATGCCGTCGAGTACAAATACCCGGACGGCAGTTATATGTTCAGCCAGTGTCGCCATATCCGCGGCTGTTGGAATAGCGTCTCCGAGCATGTGCAGGGCACTAAGGGCCGAGCGGCTGTGAGCGGCCCACATGCGTTGTTTAGCAATGAAGGCAAACAAACTTGGCGTTTCCCGGGTGGCGGCAAGAACCCGTACCAGCAGGAGCATGACGACTTGTTCGACGCCATCCGGAACGACAAGCCGTATAA
This sequence comes from Verrucomicrobiota bacterium, assembly GCA_030749225.1. GTDB lineage: Bacteria > Verrucomicrobiota > Verrucomicrobiia > Limisphaerales > UBA1096 > UBA1096. Next base: position 7,629 of record JASMKO010000006.1, read on the forward strand.
TGAGGCGTTTTATGGGGCGCACAGCACGCTGACCGCCGTGATGGGCCGGATGGCTACCTATTCCGGTAAAATGATCACTGCTGACGAGGCGCTTAACTCCAACGAGAACACCATGCCGGAGGTACTCGGCTGGGAGGCGGCCCCGCCGACCCTGCCGGATGAAGACGGCCGTTACGCCATCCCGATTCCGGGCAAAACACGTTTCGCTTAGGTCAAGCGATTGGCCGATCGCAGGCGCGAAGCCCGCGGCTAACCGGCTAACCGGCTGTCGGCAGCAGTATGCTTAAGGTGGTGCCGCCGTCGCTTGGCTTGATCTTGATCCGCCCCCCGTGCGACTCGACGATCCGCCCGACGATAGCCAGGCCGAGGCCGGTGCCGCCTGGTTTGCTGGTGTGGAGGAGGGAGGTGAACGCGCGTTTCCGTGATTCCGCGTCCATACCGCAGCCGGTGTCCGAGAACTCAATGCGTACATGGGTCGGGGTTGCTGAGGTTTTCGGGAGATGAATCGCCCGTGTCTCGATAGCCAACTGTCCGCCGTCCGGCATGGCCTCGAGCGCGTTTAGTGTGAGGTTCAGGAACACCTGGCTTAGTTGCGGCCCGTCGGCTTTCACGCTTGGCAGGCGCTTGGCTAGGCGCGTTTCAAGCTCGACATTTTGCTGGGCGCTTTTGCGGCGAACGAGGAGGCACAGGTCATCGATGAGATTGTTGATGTCCGTGGACTGGAGTTGTGGCTCCGCGTTGCGGGCGAAGGTAAGCACCTGCTCGACGATGGAGTTCAAGTGATCCATTTTTTCACCCATGATCCGTACGTCCTCGGTGCGCGGATCGTCCGCCGAGAACTCCAGGCCAAGCGAGTGGTACAGCATCTTTAGGACGGTCAGCGGATTGCGGATCTCGTGGGCCACCTCGCCGGCCAGCAGGCCAAGCGCGGAAAGTTTTTCATTCTGCCGCAGCAGCTCCTCTGACTCGACGATGCGTTCGAGGAGACGTGTCTTCTCGATGGCGATAGCGGACAGCTCGGCCAATGCCATGGCGATTTGAATTTCGTCATTGGAGAAGATGTACGCCTCGGCCTTGTAAATGTTCAGCGTGCCGATGGTGTCTCCCCCGAAAACGAGAGGCACGCTCAACAGGGCGACGAGTCCCTCCTCGCGAGCCATGTTCTGCTGCTGGTAAGCGTTTGAAGTCTGTATGTTCTCGATCTGCAACGGCTTTATGCGGTGCACCACCGAGCCGAGGAAGCTGTCGGACACGACGACGTCCGGCTTGTTGAGGTAAGATTCCCCCGCACCGTGCGAGGCGACAAGGGCCAAGCGGTCGCCGCTCTCCCCGAGGAGTTGCAGGGCGGTGGTTCGGGCGTTCATCAGGCTGCATGCCTCGCGGGTGATGGCGGCAAGCGCGTCGTCGAGGTCCACGGCGGAGTTGATCGCCTGGCCGACGGCTATCAACGACTCGAACAGGTTGGCCCGCATGCGCGAACGCTCATACAGGAAGGCGTTGTGAATGACGGTGGCGGCCTGACTGGCCAGCTCGGTCAGCAACGCTTGGTCGGTCTCGGAAAAGGCGTTGAACTGGTCGGAGTCGACGTTGATCACGCCGCGAATGGAGCCGCTGACTTCCAGGGGCACGGCCAGCTCGGAGCGGGTATGATCGTGAATCTGGACATAGCGCGTGTCCCCTAGCACATCCGGCACGAGGGCCGGTTTGCCCTGTTGGGCCACCCAGCCTGTGATGCCTTCGCCGACGCGCAGCTTGAGCTGCGAGGAGCCGTCCGGCAGACCGTGCGCGGCCTGAATCTCGAGCAAGCTGTCGGTGGGGTTGATGAGCACGACCGAGCCGGTGGTGGCGCCAACGAGGCCAACCGCCTCGCGCACGATCA
>JASMKO010000007.1 GCA_030749225.1 Verrucomicrobiota bacterium
TTTGTTTTCGCTTGGTCAAGCGCTTGTCGAGTGCTGCCTCCGCCGTTACTTTGGCCAAGCGCTTGCATTCGATGGATGAGTTGCAGGAACAATTTGACGACGCCACGTTCGCCTTCAGCCAGGGCGACTACAGCCAGGCGGTCGACGGATTCGAGGCGATCCTTGAGGCGGACGAAAACCACTTTGACGCCCGGATGTCGCTCAGTTTGGCGTTGTGCAGGCTGGAGCAGTACGAGCGGGCAATCGAGGAAGGCCTCAAGGCAGAGATACAGCGACCCAATGATCAGTTGGTTCACACGAATCTCTCGCTGTTTTACGTGAAAATCGGTAATAAGGAGGCAGCTGAGCATCACGGACTTCAGTCGAAGATTGCCTCGTGGAAACAGTCTGGGGCAACGACTACGACGAACCCGGAAGGGGGCTTGCAAATGGCCCAGCCGAAGGCGGAGTCGTTCAAGCTGCCGGGCAAGTTCCCCGACATGCCGTGGCGGAAGAATCGCAACAAGGGCCAAACGGAGACCGCGTCTGATGAGTGAACGGTTTGTGCGCGTCGCGCGGTGCGACGAACTGCGGAAAGGCGGCGGCATCCAGCGCACGATCGGCGACCGCGAGGTGGGCCTATTCAAGCTCGGAAACGCGGTGTGCGCGATCGACGGCATCTGCCCGCACGTCGGCGGGCCATTGGGCGATGGCATTGTCGAGAACGGCAAGGTGTATTGCCCGTTGCACGGCTGGCCGTTTGACCTGCGCACCGGTCAATGCGAGACAAACCCGAACGCCAAGGTTGATTGTTTTGAGACCAAAGTGGAGGACGGCAATATGTTTGTTCGTTTCCCCAAATAATTTTACAATGAAATCAGCATTTGAATTGGCGATGGAACGGTTGGAGAAGGAGTCACCAACGCAGGAGTTAACCGACGAGCAGAAGGTCAAGTTGGCCGAGCTTGGCAAGGTATACGAGGCGAAGATTGCCGACCGGGAAGTGTTTATCAATGGCGAGATCGCCAAAGCGGAAGCGGCTGGTGAGTTTGAGCAGGTTGAACAACTAAACAAGCAGTTGGCCAGCGAGCGCAAAGTACTCGAGGAGGAACTCGACCAGAAGAAAAGTAAGATTCGCGGCTAGCTGTCGTTTTCCGCGATATGGAACCGACAAAGCGCGGCGACCATCAGCGAGTGGCTGATCGTTCCGTCGCTGATCAACTTGGGAATGTCCGCGAGTGGCACGAGTCGGGTGATCAAATCTTCTCCGGCATCGAGCTCGGTGTCGTGCTGGCAGACGGCGTTGCGGATGACCGTGGTGTGCACTTTGTTGTTCATGATTGCCGGGTTAGCATACACGTAGCCGACGGTTTCCGGCGTGTCGCCGGCGTAGCCGGTTTCCTCCCGTAACTCGCGTGCTGCCGTTTCCAGAGGTTCCTCACCGGGATCGATCATGCCGCCGGGCAGTTCCAGTTCGATCAGGTTGGTTCCTTGGCGGTATTGCTCGATCATCACAAGATCATTGTTTGACGTAAGGGCGACGACGTTGCACCAGTCGACCGACTCGATAACAAAGAACTCGTGCTCATCGCCGGTGCGAGGCGAGGTGCGCCGGTCGGCGCGAACTTTGAAAATCTGGTAGTCGCCGGCGCAGCGGCTCTGCTTCAGCGGCCAAGGGGTCAGTTCCGGGTTGTCAATGGGCATTGGTTTGTTCTTTGGCAGCCCAGCCATGCCGCATGAGGTGGAGCAGGTGCGTCATGGCTTCATGGCGTAAGATATTGCGCTCCTTGGGCAAGTTGGCATTGTCATCGGGTTGGCTCACGCAGCGCGGCGGCGTTCGGGCAAGGTTAGGCCACGCGGATACGGGTGACCTCGACGCGTTCCCGCGGCTTGCTGTTTTCTCCGCTGCCACTTGGCCCGACCGGCGTGTCGCCGATGTCGCCCAACGTTTCGTCGCCTGCGCTCAGTTGGCCAAAGGCGGTGTACTTGCCGTCGAGGAAGTCGGCATCGCCAAGGCAGACAAAAAACTGGCTCCCGGCGGAGTCGGGATCGTTTGAGCGGGCCATCGAGATGACGCCGCGCACATGCGGCCGGTCGTTGAACTCGGCCTTGATCGTGTGGCCGGGGCCGCCGGTGCCCCACAGGTTCTCGAGAGACTCGTCTTTGGTTTGCGGGTCGCCGCCCTGGATCATGAATCCAGCCATGATCCGGTGAAAGCAGGTGCCGTCGTAAAAGCCGTCGTTGGCGAGCCTTGCGAAGTTGGCCACCGTGTCGGGAGCGACATCGGGCCAAAGCTCGAGGATCATGCTGCCCTTGCTGGTTTCGATGGTTGCAGTTGGAGTTGTATTTTCGCTCATGGGAAAGTCAATGTCAGTCGGATAGTGAAACGTGATCGGCCGTCGGGAATTTATTGTTCAACGCCTGCGTGACCTTGCCGGTGGCGAGCCATTCAGCTGCGCGGTTTATCGTGGTGATGAACCCGACGCATTGGAGTGACTTGCCGTTCTCGTGGCCCATCGGCGTGTGAAAAATGACGCCCTTGCCGTAACGGATGGTCATCATCATCGGCTCGTGTCGTTTGCTCTTGGCGCTGTATGCGGTGGCGAGGATGTTCATCTTTTCGGCGGGTCCGCGGAGGGAGTCGTACAGTTCGTCCTGCGCATGCATCCACTCGGACGGCATACCGTGGGTGACCGGGTGGGAGTCGTCGCGGATGACGATCTTGAAGGCGTGCTGCGGGCCGTGGCTGCCGCCACGGCCGGGCTGTGTGTTGCGGATGAGGTCTCCCTGGTCGTTGTAGTAGACGTACGGCCCGTGTTTCTCGGTTCGGCCGCCCCAGCCGCCGAGACCGATCATACGGTTGTACTCGGGCCAGTTCGGGAATGAATTGTTGGCGGCATGGACTGGAATGAAGCGTCCGCCGTTGCTCATGTATTGCTCGAATGCGCGCTGCACCGGCTTGGGCCAATCCTCGCCGTTGTAGTTGCTGATGACGACATCATACTTATCGAAACTCGGCCGGAAGGAGTCCCACTTGGCCTGAAACTCCTCGCGGATTTTCTTGGCGGCCTCGGCTGCCTTGGTCTTTTGGCTCTCGCTCAGGTTGCGCGGCGGGCGGGGGGCGCGTGGCGGCGAGGTGACCACTTCCACCCGGAACAATCCGGTCTTTTCCATCTGCACCTTCATGTACGGTGTCATGGCCTTCCAGTTGTGGTTGTTCTGACCGTCGACGAAAAGTACGCTGATTTTTTCAGCAATCGTGGGGCTTACAGCCGCAGCCAATAGCAGGGCGGCTGCGATCCATTTTAGGTGAGTTATTTTGCTAGGCATCGTGACGCAGACTTTGATCGCAGGGAGGAGCGATTCGCAAGCTAAAAGCCGGGCGCTCGACTCACCTTTTCTGGTCGTGCAATCTCTCGCCGTTGATCGGGGCGAAAAAACTTGGCCAAGCACGTTGGTTGTTGGTGGCGCTGGTCGGATTGGCCTTGGGGCTGGCTTTTCCCGAGCCGCGCTGGTTTGGCCTCTCTTGGCTGGTGCCGGGAGTTTGGTTGGCGGTTGTGGCTGGGGAGCGGCACTGGAGGTTGTTCGGCTTGGGTTTCGTAGCGGCGCTGGTCTTTCGGTTGGTTTCGCTGCGATTCTTGCTGAACATGCCGCACACTGTGGGGGCAATCAGCGGATGGCTGGCGCTCAGTTTTTACTCGGCGCTGTATCCGGCAACTTGGGTTTGGGCCTGCGGCGGCTGGCTGCGGGACGGCTTGGTCAAGCTGGAGTGGCCGTGGTTTCGGCGGTTCGGCTTTGGGTTGTTTGCCGCTGCTGTTTGGGTTGGACTGGAGATGGTGCAGGCGCGGCTGCTTGGCGGGTATCCGTGGAACTTTCTAGGGGTCAGTCAGTTTGAAAATCTGCCGTTGATCCAGATCGCGTCGATCACCGGCGTGTACGGCGTGTCGTTCTTGGTGGTATGGGTGTCTGTGAGCCTGTTGTTCGCCGTGTTGCAAATTCGCCATGCTCCGGCCAATCCGTGGTCGTGGTCGGCTGACTTGACACTGCCGTTGCTGGCGCTGGGATTGGTTTGTAGCTGGGGCGTTTTTCGTGTCGCCAGTTTGCCGGTATCAGCAAACAGGCTGACCGCCGCGCTGGTGCAGCCAAGCATCCCGCAGCAGTTGATTTGGGAAAGAGGCTCCGATGACGAGCGTCTGGGCAAGGTCCTTGAGTTGTCGCGGCTCGCGCTGGCGACCAAGCCGGACCTGCTGCTTTGGCCGGAAGCCTGCGCTCCAATCTCGGCGGAGCGGTGGCCGGAGGTGTTCGATATGGTCAAGTCGAGCGGCGTGCCGCTACTCTTCGGCGCGGATGACGTCGAGCGGGTCGCGGATGAAGTGCGGTTTTATAACAGCGCGGTATTGCTGACGCAGGATGGTCCGCATTTGCCTAGCTACCGCAAACGGCGGCTCGTGATGTTCGGCGAGTACATCCCGCTCGAGAAGGTGCTACCGTTCATGAAATACCTCTCTCCGATCGGCGGCAGTTTCACCGCCGGGACGGAGCCTGTGCAGTTCGCGTTGCCGGGCAGCGCGCAGACGCTTGCGCCGTTGATCTGTTTCGAGGACGCTTTTCCGCACGGCGGCCGCGAGCACGTGTCACCGGAGACAGCGCTGCTTGTGAACCTGACCAACGACGGCTGGTTTGGCGCCGGGCCAGAGCAGTGGCAGCACGCAGCCAACGCCGTGTTTCGGGCAGTGGAGAACGCCGTGCCGCTGGTGCGCTGTTCCAACAACGGATTGACCTGCTGGATCGATCCGCTGGGCCGGGTGCGGCAATATTTTGGGCAGGAGAACGGCGATATTTACGGGGCTGGGTTTGTCTCGTTCGAGGTGCCGCTTGGCCAAGCGCTTGGTCAAACAGCGTACAACCGGCACGGCGACCACTTTGGTTGGGGCTGTTTACTCGTGGCTATTGCCGTGCCGTTGGTGCGCCGGGCCAAGCGCGGACTCCACACCGGCGGGGGAATCAGGTAGGCTGCCCGCTGCCGTTGCGCCGTTATGATCCCAAGGGAGATTCTCAAGAAAATCCGCCAGATCGAGATCCGCACCAAGCGACTTGTCACCGAGACGCTGGCCGGGCAGTACCACAGTGCGTTCAAGGGGCAGGGTCTGCACTTCGAGGAGGTGCGCGAGTACACGCCCGGCGACGAGATTCGATCGATAGACTGGAATGTCACCGCCCGGATGAACCAGCCGTTCGTCAAGGTGTACTCGGAGGAGCGCGAACTGACGCTGATGCTGCTAGTGGATTTGAGCGGCTCCGGCTTCTTCGGTTCGGTGGAGCAGACCAAACGCGAGATCGCCGCCGAGTTGGCCTCGGTGCTGGCCTTTTCCGCCATCCGCAACAACGACAAGGTCGGCCTGATTCTGTTCACCGACCAGGTGGAGAAATACGTGCCGCCGCGCAAGGGCCGCTTCCACGTCCTGCGGGTCATCCGCGAGATTTTGTTTTACGAGCCGGAACAACGGGGCACCGACCTGAATGGTGCGCTGGAGTTCCTTGGTCGCGTGGTGCCACGAAAGGCGATCACCGTCTGTGTATCCGATTTTCTGGGGCAGACAAACCCTAGCCGGCGCTCGGTGGACGCGCACCTGCGTCGGCGGGCTGTATTGACGGAGACATTGGAGCAGACATCCACCACGGCGTTGCGGCAGGCTAACCGCCGGCACGACGTGGTGGCGGTACAGGTCACCGACCCGCGCGAGCTTGAACTGCCGGACGTCGGCTGGGTGGTGTTGCAGGACGCCGAGACGGGGCAGGCGGTTGAAATCAACACCGGTGACGATCGCCGCCGCAAAGCTTACACCCAGCGCCAGGTCGATGCGCAGGAGGAGTTGGTCCGGCTGTTCCGCACCTCCGGCATCGACTCGATCCAGATCCGTACCGACGAGTCGTACATCACTGCGCTCGAGCGTTTTTTTGAGATGCGCCTGAAACGCCGGCACCTCGCTGCTTGATGCCGACGCTCATGAACACCAATTCTGCGGCGCTGGTTTTGCCCGATCCCGCCGATGCCACCAACGCAGTCAGACAAGGGGAAATCCCGGATATCCGGGGGCTCAAGGAGTTGGTCGACATCCCCACCGGCCACGAATGGGTTGGGTGGCTGCTGGCCACAGTGGCGGCGTTGGTGGTGGCCGGGGTCATCGTTTGGTTCATACGCCGTTACTTGGCCAGGCGGAGCGTGGAACTGGCGCCGCCCCCCCCCCCGCCTCCGCACGTTGTAGCGTGGGATCGACTGCAGCGCGCGCTTGGCCTGATTCACGAAGCCGACCGGTTCTGTGTCGAGGTGTCGCTCATAATCCGGGATTACCTTGAGCAAAGATTTGACCTGCACGCGCCGGATCGGACGACCGAGGAGTTTTTATTTGAATTGCAGTCGAGCAGCCGCTTGGCGGAGGGGCACAAGCAACTGCTAGCCGACTTCCTCGGCGCGTGCGACATGGTGAAATTCGCCAAGGAGGAACCGCCTGAGCAGGAGTTGCGCGGGCTGCATGAGGCCGCAAGTCGGCTTGTTGGCGAGACGCAGCCCAGCCTGCGCGAGGAGACGGAGGCTGAGCCATGAACATCGGTGACCTTAGAATCGACAACCCGTGGTGGCTGCTCCTGCTGTTGGTCCTGCCGCTGGTGGCGTGGGCGCGGCGGCGCTGGTTGGGTGGCCGGCCGGCGCTGATGTTTTCCTCCGTGCAGCTTATGCGCGGGATCATGGGCTTGGTCAAGCCGAAGTCAGGGGCGCTGCTTGGCTTCCTGCGCTGGACGGCGCTGCTGCTGCTGGTGCTTGCCATGGCCCGGCCGCAATGGGGTGAAGGCACAGAGAAAATTCGGGCCAGCGGTATCGACATCGCCGTGGCGTTTGACTTGTCCGGCAGCATGCTGGCCGAGGATTTTCAGTTGAAGGGAAAACGGGCCAATCGCGCCGAGGTAGCCAAGGCGGTGCTGAAGGGGTTTGTCGATGACCGGCCGGCGGATCGTATTGGCTTGGTGGCCTTTGCTGGGAGGGCGTACATCGCTGCGCCGCTGACGCTAGACCACGACTTCCTCATCGCCAATCTCGACCGGATTGAGGCCGGGAGTCAGTCGATCGAGGACGGCACTGCGATCGGTTCGGCGATCAGCGCCGGGCTGAACCGCCTGCGCGAACTCGAATCGGAGAGCCGCATCATTATTCTTATGACCGACGGCCAGAACAACTCCGGTACCGTTGCGCCGTTGACTGCTGCCGAGGCGGCCGAGTTGCTGGGAGTGAAGGTCTACACCATCGGCGTCGGTACCCGCGGTGTGGCACCGATGCCGTACACCGACGTGTTCGGTCGGAAGCGCTACCGCAACGTCGAGGTGAACATTGATGAGGATACACTAAGAAAAATCGCTGACCAAACGGGTGGGCAATACTTCCGAGCTGACAGCCAAAGAAAATTGCGAGAGATTTACGACAAGATCGACGAGATGGAAAAAACCGAGGTGGAGGTGGAGCGATACTTCAACTACGACGAGTGGTTCCCGTTCCTTGTCATCGTCGGTCTGTCACTGCTGCTACTCGAGCTGATTTTAGCCAATACTGTCTGGCTCAAGTTGCCTTAGGGCCGGCCGGTGATGCGCTTGGCCAAGAGCGCTATTTCTTCAGCGCGGTCTCGATGGCGGCGATTACTTCCGGGGCATCCGGCTTGGTCCCCGGCGAGAAGCGCTTGATCACCTTGCCTGTCCCGTCGACCAGGAATTTCTCAAAGTTCCAGCGTATCTTGTCCGAGCCGCCTGACTCCTTCTTGAGCCGCTTGTAGAGCGGGTGAGCATTGTCGCCGTTCACCTCGATCTTCGAGTGAAGCGGGAAGGTGACTGAGTAGTTGTCGCTGCAAAACTTCTTGATTTCCAGCGGGCTGCCCGGTTCCTGCTTGCCAAACTGGTTGCAGGGGAAGCCCAGCACGGTGAAGCCCTTCTTGGCGTACTTCGAGTGTACGGCCTGAAGCTGCGTGTATTGATTGGTTAGTCCGCACTTGCTGGCGACATTGACGACCAGCATCACTTTGCCCTTGTGCGCGCCGAGGCTGGTTTTCATGCCGTCAATGTCCTTGAGCGGGATATCGAGGGTTGATTTCTCGGCACAAACTGCGCCAGTCAAGCCGATGGAGAGAATAAGCGTTGATGTGAGTTTCATGCGCGGCAATGATGGCAGCCGCCCCGGTATTGTCAAATATTGATTTGAGTCTGTTGGCTTGTTTTCGGAGGGTAATTTGTCGAGACTGCGCGGTCGTCGATTTGCGATGAGGAAGAAATTCAACAACAAACAACAACGACCCAACACGCGGCCGCACTCCGCGGTCATGCTGGATGGTCCGGATCGCGCCCCGAGCCGGGCGATGCTCTACCCGACCGGCTTCAAGACGGCCGACTTTGGTAAGCCGATCATCGGCGTCGCCTCCACATGGAGCAACGTCACGCCGTGCAACATGCATATCGACGAGTTGGCACGCCTGGCCGAGGCCGGAACAAACAAGGCCGGGGGCAAGGCAATTGTGTTCAATACGATCACGATTTCCGACGGCATCTCGATGGGCACGGAGGGGATGAAGTATTCACTGGTGTCGCGCGAGGTCATCGCTGACTCGATTGAGACGGTCGTTGGATGCGAGTGCATGGACGGCTTCGTTGCCATCGGTGGGTGCGACAAGAACATGCCGGGCTGCATGATTGCCATCGCACGGATGAACCGCCCGGCGGTCTTCGTTTATGGCGGCACGATTTTGCCGGGTTGCATCATGGGCGACTCGAGAAAACTCGACATCGTCTCCGTTTTCGAGGCGGTTGGTGCACACGCCAATGCCAACTTGTCCGACAAGGGCCTTGAGCAGATCACCGCCTGTGCAATTCCAGGGCCTGGCTCATGCGGTGGGATGTACACGGCCAACACTATGGCCAGCGCGATTGAGGCGATGGGAATGAGTTTGCCGGGCAGTAGCGCGCAGGCGGCGATCAGTTCGGCCAAGAAGAAAGATTGCCGTGAGGCCGGCGCCTCGGTTTTGAACTTGCTCAAGCTCGGCATCAAGCCGCGCGACATCATGACAAAGAAGGCATTCGAGAATGCCATCACAGTGGTTATCGCGCTCGGCGGTTCGACGAATGCCGTGTTGCATCTATTGGCAATGGCGCACGCGGCCGGCGTCAACTTGAATATCGACGACTTCACGCGCATTGGCAAAAAGGTACCGGTACTGGCCGACCTCAAGCCGAGCGGCAAATACTTGATGAGCGAGTTGGTCGCTATCGGCGGCATCCAACCGATGATGAAAACGCTCCTGCGCGCCGGGTTGTTGCATGGCGATTGCCTTACGGTAACCGGCAGGACGATGGCGCAGAACCTGGCCAAGGCGAAGCTGTACCGCAAGGGACAGAAAATCGTCCAGCCGATGAGTCGGCCAATCAAGAAGGATAGCCACCTCGTGGTGATGTACGGCAACCTTGCGCCGGGGGGCGGTGTGGCCAAGATCACCGGGAAGGAGGGCATGAGCTTTACCGGCACGGCTAAACCGTTCGATTCCGAGGAGAAGGCGATGAAGTCGATCCTCGAAGGCAGAATTAAAAAGGGCGACGTGATAGTCATCCGTTACGAGGGACCGAAAGGTGGCCCCGGCATGCGCGAGATGCTCGGCCCGACCGCGGCCATCATGGGCGCTGGCTTGGGAAACGACGTGGCGCTGGTCACCGACGGCCGATTCTCCGGAGGGACACACGGTTTCGTCGTGGGACACATCACGCCGGAGGCGTATTCGGGCGGCGCGTTGGCTCTGGTGAAGCGCGGTGACTCGATCACCATCGATGCCGAGCTACGTCAACTCGTTCTCAACGTGTCGGCGAAGGAGTTGGCCAAGCGCCGAAAGGCATGGCGCAAACCAAGGCCGCGTTACACGAAGGGCGTGCTGGCGAAGTACGCCAGCGCCGTGACCTCGGCTTCGCTTGGCGCGGTGACGGACGATCACTTGGAGGTGTAAGCCAAGCGCTTGGCCAAGCGGCAATCCGACTGAGGCAGTTTATCCGCAACCATGCGTAGACAATATCCGTTCCAAATTTTCGAACCTAAGTGGCAGGCGTATTGGCATGATCGCGAGACGTTCCGAGCGTGGAACCCCGGCGAGAGCGTCCCCGCTGATCATCCGTTCCATGAGCGTCATCTGGACGCGAACCCCGGTGATATTCCGAAATATTATATCCTCGACATGTTCCCGTATCCGTCCGGCGCAGGGCTGCATGTTGGACACCCTGAGGGCTACACCGCCACCGACATCCTCGCCCGCTACAAGCGCATGCTCGGTTTCAATGTGCTGCACCCGATCGGCTGGGATGCGTTTGGTCTGCCTGCAGAGCAGTACGCCATCAAAACCGGTCAGCATCCGCGCATTACCACCGAGGCCAACGTTGCCAACTTTAAGCGCCAGATTCAGTCACTGGGCTTCAGCTACGACTGGAGCCGCGAAATCAACACCACCGACCCTGCTTACTACCGGTGGACGCAGTGGGTTTTCCTGCAGCTTTACAACTCGTGGTTCAACCCCGCAACAAACAAGGCGGAGTCGATCGACACGCTGGCTTTTCCGCCGGATGCGACGACCGACGAGCAGCGCCGCGCCTGGTGCAACAGCCATCGACTGGCCTATGTGAGCGAGGCGCCTGTAAACTGGTGCCCTGAACTGGGCACTGTGCTGGCTAACGAAGAGGTCAAGGACGGTGTCAGCGAGGTCGGTGGATTCTCAGTGGAGCGTAAGCCGATGCGCCAATGGATGCTCAGAATCACCGCTTTTGCACAGCGGTTGCTGGACGACCTCGGCGGAATCGACTGGAGCGACTCGCTCAAGGAAATGCAGCGTAACTGGATCGGCCGCTCCGATGGGGCGGAGGCGGTGTTCCGCGTTGACGGCTCCGGCATCAAAATCCCCGTATTCACTACACGGCCGGACACGCTGTTCGGTGCGACGTACATGGTGCTCTCGCCAGAGAGCGATTTGCTCGGGCAGATTGTCACCGATGAACATCGGGCCGCTGTCGAGGCGTACCAGGCTGAGGCGGCCCGGAAGAGTGATCTTGAGCGCACCGACTTGGCCAAGGAGAAAAGCGGCGTGTTCACCGGCGCGTTCGCGGTTAACCCAGCCAACGGTCGGCCGTTGCCGATCTGGACGGCTGACTACGTGCTTTCCGGCTACGGCACGGGGGCGATCATGGCGGTGCCGGCTCACGACACGCGCGACCTGGAGTTTGCGCAGAAATTTAAACTTTCGATCGAGGTGGTGGTGAAGGCCCCGGAAGGTGAAGAGTCGCTTGGCTTCACCGGTGATGGCACGGCCGTGAACTCCGGTTTTCTCGATGGTCTGCCAACGCCCGAGGCCAAGCGCAACATCACTGCTTGGCTTGAGGAAAAGGCGCTTGGCCGAGGGAGGGTCAATTATAAGCTGCGCGATTGGCTCTTCAGCCGGCAACGCTACTGGGGCGAACCGTTCCCGATCGTCTGGGATGACGGTGGACACCTTGCCCTGGGCGAAGGTGACCTGCCGCTCACGCCCCCGGACTTGACCGACTTTAAGCCAACTGGCACCGGCGAGCCACCGCTGGCGCGAGCCGGCGATTGGTGTCAGGCCGGCGACGGTCTCAAGCGGGAGACAAACACCATGCCGCAATGGGCCGGCAGTTGCTGGTATTACCTACGCTACCTGGACGCCAGCAACGGCAAGCGATTCATCGGCGAGTCGCCTGAGCGTTACTGGATGGGGACATCCGGTGAAGGTGTCACCCCGGGGGTGGATCTTTACGTTGGCGGGACGGAACATGCCGTGTTGCATCTGCTCTACTCGCGGTTCTGGCACAAGGTGTTGTTTGACCTAGGCTACGTTACCACGTCGGAACCGTTTTACAAACTGGTCAACCAGGGACTGATTCTCGGCGAGGACGGCCAGAAGATGTCGAAGTCACGGGGCAACGTCGTCAACCCGGACGACATTCTCGATGAGTTTGGCTCGGACGCCTTCCGCCTGTACGAGATGTTCATGGGGCCGCTCGAGATGGTGAAGCCATGGAACACCAAGGGCGTCGAGGGTGTCTACCGGTTCCTCGGTCGCGTATGGCGCATGTTCATCGACGAGCAGAGCGAAAAGGAGTTCGAGCAGCAACTGACGGCGAACCCGGACGCCGGGTTGGATCTGCTCTCGCGATTGAAACTGGACGAAGCCGTGGGGCAGGCGAAGGCTACGTCACGGCAGCTCAAGGTGCTGCACACCTGCATCAAGAAGGTGACCGATGACCTGGAGCACCTCCGCTTCAACACCGCCATCTCCGCGCTGATGGTGTTTACCAACGAGGCCTCCAACTGGAACATCCGGCCGTTGGTCGTAATGAACGATTTTCTGCTGCTACTCTCGCCGTTCGCCCCTCACATTGCCGAGGAACTGTATGCCAAGGCCAACGGGGGCGGCTCAACTCTGGCCTATCAACCTTGGCCAAGCTACGACGAGGCGCACCTCGTCGAGTCCATCAACGAGATGGCTGTGCAGGTTAACGGCAAGCTTCGCGACCGCATTCAGATCCCAGCGGGGATGGACAAGGCCGAGATTGAGAGGATCGCCCGGGAGTGCGAAAATGTCCTCCGCCATACCGAAGGCAGAAAGGTAAAAAAAGTAATCGTCATACCTGGCAAACTGGTGAACATTGTCGCCGTGTGAGGTTCTCGCCCACCGAGATTGCCCGGAATCATTTTACGCCGAAGGAGCGGAATATGCTTTGCACGGTGGCACTGCTCCTGCTTGTCGGGTGGGGTGTGAAATCATGTATCTTGATCCCCAGCACACCCCCGGCCGGACAGACTGAAAACTGATGCAACAGTTCGACTACAATGAAGTGCTGGAGGCCATCTTGGCGAAGGACAATCGGTATCCGCGAGAGGCGTACCAATTTGTCCGCGAGGGGCTTGATTACACACAGCACAAGATGGCCAGAATGTCCGGCACGAATGAGCCGCGGCACGTCACCGGTCGGGAGTTGACCGACGGCATGCGGCAATACGCGCTTGAGACCTACGGGCCGATGGCCAAGCTTCTGCTTGATGAATGGGGTATCCGATCCACTGAGGACTTCGGTGAGATCGTCTTTAACCTCGTCGAGAACAATCTCTTGGCTAAGACGGAGAACGACACTCGGGACGATTTTGCGGGGGGGTACGATTTCGGTGAGGCGTTCACTGCGCCGTTCGAGCCGATGGCCAAGCAAGGGAAAAAATCGGCCAAGCCGTCCAAGGCCAAGCGGGCCGAATAACGCCCGGTCGAGCGGGCACTAAAATCCAGGTGCGATATAGCGCTCGAGTTGCTCGATGATGTGATCCTTTTGCGACACCGTCAGCACCAACAGGTCGGTGGAGGAAATGACGCCGAGCACTTTTCCATTCTCAACCACCGGCAGGTGGCGAATCCGGTTCTTGCCCATGATATCCAAGCACTTCTCGATATTGGCCTCCGGATCCACCTGGATCACCTTGCAATTCATGATTTCCGAGACCTTGGTCGACTTTGAGGAGCGATCCTTCAGCATCACTTTACGCGTGTAGTCCCGCTCGGAGATGATGCCTAGCAACTTTTCCTTATCGATCACCATTAGTGCGCCCACCTTGAATTTGTCCATCGCCTTGACAGCCTCGAACACCGTGGCACCCGGCGCAACGGATCGGACGATCCCTTGGCGATTTTTCAATATTTCCCTGGCAATCATCGGCGTTCTGCTTCGTGCGAATGATGATGTCCTTCCCTCCGCATATGTCCAGAGTATAAATTGGCAGGAATTAGCCCTGTAATGAAGTAACAACCTCAATCAACGGTACAGTCATTTCCACGCGGGTTTCGAGATTTTTTATGGTTGTTTGGTTGAGGTTTTGGAGGGTGATGAGCCAGGTGGTTTCCAGTTCGAGGGCGCGCTTGAATTGTTTGTCCGGCCTCGCTTTGAGGAGGGGATACTCGGTGAGCAAGCCGGCTTGGCGGAGTTGTTGCACGAGGCCAAGCGAGGCCTTACGGAGGGATTCGTCGGTGATCTGCACAAAGGCATCGAGCGTTTGGCCAAGCGGAGGGATGAGGTCACGATCCTTGAGCAACTCGGCCAGTACGACGTCGCCCATGCCGAAGCCAAGCGCGGGCAGGTCGGTTTTGCCACCGGAGATCAGTTTGACGAGGTGATCGTAGCGGCCACCGCCGGCGATCGCCCGGAATTTGCCGCGTTTGTCGAACGCCTCGTAAACCGGGCCAGTGTAGTAGGCCAGGCCACGGATAATGCGGTAGTCGACTTTGATGAAGTCGCCCAGGCCCCGCGCCTCGATATTCCCGATGATGGCGGAAAGTTCATCGGTTGGTTGGCCGCCCTCGATGAAGTCGTTCACCTGCTCCCTGGAGAAGCCAAGTTTGGCCAGTTTCTTGCCGGAGACGGCCGGTTCTTCACGCTCCAGTTTGTCGACAATCTGATAGAATTCGTAGGCATCATCTTTCTTGCCGCCGCCGTTCTCAAAAAACTCCTGCCAGGCGCGTCGGCTGCTGAGGCGGATGATGAAGTCGTCGCTCATGAGTTTGAGATCACGGAGCGTATCGATCAGCAACGCGATCAGTTCGGCGTCAGCGGCCAGGTTTTCTTCGCCGAGGATGTCAGCATTGAACTGAAAGTGCTCGCGGAGACGCCCCTTCTGCTGGCGCTCATAGCGGAACAGTTGAGGGATAGAAAACCACTTGATTGGTTTCTTGTAGTTGCGCGTGTGCGCGGCGGCCATCCGGGCGAGGGTGGGGGTCATCTCCGGGCGGAGTGAGACGTCGCGTTCGCCCTTGTCCGAAAAGTTGTATAGTTGCCCGACGATCTCGTCGCCGCTTTTCTTGGTGTACAACTCGAGTTCCTCGATGGGCGGGCCGTCGTATTCGCGGAAGCCGTACCGCTCGGCAGTGCCGCGCCAGGTGTCGAATATGTGGCGGCGGAGGTCGAGGCTCCACGAGTCCGGGGTGGGCATCGGCTCAGGATAAAAATCGCGAAATCCGGGGAGTCCTTTCATGGATCAACGTCCGCTTGCCCAAGCCCGGGGTCAGCGGTTGGCGGCGGCGAGCATTTCACGGACATCGACCGGCTCCATGCCAGCGGCGATGATCGCCTTGATGCCCATGTCCGCGTCTTCATACGCCCGGCACTTTTCCGGTGCAACCTTGATTCGTCGCGCAGCCTCGAGAAATGAGTCTGGCGCCGGCTTGGGGTTGGCGACATCCTGACTGGTGACGATGGCGTCGAAATAGTGCCGGATGCCGCAGTGTTGCAGGATGCCCTCGACTGTCTCGTGCGTGCCGCCGGAGGCGATGGCCATCGGGAGTTTGCCGTGGTTTTCTCGTACGATCTGCATGACCTCGGGGATTTCGCCGGCGTCGGTGATCAACTCCATGTATCTGGCTTCCTTCTGGAAGGTGACGGCTTCGGCGTCGATTTTAACGCCTTGTTCCTCGGAGAGCATCTGCAGAACCTTGAACGGCGAGACGCCGCCCAGCGCATAAAATCGGTCCTCGGGAAACTCAAGCCCGTGCTTGGCCGTGGTGGAGCACCAGGCCGCGTAGTGTATCGGCATGGTGTCGACGACCGTGCCATCACAATCAAATACCAGTCCTTCAGGTTGCATAAAGTGTTCGGTTACTCGAGGGCTGCCAGTCGTTCCTTGAGGTCGTTGGCGAGCAGGGCAGAAACGACTTCCTCGATCTCGCCCTCTATGAAGGTCGGTAGGCTGTGCAGTGTGAGGTCGATGCGGTGATCGGTCACGCGGTTTTGTGAAAAGTTGTAGGTGCGGATGCGTTCGTTGCGTTCACCGGTGCCAATCTGCGACTTGCGCTCGGCGGCGTACTTGGCGTGTTCCTCGGATACCTTTTGCTCGAGCAGGCGGGAGCGGAGGACCTTCATCGCCTGTTCCTTGTTTTTTTGCTGCGAACGTCCATCCATGCAGCGGACGATGATGCCACTTGGCTTGTGCTGGACCTGCACCGCGGAGTCGGTCGTGTTCACCCCCTGGCCCCCCGGGCCAGAGGCGCGGCAGACGTTGATTTCCAGGTCGTCCGGCTTGATTTCGATTTCCACCTCCTCCGCCTCGGGCAGCACGGCGACGGTCACGGTGCTAGTGTGTACACGGCCCTGTGTTTCGGTGGTTGGCACGCGCTGCACGCGATGGACGCCGCTCTCGAACTTGAGTTTTCGGAACACATCCTGCCCCTTGATGCCAAACACGACTTCCTTGAAGCCGCCGAGGTCGGATGCGCTGGCGTCCATTGGTTCGACCTTCCAGCCTTGCGATTCCGCATAGCGGATATACATGCGGTGTAGGTCGGCGCAGAACAGGGCAGACTCCGCGCCGCCGGCACCGGCGCGAATCTCGATGATCGTGTCGCGTGAGTCGGTCGGATCGGGCGGGATGACGCCATATTGCAACTTGAGTTCGAGTTGATCCCGTTCCGTCTCGAGAGTGGGCAGTTCCTCCTTGGCCAAGCCTGCCAGTTCTGATTCCGCCGACTCGGACTGGATCAGTTCCCGGTTGGCGGCGATGTCATCTAGGAGTTTCAGGTAGCGCTCGCCCCACTCGGCCAGTTTTTTCATCCGCGAATATTCACGGGACAACTCGACGAGGTGCCGGTTGTCGCCGGCCACATCTGGACTGCCTAGGGCGCTTTCCAGTTCGTCTCGGCGCTTGCAGAACTGCTCAATGTGGGGTTGCAGATTCACGCTCCTAAAACAGCGAACGCCCGCGGGAGAAAACCGTGTCTCTGCCGCGGGCGAACTGCTGAAAACAGGCTAAAGGCTCTTCTTTTTACGCTTTTTGTTGGCTGCAGTCTTGGCGGCCTCGCGGGCGGCCTTGGTCTTGGCCATGCGCTGCTGGAATTTGTCCACGCGACCTGCTGTGTCCACAAATTTCTGCTGGCCGGTGTAGAACGGGTGGCACTCGTTGCAGATGCCGATGAGCATGGTGGGCTTGGTGGAACGGGTCTTAATTTCATTGCCGCAGGCGCAACGAATTGTCGATTCCACATATTCCGGATGTATGTCTGTCTTCATCAAAAAGGGCAGGCAAAATACTAAAAAAGGTGACCTTGGCAAGAGGTAATTGGAGCTTTTTCCCAGTTCAACTCAATTTAAGGGTCAATTTTGCGGCTATCACGCAAAATCAATAAGTCCAGTGATGGGTTTAATTAGTCGAGTTTTACGGCTTGACTGGTCTGGACGGACTGCTCCTCGGCGGCGCAGATTTCCACGGTGCAGAGTCCGTCCGCAGCCGAGACGCTGGGGGTCTGGCCTGAGCGGATGCAGTGGATGAAGTGGGTCAGTTCACCGGCATAGCCGTCCGTGCCGTCGCACTCGATCACCTGCTTTTCCTTGCGCTCCTCGAACAGTCGCAGCGGCTCGTCCGCGCGGCTGATATCGTAGTCTGCTGTGGCTCGTTCGAAGATGGCGCGGTATGACATGTTGAAACCCCAACCGGGAGTCATGGCCCAGCTTCCCTCGGCGCTAACCTTGGCCCCGCACTCGACTTCGTACTGCGTCAAAACATGGTCAACGGCACCGCTGACTTTGCTGAAGCCGGTCGAGTAGACCGACTTCGGGCGGCCGAAGACATGCTGCACAAAGTCGGTGTCGTGCACGTGCAGGTCGAACAATGCTCCACCGGAGGTTGCGCCGTCGAAGTAGATTGCCTGGCCCCAGGCCGGTGGCTCGGCGATGCGCTGGAAATGCGCAGCCTGCACCTTGCCATAGCGGCCGCTGTCGACCGCCTCCTTGAGCCAAGCCCATTGTGGCCAAAACCTCAGGCACATGGCAACCATGAACAGGCCCTTAGCCTCTGCGGTTGCCTCTGCGAGTTCTTCCGCCTCTGCGACGGACCGGGCGAGCGGTTTTTCACAGATGACATGTTTGCCGGAGGCGAGCGCCGGCTTGGCCATGCGCAGGTGCGTGCGGGTTGGGGTGCAGATATCGATGGCATCGATCGAGTCGTCGGCCAGGAGGTCGTTGAAATCCTGGTATGATTTGACGACGGACATATCGAGCTTGATAGGGTCGTCTGCGTCGATGTTACCGGAGATCTCCGTGAAGTCGCCCTTGAGCCGCTCGGGGTCAAGATCGCAGATAGCCGCGACATTGGCACCGTCGATTTGGCGGTAGGCTCGGATATGCATCGCGGCCATGAAGCCAAGCCCGACGATGCCGATGTTGATATTGTCGTTTGGCATGGTGTTAAAGCTGGGCGACGAATTCACGGGCGGTTCGGATGTCGGCGACGCGCTGGTCGTCGGCTTCGCGCTCGATGCAGCAGTCGCCCTCGTACCCGAGTTTGGCTAACGTCTCGAAGAACGCCGGCCAGTCGACCTCGCCGGTGCCGACGGTGACTTCCGTTCCCCACGAACCGGGTTCCGTCGCCTTGGTGGCGTCCTTGATGTGGCACTGCTTGAGGAATGGCGCGAGCGTCTCTAGCGCATCGATCGGGTCGCCCTTGTCGTAAAGCAGCATATTCGCGGGATCGAAATTGACGCCGACACTGGGGCGGTTGAGTTTCTCTAGGAAGAGCCGCAGCGTGTCGGCAGTTTCCTGCCCGGTCTCGAAGCCAAGCTCAATGCCGTGTGCGTCAAACGCGTCGGCGATCTGTGTGATGCGGCCGAGCAGCTTGGCGAAGCCGGGTTCGCTTTCCTGGTGCGGCAGAAAGCCGGCGTGGAAGGTGACCAGCTTCAGCCCCAGACCGGCGGCGATGCCGGCGACGGACTGAATGTTGGCCCAGTTGGCTTCCCAATGTTCGTCCGGCACGACGCCGCCGGTTTCCTTGATGGTATCCAGTGACGAGTAGTCCTCGCCAATGGTTCCAAACATACCGGAGACGATCCCGATGCCCTCTGCCGCGAACAGGTCGCCGGTTTTGCCCCATGTCTCGGTAGTTTCGCGGAGCGGATCGAGCGCGAGTTGGACGCGTGGAATACCGATCTCGCGGAGGTACTCGAGGAGCGCTTCCGGGGATTCCGGTTGCAGTGACCAACTGCAGACCGCCAGCCGGGATTCGATGTGGTGTGGCATTTTTTGGGTGGGCGCAGAATCCGCGCCTGCCCAAGGGAGCAGATTTGCGGCGGACATACAAGATTTGAGTGAGTGCTTGGACAGACGCATTGCGCTTTTCCGGGACGCGCCGAGGCGTTAGGCTCCCGCCGGTGTCTTATCAGGTCATAGCACGCAAATACCGTCCGCAGCGCTTCAGCGATGTCGTCGGGCAGGATCATGTAAGCCAGACACTGGCCAACGCGATCGCTGCCGAGCGCATCGCGCACGCCTATCTGTTCTGCGGCCCAAGGGGCACTGGCAAGACGACCCTGGCACGAATTTTTGCCAAGTGCCTCAACTGCACCGATGGCCCACAGGTGGACTTCTCCGATGATGACTCGAAGTGCACCGAGATCGCCGAGGGCCGCTCGATCGATGTGCTCGAAATCGACGGTGCCAGCAACAACGGCGTCGAGCAGGTGCGCGAATTACGCGAAAGCTGCGTCTACGCGCCGGCCTCGTCGAAGTTCAAAATCTACATCATCGACGAGGTGCATATGCTCAGCACGGCGGCGTTCAACGCCCTGCTCAAGACGCTCGAGGAGCCGCCGGCGCACGTGAAATTCCTGTTCGCCACCACTGAACCGGAGAAGGTGCTGCCGACGATACTGTCGCGCTGTCAGCGCTACGACCTGAGGCGCATCCCGGTCGACCTCATCGCCGAACATCTCAAGTACATCTGCGGCGAGGAAAAGGTGACGATCGACGAAGGGGCGCTGTTCGCGATTGCACGAGGTGCGGAGGGCTGCATGCGCGACGCCGAGTCGGCGCTCGACCAGCTCATCAGTTTTTGTGGTACAAATATCACCGAGCCGGACGTACTATCCATGTTCGGCCTGACCGCGCAGGGGCAGTTGTTCGCGCTCGCCGAGGCGGTCCTCACCGGCGACTCGACAGGGACACTGACAGAGTTGAACGCGCTCGCCAACCAGGGCAGGGACTTGGGCCGGTTGGTTGGCGACTTGCTAACGCATATCCGCAACCGACTTGTCTATGTCGTCTCGAAGGGAGACCTCTCACTGCTCGAGGTCAGCGAAGCCGAGTCGGCCGCCCTGCAGGCTGGGGGCAAGATGGCAGACGAACAGGCCTTGGCCCGCGTGTTGGATGTGCTGACTGACTGCGAGGGCCGCCTGCGACTGGCTACGTCAAAGAAGATTCTGATCGAAGTGTCGCTGCTGAAGGCGGCTCAGGCTAAATCAGCGATTGGCATCGATGAGGTGCTGGGCCAATTGCAAAAACTGCGAGGCGACGAGCCGGCATCGCTTGCCCAAGCGCCGCCCGCCGCTGCGCCGAGATCGGCCTCTAAGAGAAGCGCTCCGCCCAAGCCGGCCCCGAAGGCCACGGCGGCCCAGGACCCGGCCAAGTCGGCGGACCCGGTCGATTTGAAGGGGCTCTGGTCTCAGCTCGCCGCCGCAGCGGCGAAGGCCAGCCCGTTCATGCAGGCCTATTTTCAACAGGCACACGCCGTGTCGTTTTCGAGTGGCATTTTCGAGATCGGTTTCGCCGAGGAACACCTTGCGTTGGTGGACAACCAACGGAACCACGAGATGCTCGCGGAGCAGCTCGCTGCACTGGGCCATCCGGGGGTGCAGTTCCGTTTCACCAGTGCCCCCCCACCCGAGGGCCGGGCACCGGCCCCCGCGTTGGAGCCAATCGATGAGCCGAAGACCACCGGCCGCTCGAGATCGGAGAAGATCGACCCGGAGGAATTCAAGGACGACCCGCTTATTCAAAAGGCGCTGGAACTGTTCCGGGGCCGTATCGTCGAGGTGCAGAAGTGACCCGGAAATTTCAACATGGCAAGCATAGGTAAACTGATGAAGCAGGCCGCCAAGATGCAGCGGCAAATGCAAGAGGCACAGGCGCAAATGGCTGATCAAATCGTCGAGGCTTCAAGTGGTGGTGGTGCGGTTAAGGTTACCGCAAGCTGCGACGGCGCTGTAAAGTCGATCAAAATCGACCCCGAGGCCGTGGACACGGAGGACATCTCGATGCTGGAGGACATGGTGCTCGGCGCGGTCAACCAGGCGCTTGACAAGGGGCGCGAAACGCAGGCCGCCGAGATGGGCAAACTGACGGGTGGCATGGGCGGTGGCATGGGCTTGCCGGGGCTTTGATTATTGCCGTGGCTTCGCTCCCCGAACCGCTTACGGCGTTGGTGGTGGAACTCAACCGCCTGCCCGGCGTCGGCCCACGCTCCGCCGAGCGACTGGCCCTTCACCTGATCCAGGCCGACACGGCCGTGGCTAGGCGACTGGCCGATGTGCTCGTCACGTCGCGCGATAAGATCATCGAGTGCGCCGAGTGTGGTGGCTTGGCCGAGAAATCGCCGTGCGGCATCTGTGGGAACCCTGCGCGGGACGAGCGTACCGTCTGCGTCGTCGAGCGCGCCATTGACATTTTGAACGTCGAGAAGTCCGGCGCGTTTCGGGGCCGCTACCACGTGCTCGGTGGCAAGATTTCACCGATGAACGGCATCGGCCCGGAGGAATTGCGGGTGGCGCTGCTCGAGCAGCGAGTGGTAAACGGTGCGACGGACGAGGTCATCATCGCGCTGGGGACCGACGTAGAGGGAGACGCCACCGGGCATTACCTGGCCAAGCGCTTGGCCAAGCGCGGCGTGAAAGTGACGCGGATCGCCCACGGCCTGCCGGCTGGGAGCGGTCTGGAATTCGCCGACGAGTTGACCCTGAGCCAGGCGCTCGAGGGCCGCCGCGAACTGGACACGAAGTAGTCGATGACCCAGTTAAGTGTTGTTGTATTTGACCTCGGGAAGGTGCTTGTCGATTTCGACTACAGCATTGCCATCCGCCGGTTTGCAGAGCGTAGCGACGCTGGCATGGATCAAATCCACAGGCTCATCAATTCATCGATTCAGGTGGAATACGAATGTGGCAAAATCACGACAGATGAGTTTTTTGAGGCGATCCGGGACGAGGCGGGGTTCCGCGGCGACCGCGCGGAGTTTGTCACTATTTTTGCGGATATTTTTTCACCGATGGAAACGATGATCGAGTTTTTCGAGCGACTGAAACCGTTCGGTATCCCAACCTGTGTTTTTTCGAACACCAACGAAATTGCGGTCGGTCACATCCGTGAACGGTTTTTATTTTACAGTCTGTTTGACAATTATGTGTTGTCGTATGAGGAAGGTGGCATGAAGCCGCACGAGCCGATTTACGACGTTGTCGAGCAGCGCACCGGTGAGTCAGGCGCGAGTATCCTCTACATCGACGACCGGCTGGATAACATCGAGACCGGCCGGGGTCGAGGTTGGCAGACCATCCTTCAAAACAACGAGGCCGTTTCGGTGGCTGCAGCCGAGGCGTTGCTCGGCATCTAAATGTCCAGCGCATTTGCGGCGCCGCCGTAGGCGCCGGCGAGGTCGCCCAGTTGCGCTGGTAGCAGCTTGATCTCGTAGTCGTCCGTCTTCCAGAGAAGCGGGTCAAGGTAGTCGCGCAGCGGCAGAAACAGCCGGTCTCCAGCCTTGGCAATGCCACCGCCGAGGATGACCGCTTCCGGGTCGAGGATATTGGAGAAGGAACAGATCGCCGTGGCCAAATCCTTGACCGACTTGAGCCAAATTTTCTCCGCCTCGGCGTCGCCGCTCTCGATCGCTTCCATCATCTCACCCGTGTGGGTGAACCGCCCGCCGGACCGCTCAGGGAGGCTGCAGTTTCCGATGGCCAACTCGAGGCTGCTCGGACAGCCGCAGTCGTCCGGTGGGCCGTCGGGGCCGAGGCTGGTGTGGGCAAAGTGGCCGGCCTTGCCGGTGCGCCCGCGTAGCAGCTTGCCCTCGACGAGTGCTGCGCCGCCCACGCCGGTGCCAAGTGTTAGCAGGATGACAGTCTGGAATCCTCGCGCCGCCCCGAGCCATGCCTCCCCGAGGAGCGCGGCGTGCCCGTCGTTGAGCACCGGGATCCCCTTGTGAAAATTAAAAAACTCCTTCCAGTTTAGCCCGACCAGCCCCTCGAGGCGAACCGGCATGTGTGTGATGCAACTGCCATCCGCCGCCGCCAGCCCAGGTGCCGAGAAACCCATGTTTTCCGGCCTGCCGCCTTGTTTCTCCTCGATGGATTGAACGAGTTTGCGGAGGCGGTCGGCCCACTCCATTTGTGCTTCCGCGTCGAATGGCAGATTGTGACTGGACAATGTTTCGCCGTCTGGTGTGACGACGACTGCCTTGACACAGGAACCGCCAAGGTCGATCCCGATCGTGTAGCTCATTCGATCCCCTCGCTGATGCTCCATCCGCCGTCGACGGTTAATACTTGGCCGGTGACAAACTTGGCGGCGTCGGACATCAGGAACACTGCCGCGCCATCGACATCTTCCGGTAGGCCGATCCGGCCACCGTCCAGCGGTTGCTTTTGTTTGATGAAGCTCATGATTTCGTCGTTCGCCTGTGCCCGGTCGGACATTGGGGTGGCGACAAGTGCTGGCGCAATGGCGTTTACGCGGATGTTTTGCTGGGCGTATTGTGCCGCTACTGACCTGCTTAAGCCAACTATCCCGGCCTTGGCCACCGCGTAGGCGTGCGTTGCGAAATGCCTCGGGGCTGGGGAGTTGGCCAGCACTGAGGTCATATTGAGGATCACGCCGCCTTGGCCAAGCGTGCTCAATTCACGAAGCGCGGCGCGATTCGAGTTGAATACCGAAGTGAGGTTCAGGTCGATTGTCTGTCGCCAGCCGTCGTCGCTGATTTCGTGCAGTGGCCCGTCGCCCACGCTGCGGCCGCTGCCGCCGGCGACATGGTAAAGCCCGTCAAACCCGCCGAATTCCTGCTTGGCCAGGTTAATTGCCTTGGGGGCGGTTCGCGGGTCTGTTGCGTCGCCGACTAAGCTGCGTGCCGCTTGGCCAAGTGTTGCATCCGCCTGGCCCAGGCTTTCGGCGTTGCGTCCTATCACGACGACCCGTGCTCCCTCACCGACGAACGCCTTGGCTGCGGACAACCCTAGACCGGTCGTACCGCCGACGATGACAAAGGTTTTGTTTTTGAGGGCTTGGTTCACAGGCCCAGTTTTTTGAAGCGCGCCTCGATGTGTTTGTAATGGAAGTCGGTGGAGCAGATGGCCTCGAGTTCACCTTTCTTGAAATGTCTCGCAACTTTGGGGTCGGATAGCAATTGATTGAGGAAGTCGGCGTCATCGCGGCCGGCGTGCTTGGTTTTCCAAGTCTCCATGGCGTTGCACTGGACGAGAGCGTACGCCTCCTCACGGGTGAGGCCCTTGCGGATGAGCGTGAGCAACACCGATTGGGAGTTCCACATGCCGAGCGATTGGCCCAGGTTCTTGGCCATGTTTTTAGGGTAGACAATGAGCCCCTTGGTGAGGTCACTCATCTTGTGGAGCATGTAGTTGAGCAGCGAGCAGGAGTCGGGGAAGATCACGCGTTCGACAGAGCTGTGGCTGATGTCGCGCTCATGCCACAGGGCGACGTTCTCGAGCGCGGCGACGGCGTTGCCGCGCAGCACGCGGGCCAGGCCGGTGAGGCGTTCGCCGGTGATTGGGTTGCGCTTGTGTGGCATGGCGCTTGAGCCTTTCTGGCCCTTGGCGAAAAACTCCTCGGCCTCGAGGACCTCGGTGCGCTGGAGGTGGCGAAACTCCGTCGCCCACCGCTCAATGCTTGCGCCGACGAGTGCGACCGTGGTCATGAACTCGGCGTGGATGTCGCGCTGCACGACCTGTGTTGCGATCGGTGCCGGTTTGAGGCCCAGCTTGCGGCAGACAAACGACTCGACCTTCGGTGAGAGGTGGGCGTTGGTGCCGACAGCACCGGAAAGTTTGCCGATGGCGACGCGAGGCTTGAGCGTCTTGAGTCGTTCGAGTGCACGACCGAATTCGTCGTACATCAGCGCCATCTTGAGTCCGAAGGTCGTTGGTTCGGCGTTGATTCCGTGGCTGCGGCCGATCATCGGCGTGAACTTGTGCTTGCGCGCCTTGGCTGCAATGACCCGACGGAGTCGCTTTACGTCGGCGATGAGGATTTTCACTGACTCGCTCATCTGCACGGCGAATGCGGTGTCGATGATGTCGCTGCTCGTCAGTCCGAAATGCAGCCAGCGGCTCGCTGGTTTGCCGATGTTCTCGCCGACGTTCGTGGTGAATGCGATGACGTCGTGATTGAGAGTGCGCTCGAGTTCGCGGCAGCGCTTGATGCTGAAAGCCGCCTTGGCTTTCATCTGCTTGAGGTGCGCCTTGGGCACGAGGCCTTCACTGCAAAGCGCCTCGGCGGCGAGCAACTCGATCTCCAGCCAGATCTCGAGCTTTCGTTGCTCAGTCCAGATGTCCCGCATCTCGGGACGGGTGTAGCGTCCAATCATCCGCCGACAGCCTAACGAACTTGGTTAAGCGCGGCGAGTGTGATGTGCCCCGCCTCGCTTGACCGCACAGGGAAGGGGTGTCAAAGATGACGCATGCGCCATTTTTTTTCCATCATCACCGGCTTGGCCTTGGCCACTTCGCTTGGCCAAGCGAACGATTTTCACACGCACACCTGGGCCAAGCGCCATGTCACCCCACACTTCTGGGCCGAGGGCGGTGCGGCGGGGGATTTCAATCGCGACGGTCACGCCGATCTCGTCGTTGGGCCGTATTGGTATGCCGGGCCGGATTACAAGCAGCGCTACGAGTTTTATCCCGCTACCGAGTCGTTCAAGATGAAGGGTGCCGACGGTAAGGAGACGACCGTGCCTGGTTTCGCCGGCGCGATCAGTGGGCGAAACGCCTATTCGCGCAACTTTTTGACCTTCGTTCACGATATCAACGGGGATGAGTGGGATGACGTTCTGGTGCTCGGCTTTCCCGGTGCGGAGTCGACCTGGCACGAGAATCCGAAAGGCAAACCGGGCCATTGGAAAAAGCACATAGCGTTGGCCGTCACCGACAACGAGTCGCCGCACTTTACCGATATCACCGGTGACGGACAGCCGGAGATCGTTTGCAACTCGGAGGGCTACTTCATCTACGCTGAACCCAACCGGCATCGCCCGGATCTGCGGTGGACGGTTCACCGCGTCACGCCGAAAGGTAGTTGGCAGCGTTTCACGCACGGCATGGGCGTGGGTGATGTCAATGGGGACAGCCGCCGTGACATCATTGAGAAAAACGGCTGGTGGGAGCAGCCGGTGTCGCTCGAGGGCGACCCGGAGTGGGCGTTTCACGCGTTCCCGTTTTCACCCGGAGGCGGTGCACAAATGTACGCCTATGACGTGGATGGCGACGGTGACAACGACGTGATCACCTCGCTCGCCGCGCACGGCTACGGTCTCTGCTGGTACGAGAACCAACCGAAAGACGGCGGCATCACCTTTGTCGCGCACACGTTCATGAACGCCAAGCCGGCGGAAAACCGCTATGGCGTGAAGTTCAGCCAATTACACGCGATCGACTTGATGGACATGAACCGGGACGGCCTGCTCGATATCGTGACTGGTAAACGGTTCTGGGCGCATGGGCCGCAGGGCGACGCCGAGCCCAACGCCCCAGCCGTGCTGTATTGGTTTGAGCTGCGCCGCACGAAAAAGCGCGGCGTCGACTGGGTGCCGCATCTCGTTGACGCCGACTCCGGCATCGGTACGCAGGTGATGGCGACCGACATGAATGCCGACGGCTGGCCGGACATCGTCGTCGGCAACAAGAAGGGAGCGTTTGTTCACATCCAGTCGACAAAAAAAGTAAGTCGCAGAGAGTGGCGCCAAGCCCAGCCCAAGCCGCACAAAGCCAATTGACAAACATTGCCCACAAGTCAACCTTCCTCCTGCTATGAAAGTAAACTGGTTTGCCTTACTGACACTCGCGATTGGCCTTTGTGGTTGCGGAAGCTCGACGGACAAAGCGAAGGGCGAAAAGCCCGATAAAGAGGAGTCTTCCTCTTCCGGCAACCCGCTGACCGCGCCGGTGGATTACATCGGTGCTGTGGGGAAGGCCAAGAAATCGTCCGAAAAAAGGGTTAACTTGGCTAACATCCAAAACGCCATCAAACAATTCAAGGCCGTGGAGGGTCGCAATCCCAAGACCCTCAATGAACTGGTCACCGAAGGCTACTTTCCGCGCCCCCCGCGCCCCCCGCGCGGCATGAAGTACACCTACAACCCCAAGACTGGCCAAGTTGGTGTCCGCTGACGGGTCGCTTGGCCGAGACGTTGACATTAGGTCTTGGGGGATTCATTTTCCTGTGACAACGCGACCTTCGTCGCGTGGTTTTTTTCGATGAGTCACAACACATTCAATTCATTGCAGTCGTTTGACCCTGGCAATGGTCAACAGGGCAAATTTTATTCGCTGCCGGCGCTGGCCGAGGCCGGTCTGGGGGATGTCTCGCGACTGCCTGTCTGCATTCGGTTGGTGTTGGAGTCGGTGCTTCGGCACTGCGATGGACAAAAGGTGACGGAGGAAAACATCCGTCAGCTCGCGGGCTGGCAGGCCAAGTCCCCACGTACGGAGGAGATCCCGTTCACCGTCGCCCGTATTGTGCTGCAGGATTTCACCGGAGTGCCGTTGCTGGTCGATTTGGCTGCGATGCGCTCGGCGGCGGCGCGGCTCGGCAAGGAGCCAAAGATCATCGAGCCGCTGGTGCCGGTGGATTTGGTGGTGGACCATTCGGTGCAGGTCGACTTCGCCGGCTCGGCGGATGCGATGGACAAAAACCTCGAGATGGAGTTCACGCGCAACAGTGAGCGGTACCAGTTTCTGAAGTGGGGTATGCAGGCGTTTGACACGTTCAAGGTTGTGCCGCCGGGCATCGGCATCGTGCATCAGGTTAACCTCGAGTATCTCGCGCGTGGCGTGCTGAGCAACGCGGATGGGATTTATTACCCGGACACGCTTGTCGGTACCGACTCGCACACGACGATGATCAACGGCTTGGGCATCGTCGGTTGGGGCGTCGGCGGCATCGAGGCCGAGGCTGGGATGCTCGGCCAGCCGGTGTATTTCTTGACGCCAGACGTGGTCGGTGTGCGGCTCGACGGCACGCTGCGCGAAGGCGTCACCGCGACCGATCTGGCATTGACCGTGACCGAGATGCTGCGCGAGGCCAAGGTGGTCGGGAAGTTTGTGGAGTTTTACGGCGATGGCGCGAGTCAGTTGCCGCTGACCGACCGCGCCACCATCGCCAACATGGCACCAGAGTACGGCGCGACGATGGGTTTTTTTCCAATCGACGACGAGACGGTGAGTTACCTTCAGCTCACTGGGCGCGCCGCGGAACATTGCGCGGCCTACGAGAATTATCACCGTGTACAGGGGCTGTTCGGCATCCCGGCCGAGGGTGAGATCGATTACTCGGTGGACCTCACGTTGGACTTGGGCTCCATCCAGCCCAGCGTGGCCGGGCCGCGGAGGCCGCAGGATCGCATCGAGGTTCCAAGCCTTGGCGGGCAGTTTGAGGCGCTCTTTTCCAAGTCAGTCGCCGTTGGGGGCTTCGGGCGCAACGGCGGCGACTTGGCCAACGTCTCTGCCGATGTACCGGTGAACGGTAACGATACCGAGCCGCTTGGCCATGGCGACGTGGTCATAGCCGCGATTACCAGTTGCACGAACACCTCCAATCCAAGCGTGATGCTGGCTGCCGGGCTCTTGGCGAAGCGCGCGGTCGAGCGTGGTCTTAAGTTGGCGCCGTTAGTGAAAGCGTCGCTCGCGCCGGGCTCGCGCGTGGTGAGTGATTACCTCGACAAGACCGGGCTGCAACCGTACCTCGACCAGCTTGGCTTCAATCTCGTCGGCTATGGTTGCACGACCTGCATCGGCAACTCCGGCCCGCTTAACGGCGAGGTCGAGAAGGCGATCCTTGACAATAACCTCGTTGTCGCCTCGGTGCTCTCAGGCAACCGCAACTTCGAGGCGCGTGTGCACCAGAATGTGCGAGGCAATTTCCTCATGTCACCGCCGCTTGTCGTGGCGTTCGCGCTGGCTGGGAGGGTGAACATCGACCTGACCAATGAGCCGCTTGGTCAAGCGGAGGACGGTTCGGACGTATTCCTGCGCGATCTCTGGCCAAGCCTCCGCGAGGTGCGCGACCTCATGCAAAGCGCGCTCAAGCCGGCCGTGTTCCGCGAACTGTACAGCAACTTCACCGAACAAAACCCGAAGTGGAACGAGATCCCGTCCAGTACCGGCCATGCCTACGAGTGGGAGGAGGCGAGCACGTACATTCAAGAGCCGCCGTTCTTCGACGGTTTCGGGATGGAAGCCGGGGCGATCACAGAAATCGTCGGCGCGCGGCCGCTGGGGGTGTTCGGCGACTCGGTGACGACTGACCACATTTCGCCGGCCGGCGCGATCAAGCCCGATTCGCCGGCGGGTCGGTACCTTTTGGAGAACGGGGTTGAACAGGCAAGTTTCAACAGCTACGGCTCGCGTCGGGGCAACGACCGGGTGATGACGCGCGGCACGTTCGCTAACGTGCGGATCAAGAACCTGATGGCACCCGGCACCGAGGGCGGCGTGACGAGGCATCAGCCCAGCGGCGAGGAAATGGATATTTACGATGCCGCCGCCAAGTACCGCGATGAAGGCACGCCCCTCGTTGTTGTTGGCGGCAAGGAGTATGGCACCGGCAGTTCGCGAGATTGGGCGGCCAAGGGCACGCGCCTGCTTGGGGTCCGCGCAGTGCTGTGCGAGAGCTTCGAGCGTATTCACCGATCGAACCTGATCGGCATGGGCGTATTGCCACTGCAATTCGACGACGGAACAGGCGTCGGCAGCTTGAACCTCGACGGCTCGGAGACCTACGATGTTCTTGGTTTAGGCGACGAGTTGAGGGCGCAGCAGGAATTGACCGTGCGAATCACCCACGCCGACGGTGCCACAGAAGAGGTGCCGGTGCGTTGCCGGATCGATACCGACATTGAGATTGAGTATTATCGACACGGCGGCATTCTGTCGTACGTGCTGCGGCAACTGGTGGCCAACGATTGATGAAAAGACCGGTTTTCAAGGATTTGACTTGCCTTTTGTGGCTGCAAGCTATTCATTCCCCGCCGATTTATGAGTGAGTCGAGCGAACCAGATATCCTGTTTGAAGGTGCTGAGTGGTTTGATCAGAATAAAGGCAAACTGCTTAACGGAGCGCTGATCATCATCGTGGCAGTGGTCGGCTGGCAGTTGATCAGCAAAAACCTGTCAGAATCGAAGGCCACCTCCGAGTCAGCGCTGTTTGATATCCAGACAGTTGGCGAGACCAACTTGTCCGAGGTGGCCAAAGCCTACAATCGAGTTAGCGTGGAGCAGGCTGGGAAACCGGTCGCTGAGCGGGCGTTGATATTGAGTGCCAAAACTTGGCTTGAAGTTTCGGACTACGACAAGGCTCAGGTTGCTTTTAAAAACTACATTGACAATTACGCGGACGGGCATTGGGCGGTTGAAGCCCTGCTTGGCCAAGCAATCTGTAAGGAGGCCAAGGGCGATGTCGCAGGCGCGATCAGCACCTACCAAAGCCTGACTAACGACGCCGACACAGCCATCAAAAGCCGTGCGACCGCACTACTAGAGGCGGCGAAAGTTCAACTCGAGCCACTCGCGGCAAAACCGATACCTGCACCGGTTGTCCAGCCCGAGACACCCAAGCCGGGACCTTCGACCTCACCGCCAGCACCTGTTGTTACCCCGGACAACAAGTAACTCCCTCAGATCCGTGAACATCGCAATCATCGGAACTGGCTACGTTGGCTTGGTGACAGGAACGTGTTTTGCCGAGGTTGGCCACAATGTCATCTGCGTCGATTGCGACGAGGCCAAGGTCAGGCTATTGCAGGGGGGCGGTATCCCCATTTTTGAGCCGGGTCTCGAGGAGATGGTCAAAAAGAACGTGGGCGAGGGGCGACTCAACTTTACGGCCAACACGGCGGAAGGGGTTGAAAAGTCGGATGTCATTTTCATCGCCGTGCCGACTCCGCCGCTTGAGGACGGATCCGTTGACCTCAGTTTCATCGAGCGGGTGGCCAGGGATATCGCCAACGCGATGAATTCGTACAAGATCGTTGTGGATAAGAGCACCGTGCCGGTCAAGACCGGCGAAAAAGTCGCCGAGACCATCAAGCGCTACTGCAAGGTCGATTGTGATTTTGATGTTGTCAGCAACCCGGAATTCCTGCGTGAAGGTTTTGCAGTGGAAGATCTTATGAACCCGGATCGCATCGTGGTTGGCACCAGCACCGATAAGCCGGAAGCGGTGATGCGGGAGATTTACGAACCGTTCAATGCGCCGATCATTTTCACCGACATCAACTCGGCGGAGTTGATCAAGCACGCCGCGAACTCCTTTCTTGCGATGAAGATTTCGTACATCAACGCCGTGGCAGCAATCTGCGAGGCGTCCGGCGCGAACGTACAGGAGGTGGCCAACGGCATCGGGATGGACGAGCGCATCGGACGGCGTTTTCTCAATGCGTCGCTTGGCTTCGGCGGGAGTTGTTTTCCTAAGGACTTGAGCGCGTTCATCCGTATCAGTGACGACTTGGGCTACGATTTCGGCCTGTTGAAAGAGGTGCAGAAAATCAACACCGCGCAAATGGATCGTTTCCTGAAAAAAATCACTGACACGCTCTGGATATTGAAGGATAAGACCATCGGAGTGCTGGGCTTGGCGTTCAAGCAGAATACGGACGACGTCCGCATGTCGCCGGCGATTGAGGTATGCCAGCGGCTACTGAAGGACGGCGCGTCACTGCGTGTGCACGATCCCAAGGCGATGGAGAAAGCCAAGGAACTGCTGCCGGCGGAGGGAGTTACGTATGTCGATGACATGGACAGTGTGGCGGAGGGATGCGACGCTCTGGTGGTGGCGACCGAGTGGCCAGAGTTCAAGGAACTGGACTTGGCCAAGGTGAGGGATGGCATGACAGCGCCGCTGTTGTTTGACGGCCGCAATCTGTTTGACCCGGCGGAAATGGAACAGCTTGGTTTCACCTACAAGTGCATTGGTCGGTAAGCCCATCGATGTCGCCGCCGGGCTGGTTTTTCACCAAAAGAAACTTCTGATCACTCGGCGCCCGGTCGGTGTTCACCTGGCCGGCTTGTGGGAATTTCCCGGCGGCAAGCGCGAGCCAAGCGAGACATTCGAGGAATGTCTCTCTCGCGAGCTCCACGAGGAGTTGGGCATCGACGTCGCGATTGGCCAACTGTTTGACGAGATTACCCATGATTACCCCGAGCGAACGGTTCGCCTGAGATTCTTCCTGTGCCGCTTAGCTAATGGCCAGCCGCGGGCCATCGGTTGCGCCGCCTTCGAGTGGGTCACGAGAGATGGCTTGGTTGAGCACAAATTCCCCCCAGCGGACGAACGCCTGCTCCGTCACTTGGTTGACACCGGCCCGCTCTGGCGGTAGCAATTAAGCCGGTTCAGGCACAATTCCTCAAGAATCGTGCTCTGTTGCCGATAATCAACGCAGAGTGGTGCAGCCTTTTTCCTTTTCAGTCCAGACTTTCGGCTTTTTGTGCCTGTATCGCTCGGCCAAGAGTTAAATATATGGCGGAGTTTCCGGACATTTTTGCCTGTGTTTCATGCGAAAAAGCCCTTTTCGTTGATGAAGAGGACCGGGCTTCTGAGCAATTTGCCTGCCCCTTCTGTCACCATGAGCACACGCCGGGGGACACTCTGAGCCCAGACGAGTCGGAAGAACCTGCAACCGAGGACATTGCTGTTGAAGGCACCGCAGCCAAGGAGTCGTCTGAAGCCAAGCCAGCGGTCGAGGAACCCGCCGACAAGCCAAGCGAGGCTCCGGACGCGGAGCCGGCAGAGACGCCAAAAGAGGAGGATGTCGAGTTACTTGTGGATGATCCAAGCGAACCAGAGCCGGAGACGGAAAGTGAGAGCGATTCCGTTGCCCAGGAACCCAAGCTGGAGGGGAATGACGTTGAACTGTTCATCGACGAGTCAATCGAGTCCGAGTCTGTGGTTGAGGAGGTGGCGGAAAAGAACCTGGTAATGGAGGAAGCCAAGGAGGACATTGTGGTTCCGGACGGTTTGGAATTGCCCGACGTGTTCGCATGCCTGTCGTGCGACAACGCTCTCTTTCTGGATGAGACCGAGCGCAAGACCGGGGATTTTTCCTGTCCCCATTGCGGACAAAAAAACGTCGCCGAGAAAACGCGTTTACTGGCAGCAGAGCAACAGGCAACCGTGGAGGAAGTCGTAGGTACGCCAGCGCCCGAGCACAAGTTTGATGAACTGATCGAGTGCCCCGATTGCGAAAAGGCGATTGAACTGATGCCGGAGGAACGGGACGAGTCATCGGTCAACTGTCCGTATTGCAAGACGGCCATCGCAGCTCCGGAGCCACCTGTTGAGGAGGAATACTCCGAGGAGCCTGAGCCTGTGGAGTCGTCGGATTTGGAGACAACCCAAGAGGAGGGTATTCACGAATCCGAAATGGAAACGCCCAAGCCCGGGGCGGAGGAAGAGACAGGCCAACCGGAATCCGGAGCAACCCCCGATTCAGAGGAAGCTCCGTTAACCGTCGATGAACAGGGGGAAACCTCGTCTGAAGAAATGGCGGACAAGGCGGAAGGGGAAGAGGTGGACGAGGCAGATTTGTTAACGGAGGAGGAGCCCGAGGGTGAGTCCACCAGCGAGGATGAGCCGGAAGAGGCAGAGCAGGAGGTGGACAGAGACTTATTGGTGAGTTTGATCGAGTCGAGCCGCAATCAATCCCTCATGCCGGAGCGTTTCGCCTGTTCGAAATGCGAGACAGAGATTGAATTACCAGAGGCAGAACGCCAGATGGGTGTCTGTTTTTGCCCTGAATGCGAAGAGTTGCTCGACTTCAAGACCGCAAACGAAAACACTCCCGAAGAGCCGGATCCTGTTGACAGCGAACAGGTTGAAGAAGGTGAAGGAGCGGCGCCGGAGGAGGCTGAACCAGTCGAAACGGAGGGGGAAGGGTCAGCCAATGAGGATGACGCGGAGCAGGATCCCGCTACGTCCCAGGAGCAGGCAGCCGCGGAGATGGAGTTTTGGCTCGATGACGTGCTGGCCGCCACGGTCGATTGCTCCAAGTGCGCCAACAGCCTCAAGCTGGATGATGAGGAGAAGATGTTTGGCATCTACCGGTGCCCCTACTGCAAGGCCGACATCAACCATGCCAAGGGGGCCGTGGTCGAGTGGCTCATACCGAAGCTCGGCGACGAGGAAGGGGAGGAAGAGCCTGCCGCGAAACGCAAGCCGATCAACCTGAAAGCGTTACTGCCGTATGCCGCGGTTTTGGTGTTTGGGGTGGCGTTAAATTACGGCGTCATCGCCGTGACTGGTTACATTCAGGAGAAGAAAGCGCTTAAAGCACAGTGGGTGTTGCAATTAAAGTCGGATTGGGTTGAGTTGGAGCAACAGACCAAGGTTTTTGATCGCGCCCTGTCGAATGCTTCTAACAAGGCGAGCATCGTGCGATTGGAAGAAATGTCCATGGATGAACTGAAGGAGTTCCACGAGCATTTGTTGACTGAAAGGAAAGACGCATACGCCATCTGGTTCGAGGACACGGCGAGGGACGATATCACGGCCGATTCGAAGCTTGGGCCGGT
The DNA here is from genome assembly GCA_030749225.1 of Verrucomicrobiota bacterium. Classification (GTDB taxonomy): domain Bacteria; phylum Verrucomicrobiota; class Verrucomicrobiia; order Limisphaerales; family UBA1096; genus UBA1096. Next base: position 34,635 of record JASMKO010000007.1, read on the forward strand.
TGTGGAACAATTTCGACGGATGTTAGATCGCATCATGCGGCGCGTGCAGCTTGCCAAGATCGATGCCGACAACCTTAATACAGCAATAGGGATGAGTTCGTTTGAAAGACAACGAGCGGTCAAACTGCTTGAGAAACACATGGCCGCAATCAGGAACCAGATGCATGGCTTGAGTGCAGAAGAAGCGGTTGATCAGGCTTTGGTGAGGCCTGAGCTGTTGGCGGACTTGATGAAGTTCAACATGATGGTGGATCAATTCGAGATGCAATCTATCAGGCAGGCGGTGATTCATCTGAATTCCATGATGCAGTTTGCCAACCTGATTGAGAAGCATTATGATCTGAATCTTCCTCCGGGCAGTCGCGCTGATGCTGAGGGTCAGGGAGGCGGGCATCCCGCTTCGTCCGACCACGAAGAGGAGCCTGTCACCCACGCGAGTCATGGGGACGAGCATTCCGAGCCCTCGGACCATGAAGAGGAGCCCGCTGCTCACGCTAGCCATGGGGACGAGCATTCCGAGCTGTCGAACCATGAAGAGGAGCCCGTTGCTCACGCTCATGGGGATGATCATGCCGACCACAGCGGGCAAGGGCATTCCAGTCATGCCAAGGTTAAACCGGGAACCCTCTGGAATGCTGAGGTGTTTCACTGGGAAGAGCACCAGACGAAGAGGGCGCAAGAGCACCAACCGCAGTGGGATAAAGTCGTTGCAGAGTATGGGGATTTACTGGATTTGTTTTCCGGTTTTCATCAAGAGCTTAAGGCGTTGCGGGATGGTGCGGGTATTTCGCGGCTAGATCATCCGTTCCTTGATGGCGCGGTATTGCAGTTGAAAGTGGACGAATTCCGGGCATTGGAGGGAGTCGCCACGTTGGTCAGTCACGATGTCGTGGCGCGGCTCGAGCGCTTGGCCACGCTGCTTGATCCGTACGCCACCGGTTCCCTGGCCTACAACTTGAATGCCCACAAAGCACGCAGGGTGAAGCTTACCCATGAACAGGCTGGCCAGTTTTATGAACGTTTTTGGGAAGAGTGGAAAAAGTTCCATCTTGAAAAACAGTGGTTCAAGCTTGAGGGAATTTCAGCCTACTACCACTTGGCCCGATACGATTCCACGAGTTCAGCCAAGGCACATCATTAGCTTGAGGTTCGGTGCCGGGTTCGGTATGGCCAAGCGCTGATTAGTGGAAAGTCAATCGTTCAAACTGAAATCACCATTTGGCCCCGCCGGGGATCAGCCCCAGGCGATCCAGAAACTGACTGCCGGCCTGTTGGCCGGCGAGGAGCACCAGACATTGCTTGGCGTCACTGGCTCCGGAAAGACGTTCACTGTGGCCAACGTTATCCGCAACCTCAATCGGCCGACGCTCATCATCTCCCACAACAAGACCTTGGCGGCTCAGTTGTACGCCGAGTTCAAGGGGTTTTTTCCGGAGAATGCGGTCGAGTATTTTGTTAGTTACTTCGACTACTACCAACCGGAAGCCTACATCCCGCAAACCGACACGTTCATTGAGAAGGACTCGAGCATCAACGACGAGATTGAGCGGCTCCGCCTCTCGGCGATGAGTTCTCTCTTGGCCCGGCGTGACGTGATCGTCGTCGCAAGCGTCTCATGCATCTACGGTGTCGGTGAAAAGAGTGATTTTGAGGAAATGGTCATTCGGCTTGGCATCGGTGAGGAGTTTGGCCGTGAACGACTACTGGCGCGCTTGGTAGAGATTCAATACGAGCGTAATGACATCGAGTTTGAGCGCGGCCATTTTCGCGTGCGGGGCGATACCGTTGAGATTCGCCCGGCTGAATTAGAGGAGGCGATTCGCGTTGAGTTTTTTGGCGACGAGATCGATCGCATCACTCGTTTTGACCCGATGACGGGCAACTCGCTCGAGTCGTTGCCGGGCGTGATCGTCTTTCCCGGCAAGCAGTTCATCACGCCGATGGACAACATCAAGCGGGCAGCAGTCACCATCCGCGACGAGCTTGCCCAGCGGGTGGCGGAGTTGGAGAAACAAGGGAAATTACTCGAGGCCCAGCGCATCCGGATGCGCACGGAGTACGACCTGGAGATGATGCTCGAGATGGGATTTTGTTCCGGCATTGAGAATTACTCACGCCATCTTAACGCCCGTCCGCCCGGTTCTCGCCCCAGTACGCTGCTAGACTTTTTCCCGAAGGATTTTCTGTTGGTGATTGACGAGTCGCACGCCACCGTCCCGCAAATTGGCGGGATGTTCGCCGGTGACCGTTCCCGCAAATCTGTGTTGGTGGAGCATGGCTTTCGCCTGCCAAGCGCACTGGACAACAGGCCACTGAGTTTCGACGAATTTCAGGCTTTGCAAAACCAGACACTCTACATCAGTGCGACACCCGCTCAGCGCGAGATTGATTGGGCGAAGGGCAAGATTGTTGAACAGATCGTGAGGCCAACCGGGCTCGTCGATCCGCAAATCACCCTCAAGCCGCTTAAGGGCCAGATTGACGATCTCATCGAGGAGGCTCGAATGCGCGTCAACGATGGCGAGCGCGTGCTTGTGACAACGCTGACCAAGCGTACAGCCGAGGAGTTGACCGACTATCTCGCCGATATCGGCGTGAACGTCCGTTATTTGCACAGCGACATCGGCGCGATCGAGCGGGTAGAGATTTTGCGCGCGCTGCGCCACGGTGAATTTGACGTGCTTGTCGGTATCAACCTGCTGCGTGAGGGGCTGGATATCCCGGAGGTCTCGCTGGTCGCTATTCTCGACGCAGATAAAGAGGGGTTCCTGCGATCAACGACGAGCCTTGTGCAAACTGCCGGCCGGGCGGCGCGTCACATCAACGGGCAAGTGATCCTTTATGCCGACACGAAAACCCGCAGCATCCGTGAGTTTCTGGAAATCTCGCACTACCGTCGCAAACGGCAAATTACCCACAACCAAAAGCACAGCATCACGCCACGCAGCGTGAGTCGCCCAATCGAGCATCGCTTGGGTGACCGTTTCGGTAGTCAGCAGGGCAATTCAGCGACCTTGCGCGAATCAGCAGATGGCCTGGACATCGTTGAGACCATCCGTGAATTAGAGCAGGAAATGATTGAGGCGGCCGACCGGTTGGAGTTCGAAAAGGCAGCGTTGTTGCGTGATCAGGTCAGCGAGCTCAAAAACCTCTCCGATGAACCCGGGGAAGAGTTTCCCAAACCAAGTGCCGTCACTTATCCTACCAAAAAGAAAACCAGGCGTAGAACCTGATCCCGCCCGTTTATCAAGTGGCTGGCTAGATTTGTTTGTTCTCGGATTGGAAAGCAACATTGTATTGTCTTGAAATAAGATTGGCTGCTATGCGTCCAGACTCGTAGATTGTTGGCAGTCCGCTTCCTGGATGAGTTCCGCCACCTACAAGATAGCAATTGTCCAACTCCTCGAACTTGTTGCGTGGCCTGAAATAAAGCATTTGCGTAAAAGAATGCGCGAGGTTGAAGGTGGCACCGAGTTGGATATTCATATCCTGCCATGTTTGGGGAGTGAAGATAATTTCTTCACGAATGTGCTCCTCGAGATTGGACATTTCGGCCCGTTCTATAAGCGCCTTAATGACTCGATTGCGGAGCGCTTTTTTTTCAATGGTCCAGTCAATTTTAGACTTTTGATTTGGCACTGGAACGAGGACATAAACTGATGAATGACCAGCAGGGGCGAGTGTCGAATCCGTTACACTCGCATTACGAACGTAAAACGAGATATCTTCGGACAAAACCTTGTTCTCAAAAATATCCTTGATGTTGCCCTTATAGTTTTCCGCAAAAAAAATCGTGTGGTGGGGTAGGTCGTAAATCTTGTCAAGGCCTAGGTGTAACATGAAGGTGGAGCAGGAGTACTTTCTGGAATCCACTTTCTCTGGGCTATGTTTTTTGAGGATATTAGGCGGGACAAGATTCTTCATGGCATAACCAAAGTCGGCGTTAAGCACTGTTTCAGCTGCTAGCACCTGTTCACCGTTGCCTAGTTCAACACCAAGAACTTTTTTGTTCTCGATGACCAATTGCCTTACTGGCGTGTCTAAGCGAATTTCAACTCCATGCTCACGGCATACCTTGGCCATGGCTACGGATATCTCACTCAGTCCGCCGACAGTGTGGTAAATGCCATGTGCATGTTCCACGTATGGAAGAATCGCGAATGCTCCCGGACAGTCCCAGGCTGACATGCCCAGATATTTTGACTGGAATGTGAATGATAATTTTAGTTTTTCGTCCTTGAAATAGTCTCCAAGCACACCGATTAACGATCGGCCCAAGGAAAGGCTCGGGGCTGCTTTAATGAAATCCTTCGAGAAGTACTGCTTGAAGGTGGAATAATCCTTTTGAAGGCAAGGATACATCAACTCAAAGCGCCGTTTTTCTGCTTCCATGAAGCGATCGTACCCGTTCCTATTCCCCGGAAAAGCTTGGTCGATTTGCCGAGCCATTGCTTCTCTCTGATTCGTTGGTTCGAGCCTGACATCGTTGAATTGAAGTCGATACATCGGATCCAACCTCACCGATTTCAGGTAGTCATCAACATTTCGGCCGGCTTCCTTGAAAACTTCATCGAGGATGAATTTCATCATCAGGAAGGTCGGGCCGACATCGAACTTGTACCCATTCCGAATGATGGCGGCATTACGGCCACCCACCTGTTTTGCCTTCTCGAATAGCCGGACTTTGAAGCCCCTGTTGGCCAGCAGCATGGCGGCTGTCAGCCCACCTGGGCCTGCGCCAACAATGTTAATACTTAGGTGCTCCTTTTGGTTTCCCATCAAGCTCCGAATCTGGGCTATGCCTTGGGGTAAACCTCCGCGCCTTGGTTGGTGAATTCAGCGGACTTTTCGCGCATTCCTTGCTGAAGAACCTCCTCCTCGGAGTAGCCTTTTTCGGCGGCATATTTTCGGACATCCTCGGTGATTTTCATCGAGCAAAAATTAGGACCGCACATGCTGCAAAAATGTGCAGTTTTTGCGCCGTCGGCCGGGAGGGTTTCATCGTGGAATTGGCGGGAGCGTTCCGGGTCGAGGCCGAGGTTGAACTGGTCTCCCCAACGGAACTCAAATCGTGCCTTGCTCAGCGCGTTGTCGCGGTATTGCGCGCCGGGATGGCCCTTGGCAAGGTCGGCGGCATGCGCGGCGATTTTGTACGTGATGACACCTTCTTTTACGTCCTGCTTGTTCGGTAGGCCTAGGTGTTCCTTCGGCGTGACGTAGCACAGCATCGCACAGCCGTACCAGCCGATCATCGCTGCGCCGATACCACTGGTGATGTGGTCGTAGCCGGGGGCGATGTCGGTCGTCAGTGGGCCAAGCGTGTAGAACGGCGCCTCGTCGCACCAGTCGAGTTGCTTGGTCATGTTGTCGTGGATCATGTGCATCGGCACGTGGCCGGGGCCTTCGTTCATCACCTGCACGTCGTGATTCCATGCGCGCCGGGTCAGGTCGCCCTGCACCTTGAGCTCGGCGAATTGCGCCTCGTCGTTGGCGTCTGCGATCGAGCCAGGGCGCAGGCCGTCGCCGATGCTGAAGCTCACGTCGTATGCGGCGCAGATTTTGCAGATGTCATCCCAGTGCGTGTACAGGAAACTCTCGGTGTGGTGTGCGAGGCACCATTTGGCCATGATGGAGCCGCCTCGGCTGACGATGCCGGTCATACGCTTGGCCGTGAGCGGGATGAAGCGCAGCAACACCCCGGCATGGATAGTGAAATAGTCGACGCCCTGTTCGGCCTGCTCGATGAGGGTGTCACGGAAAATCTCCCAAGTCAGTGCCTCGGCTTTGCCATCCACCTTCTCGAGCGCCTGATAAATCGGCACGGTACCGATCGGTACGGGGGAGTTTCGGATGATCCATTCGCGGGTGGCGTGAATGTTTTTTCCGGTGGAGAGATCCATCACCGTGTCGGCGCCCCACTTGGTTGCCCAGCGCATTTTCTCGACCTCCTCCTCGATGCTTGACGCGACGGCGCTGTTGCCGATGTTGGCGTTGATCTTCACGAGGAAGTTGCGGCCGATGATCATCGGCTCTGTTTCTGGGTGATTGATGTTGGACGGGATGATGGCGCGGCCGCGGGCGACCTCGTCGCGGACGAATTCCGGCGTGATTTCATCCGGGATCTTTGCGCCCCAAGGGTTGCCAGGATGCTGGTGGGACAATGCTCGGGCGGGCACTTGGCCAAGAGTCTGGTTCTGCTTGCGCTGCTTGGCCAAGCCTGTGTTTTCGCGGATGGCGATGTGCTCCATCTCCGGTGTGATAATGCCCTGCCGCGCGTACCATAGCTGGGTCACGGCGTGTCCATCGGAGGCTCGGAGCGGCTTGCGGCCAAGCCCTGGAAATTCGGTCAAGCGGTTGCCATTGTCGCGCTCGGTGGCGTGCTCAGCGTGTGTGCTGGAGAGGTAGCCGTTGTCAAGCGGCTTGGCCTCGCGTCCATCGTATTCCTCGACATCGGCGCGGTCGCGGATCCATTCATCGCGCAATGCAGGCAGGCCGTTGGCGACGTCGCCGTCGAAGTTAGGATCGCCCCACGGGCCGCTTGTGTCGTAGACGCGGACGGGGGCGTTCTTCTCGGTGTCGCCGTTGAGCGATTTGGTGGGGCTTTGGGAGATTTCACGAAATGCCACACGGACGCCGGTGTGGATCGTGCCGTGGACGTAAACCCGTTTTGAGTTGGGCAGCTGTTCCTGGCTAGACGGTTCGAAGGAATCGTTGGATGCGATCATTTTATGGGCGGGAACAGAGATGCCTCCCTGTTCACTTGGGAGGGGAAATTCAGTCCAGAGTGGGGCAGTGTCAAGAAACTACCAGTTTGGGTGCTCGGGCAGGCTAGCGTCGAACTCGGCGAACAGGCTCGACTCGTAGTCTCCGGCGTAAGTGCCGTCAAAGAACCGGCCAAGCGCTTCGCCGTGCAGGCATTCCCACGAGGCTTCCTCGCGGCCGGGGATGATCGGGTAAAACAGCAAGCCGTTGGCTTTTGCCGCCTTGTGGTCGCCTGGAGCGTCACCGATCATCAGTACCTTGTCGGCCGGGTATTTGTCAGCCGTGGCGAACTGGAGATGCTCGGTCTTGGTGCCCATTTCCTGTCCGGCAATGACTCGGACGAACTGGGCGAGGTCGTGTTCGGCCCATTCGCGCTCGAGGGCATCGCACGGTGTCTGCGAGATGACCATCAGGTCTGCTTGGCCGACCGCTTGGGCAAGGCAGTCGCGGACGAGCGGGAAGGGCGGCACACCGTGGACAATGTCGGCAATCTGCGCGTTGACGGCATCCGACCACACCTTGACTTGTGCCAGACCGTTGTTGCCACCCTCGACCTCGGTGGCGAGGGTGGCGTTGCCGAGTTTGCTTTCACGCGCGATCCATTCATCAAGCGCCGGGTAGCTAGGGACGCTGGCGTTGCGGGCCTGCACCTCCGGACGGTCGCGTAACAGGCCAAGCGCCCGCACGAGGGCGGGGAAGCGGTTGATGCCCCGGCTCTTTGAGTAAAGGTTCACGAACTCCCAGACCTGCCGGGCGTATTTGCTGACCGCCTGCAGGCCGTGGTGTTTGATGAACATCGGCGCGAAGCACTCCTTCTGCTTGATCTCCATCGAGTCAAAGACACACCCGTCGGAGTCGATGCCGATGAAAAAACCGTGGCTCGGCTTGAAGTCGCGCAGTGCTTGGGCGGGGTCACTCATCTTCAGGCGTTGTAAGTGGTGGAGGAGACGTCCCCGCCGTGGCCGGTCCAGTTGGTGTGGAAGAATTCGCCGCGCTCGCGGTCGGTGCGCTCGTAGGTGTGTGCGCCGAAATAGTCGCGCTGGGCCTGCAGCAGGTTGGCCGGGAGGCGTTCGCTGCGGAAGGCGTCAAAGAAACTGAGTGCAGTCGAGAAGGCCGGGGCCGGGATACCTTTCTTGGCGGCGGTGGCCACGACGTTGCGCCAGCCGCGCTGACTCTTGCGAACCTCGCGCTTGAAGTGCGGGTCGAGCAGGAGGTTCGGCAGCCGCTTTCGTTTGTCGAATGCCTCCTTGATTTTTCCGAGGAACTGGCTGCGGATGATGCAGCCGCCCCGCCACATAAGGGCGATCTCGCCGTAGTTGAGTTTCCAGTCGTGCTCGACAGCGGCGGAGCGCAGCAGCATGAAGCCTTGCGCGTACGAGATGATCTTCGAGGCGTAGAGGGCGCATCGAATGTCATCGATGAACTTGTCGCGGTTGGTCTTGATGACCGGTTTCGGGCCGCGAAGTTTTTTGGAGGCGACAACGCGTTCCTCCTTCATCGCGGAGATGCAGCGGGAAAACACCGCCTCGCTGATGAGAGTGATTGGGATGCCTTGTTCGGCGGCGTCGATCAACGTCCACTTGCCAGTGCCTTTTTGGCCCGCGGTATCGAGGATTTTCTCGACCAGCGGTTCGCCATCGTTGTCCTTGAAGGCGAGAATATCGCGGGTGATCTCGATGAGGTAAGAGTCGAGGTCGCCCTCGTTCCATTGGGCGAACACCCGGTGCATTTCGTCGGCGTTCATGCCGAGCCCCTCCTTCATCAGGTGGTACGCCTCACAGATGAGTTGCATGTCGCCGTACTCGATACCGTTATGCACCATTTTGACGTAGTGGCCTGCGCCGTCGTTGCCGACCCAGTCGCAGCACGGCGCACCGTCGTCGACCTTGGCCGAGATGGCTTGAAAAATGTCCTTCACATGCGGCCAGGCGTCGGGGTGACCGCCCGGCATGATCGACGGGCCGCGCCGCGCGCCTTCCTCGCCGCCGGAGACACCGGTTCCGATGAAAAGCAGCCCACGCGCTCGCAGGTGCTCGGTGCGCCGGATGGTGTCCTGATACAGTGAGTTGCCTCCGTCGATGAGAATGTCGCCTGTCTCGAGATAGGGAATGACACGGTCTATCAGGTCGTCCACTGCCTGTCCCGCCTTGACCAGTATCATTACCCTGCGCGGCCGCTTGAGGTGTCCGACCATCTCCTCGATCGAGCGGGCGCCGATAATATTGGTGTCCTTGGCCTTGTTGTTGAGGAAATCGTCCACCTTGGAGATGGTACGGTTGTAGGCCACGACCGTGAATCCGTGGTCGTTCATGTTAAGGATCAGGTTTTGGCCCATGACAGCCAAGCCAATCAGCGCGATGTCTCCCTTGGATTCCATTTGATGTGAGCCGCTTTAACCTTGGAATTGCAGGCGCTCGTCTTCGGCCAGCAGGGTATCGAGGTTTTCCCAGCGGTTTTCGTTTGAGGCGTTGAAGGCGGTCAGGTAAACAGCCACCAGTTCCCGATCGTACTTTTCGAGCAGCAGGCTCACCGCCTCGTTGAGTGCGGTGTCGTCGATCGAGTCGGGCAGTTCGTCCACCATGCCATCCTCGTGCTCGATGCCCAGTTTGCCGAGGAAATCGGTAAGAACGTCCTTGTGTTCCTTGAAGAGCCAGCCGCGGATCAGGTTGCCGGCGTGCTCCTCCGCGCCGACGCGGGAGAGCATCTGCACGAAATTCTTATGTCGGCGTTCCTTCGGTTGGCGCCCGATGAAAACCGGGCGCATCTTCTGCGCTTCGGCCATTGCGGCGACCAAGGCGCGATACACCTCGCGGTTGTTGGCCTGTGTGTCTTCGAGGATTTGATTCGCCATCTTGGGCGACATGAATCCGATCAACTCATGAAAGGTCAGCATTTTGTCTAAACGTCCAGATTAGGGGGCGACCGTGGTCACGCTGATCCCGTGCGCTTGGCTAAGGGACTCCACTTCCTCGCGCTCCAGAAGAATGGTCTTGGAGGACTCGATCGCCAGGACGGCGATCTTGGACGCGGCGCAGGATTTCAAGGTTTGCCGCCCGATGCAAGGAATATCAAAGCGCATGTCGTGGTTTTCCTTGGCGACTTTGATTGCGACAGCACCGCCCTTGGGCCCAGCCAGTTCGCCGCCGCGCCTAAGGCAGGTGTCTGTTCCCTCAAACCCCTCGGCCGCCAACACTGTGCCTTCCTTGACGACGACGGTCTGCCCGATCTCCAGCCGTGACACCTCCTTGGCCAAGCGCCGCCCAAGGGCGATGTCCTCCCGCTGTTGCGCCGTCAACTTGGGGCCAAGGTGGAAATTTGGCCCTGGCATCGCTTGGCCAAGCCATGGAATTGCCTCGATCAATTCCACGCCGCTTTTGGCCAATTCGTCGCCGATGGCCCCAAAAATCGTGTGGGCATTTCGCTCTTTCAATCGAAACAGCATCGCGGCGGTCTTCAAGTCGGGCCGAAACTCGAACAGGTTCTTGGGCGCGATCTGCCCTGCCATAACACAGTGGTGAACGGCACGGCGGCTGAACGCCTTGATCAGCTTGGCTAACTGGCCGACTCGTAGCCACTCCACCTCGTCAGCCAGCGACTCGATCTCCGGGGCAGTCTCGTCCCGGAACGCCACTGCGACGATGCGCGGCACGCCCTGGCGTCGCGCCTCACGGGCAATCAGCAGCGGCAGTTCGCGGCTCCCCGCGATGATGCCCAGCGACTGGATGTTTGCAGAACCCACCGGGCACAAAGGGTATGGGCTGGACGCCATTTCGCAACTGCAATGTGCGCCCGCGCTTCCCCGGGTTTGCCAATTGAGGATTGAAATGGCCGCCTCCGGTCGGGAGACTGGTTCCCGTGTGAACTGCAATCGACACCCCATCTGGCTGTTGCTGGCCACGCTTGTCTGCGTGGTGGGCGGCTTGTCTGCTGACAAACCAAGCGTCGATCTCAAGGAGCGCGTCAAGCAGGTCGGGCCGAAGATGTACCGGGTGGGCGATGTTACTGTCGACGCCAACCTGAGAGTGGTGGCGTTCCCGGCCAAGATCAATCAAATCGTCGGTTTGATTGAATACGCACTTGTTACCGAGACCGGCAAGGTGCACGAGAGTTTTCTCAGTACCAAGGTCCGCCCAAGCGACATCCATGCCGCCCTGTTGCTGCTCGGCGTCAAGCCGCCCAGCGGGGTAAGCGTTGAAGTTGGCTGGAAAGTTGGGGGCAAATGGGTGCGCAAACCGATCGCCGACTGCGTCGGTCAATACCCGCTCGAAGCCGCCTCCGAGCGCGATGACAAAGTCACTGCCCAATCGTTTGACCTCAAGTCACGTGACTGGAAATGGACTGGCTCCCGTCGGCGCAACGGCAGCCTCACCGCCGATGAAAGCGGCTCCATCCTGAGTCTTCAACCGGATATCGACGCCCTGGCATTGGTCGAGCCGATGGTGGACAACGGCCGGTTTGGCACCCATGTATGGCCCAAGCGAGTGCCAAAAACCGGCCAAATGGTTCAAGTTTTTTTTATTATGAGAAAAGCGTCAAAACCGTAAAATATCATTTTTTTTAAAAAAAAAGGGGGCATTCCGCCTATGCCGCCCGCGGTGCCGCAAAAAAGAGGTGTTTTCGTTAAACGGTTATTGTTCATTAAGTCGTTTTATTTATTGACTTTAGGCGGTTTTTTTCGTGTCCTCTCTCCGAATTTTTATTCAACCAGGCATCATCATGAAGATTAATAAAACCTTGAGGTTGGTTTATCTCTGCAGCGCCCTGCTGATTCCACTGCATAACCTGCTAGCTGAAGACCCAGTCGCGTCCAACCAGACAGAAAATGTCACAGTGGACGTGTCGAAAAATATAATCCTGAGCGTGGTGGACAATGATGGAGATGATGTGGAGGTAAAGATCACTGATTACCCATCCAACGGAACAATTGGCGGGGTTATCTACAACGCTTCCCACACCACATCCCTATACGAAGCCTACTTCAAGACCGGCACAGAGTTTGGCGATGAGATCGACTTGGGTACGGGCGGTCGCCGTTTGAGCGAGATCAGCTTTGAGGCGTATGCGAATATCAGTGGTGCGCCTTCGACAGCGACGGCGATTCTTAGGATTTATGCCAATGATTCGGGTGTGACCTATGGAGGGGTGGATACAGGGAAAACGGGAGGGACAGGATATGGGGCGCAAATGCCGGGGACGTTATTGTTTACCAGTAACACAATCACATTGTCTGAAGGTTTCGAGACCTATCGGGTAACCAATGTTGCGGATTTGGACTTGCCGACTAATTCCAAGCTGACGTGGACGGTGGAGTTCAGCGGTGTTAGCGGCAATGAACTGGACACGGACAACCGGGCGGCATTGATCCTTGGTGGGCAGGATGTCACGGGCAGTAGTCTGGATGACTTCTGGCAGAAGGATGGGTCAGACTGGAAGTTGTACCAGACGGGCAGCATCAAGCAGGCGGATGATTTCACGGCGAAGTTGATTGCGTACGACAAGGACAGTGTAGTGGTGAAGTACACGCCGGGCAGTGGTTATACAGGATCGGACGACTTCACTTACGAGGTCACTGATGGAAGCGGAACCGACACGGCGACGGTGTCGATCACGGTGGCGGCGAACAATGCGCCAAATGCGACGAACCAGAGTGAGAAGGTGACGACGGATTTGTCCAAGAGCATCACGTTGGATGTGGCGGACAACGATGGGGATGATGTTCAGGTGAGGGTTACCGATTTTCCGGACAACGGCTCGATAGGAGGGGTGATATACAATGCCTCGCACACGTCGAATTTATATGAGGTGGTGTTAGATGTGGGGACAGAGTTTGGTGATGAGATTGATTTGGCCGGGGGGGCAAAGAATCGTCGTTTGAGTGAGTTGGCGTTTGAGGTGTATGCCGATTTGGCGAGTGGATCGAGTGCGACGGCGACATTGAAGATCTATGCCAATGATTCGGGTGTGACCTATGGAGGGGTGGATACAGGGAAAACGGGAGGGACAGGATATGGGGCGCAAATGCCGGGGACGTTATTGTTCAAGAGCGTGGACAAGGCATTGGTGGATGGGCTTCAGACCTTGAGGGTGAATCCCAGTTTCAGTGTGGATTTGCCGTCGAAGGTGACGTGGACGGTGACCTTTGGAGGGTTGGCGTCCGGGGAGCAGGCAGCATTGATCCTGGGGGGTCAGGATGGGGTGGGGAGCAGTTTGGATGATTTTTGGCAGAAGACCAGTTCGGGGTGGGGGTTGTATCAGACTGGCAGTAAGACTCAGGCGGATGATTTCACGGCGAACGTGACGGCGTACGACCCGAACAGTGTGGTGGTGAAGTACAATCCGGACGGCAGTTACACAGGGAGTGATAGTTTTGTGTATGAGGTGATTGATGGCAATGGTGGAAGTGACACGGCGACGGTGTCGATCACGGTGGCGGCGAACAATGCGCCAAATGCGACGAACCAGAGTGAGAAGGTGACGACGGATTTGTCCAAGAGCATCACGTTGGATGTGACGGACAATGATGGGGATGATGTGCAGGTGAGGGTTACCGATTTTCCGGACAACGGTTCGATAGGTGGGGTGATA
>JASMKO010000008.1 GCA_030749225.1 Verrucomicrobiota bacterium
GCTGTGCTATGGCTGTCTCGCCCGGGCAAATTGTCGCTTGGCCAAGTTTTCCGGCTTGAGAATGAGTGGGCTGATGGCATCGACGTCCACCCACGGTCCGTTGACGGTTTCTGCAGTCTGCAAGATGCCGGTCCACTCGACCACAAGGTTGCTGGCATTGTCCCGCGTGACGCTGACAGCGGGCGGCTCGTCGTCGGGTGGTGGCTCGGTGATCAAGGCCAAGAGCAAGTCGTCGATGCCGTGCACGGCGTTGGCTCCGCCAGTGCGGGCACCGAAGCCGAACCTCGATTTCTTGTAGGAGGTGGACGGGGTGGCGACATCCCAGAAGACGATTTCATCCTTGAACATGACATCGACGGTGCCGTCGTTTTCGAGGCGCACGGTCATCTCCGCGAAGTCGAGCCCAGTGAGCAGGTCGGCCTTGGGTGCTTTTTTGCTCGCGAGGATCTCGTCGCCGAACTTGAGGTCGATGGCCGGGGCCTCACCGCCGCCGTTATCCCAGGTGTCGATGCAGACGCGGATACCGGAGCCAACGCCTTCCTCGCCTTGCCAAGTTCTCGGAGGGATGTCGTCGGCGAAGTTGAATGACAAGCCGTCCGCAGGACTGTCCGTGCCGCCGAGGTCCTCGCCGGGGCCGCCGATGCGAACCTGAAAGTTGGCGATGAAGCCGAACACCTCGGTTTTGCCGAGTGGGCTGCCAATGATCCACGAGCCGCTTTGGCTGTTGAGCGCGTCGGTGAGCATGAGGTAGCCGGAGTCGTCGATGCCCTCAAACTCGGAAAGGGAGGCGTGGCCTGAGAGGCGGCTGCCCTTGGGCGGCTTTAGTGTGTCAAAGGCATAGTGGAAGTGGTCGTGTGGGACGACGATTCGGTCTGTGGTGGTGAAATTCCATGTGTCTGTGAGCGTGGCTCCGTCGCTGTCGGTGAAGCTGAGGGTAATCTCGTGCGGGAGCAGTTCGGCCAGCCCGTTTGCCGGTGTGTGGACGATGGTGGTGAAGCCGTTCTCGTGACTGATGTCGGTAGTGACTTTAGTCCCGTTGATGACGAGGCTGACCGAGTCAGTCTCCAGCGCAGCGAGGGTGTCGACCACGATGATTTCCACCGGTTTGGCTGGGTAAACGGCGTCGGTGCCGTGCATTGGAGAGCGGGACAGCACGAGCGGCTGCGTGGCGCGGGAAGTGGCAAACTGAATGTCGTCGATCGCGTGGATGGCGTTCTGCCCACCGGTGCGGGCGGCAAATCCGTATAGGCCGCCCACGATGCCTGTGAACGGCGTCTGCACATTGTGGTGAACCAGTAGTCCGTTGAAGGCAACATCGGCAGTACCATTCGGCTCCACGCGGATGAGCACGTCGACAAAGTCCAGCCCGGTGAGGATCTGCTTTTTGTCCAGCAGGGTGGTGGCGACCAGCAGGTTGCCGAAACGGATGTCGATGGATGGCGCTTCACCGTCCCCGTTATCGTATGTGTCGAAGCAAAACCTTAGGCCGCTGCCGGCGCCGTTTTCCGCCTCATCCCAGATGTCCTCGGGAAGATCATCGGCGATGCTGACGGAGAAGCCATCGGCCGGGTTGCCTGAGCCCTCGAGCGCTTCGCCTGGGCCACTGATGCGCAGCTTGAACGCCAGCGTGATGGCGTTGATCCAGTCGCCCTCGTCCTGGTCCTCCAGGATGAACGCGCCGGCTTCGTTGTTTTCGTTGATGGTGAGTGTCATCACTCCGCTGTCCTCCACGCCACCGAACTCTTCCGGGTAGGCGGTACCGTAAATGTAGCTGTCATCCGGTTCCATGCCGTCGTTGAAGTCGATGACGCGCTCCACGTCCTTGATTTCTATGAGCGGCGAGGTGAGGAATGCCCATGTGCCGGTGATCTCGTTGCCGTCGGTGTCCTTGAAAGTCACGCTGACGGCCTGCTCGGCATCTGGTTTCAAGCCGTCTGGGGCGGAGTAGGTGAGGGTGACCCTGCGTCCGGCAGCTTCGACTTTCGGCGTCACGGACTCACCGTTGAGTGTCAGTTGCACCGTTTCAGCGTCAAGTTCGGCAATGCCGTTGGCAACATCAACCACGATCCGAGCGTTCGGCAGCACCACGCTGCCCTCGGCGGGTGACATCGAGGAAATGACCGGCGAGGTTGGGCGGGTGACAGCGATTTGGAGGTCATCTACGGCATGCACCGAAAAGGCGCCCCCGGTTCGTCCAGCCAGGCCGATTTTCCCGTTGGCGAATCCACCGAATTCCGTCTGCACATTGTCGAAAACCAGCATATCGTTGTAAACCACATCCACCGTGCCGTCGGATTCCACGCGCACGATGAAATCGGTGAACTCCGTCCCGGTGAGCAGATCTGCCTTGGGCATCTTCTCGGAGGCCACGACTGCGCCTCCGAACTTGAGATCCACTGCCGGGGCCTCGCCGCCGCCGTTATCCCAAGTGTCGATGCAGACCGAGATGCCGGAGCCGGCTCCCTCCTCGGCCAGCCAGGTGCCATCCGGTACGTCGGGTGCGAAGTTGAAGGAAAAGCCGTCCGCCGGGTTGGGGGAACCGCCCAGATCCTCACCCGGGCCACCGATGCGCAGTTTCATCGCAACCCCGATACCGTTGATGTTGGCACCCTCGTTGAAATCCCCAATGACAAAGGAGCCAAGCTGGCTGCCGGTAGCCTCGGTTAGCAGCAACATGCCGGAATCCTCCACGCCGCCCTCGACTTCGACGATTGTGGTGCCATAAACTTCGGCACCCTCCGGAACTTCGCCGTCATCAAAATCAAACACTAGGTCCGGCTCGCCAATGGCGACTGATCCCGAGGTGGAAAATTCCCAACTGAACTCCAGCGTGGCTCCGGCATCGTCTGCTGCCGTGATGACCGCCGTGTAGGCCGTGTCCGCGGCCAGGACGTCGGCGGGAGCATGGGACACGGTTAGGACAACGCCATCTTCGGTAATCTGCACCGGTGCCGCCTCACCGTTGAGAGTGAGCTTCACGGAGTCAAGATCCAGCGCGCTCGATCCGGCGGAGAGCACCACCACAACGGGTGAGTTGGGGGTCACGACCGCTCCCTCGCCCGGTTGGAAACCGGAGAGAACCGGCTTCTCGATGGCAAAGGTAGTGATCGCCACGTCGTCAATCCAATGGTTGTTGTTGGCGCCGCCGGTCCGGGCTCCAAACGCGAACCGCGCCCCAGCAACCGGCTTGAAGTCCAGTTCAAGGTTGGTGAAAATCTTGAGCCCCTTGTATTCCAGATTCAATTTTCCTCCCTTGAGCGAGACATTCACGTCCACGAACTCATCTCCGGTGAACAGGTCGGCCGGTTCATCTGTATCAGGATCGATGACGTATTCATCCGCCTCCACAAGCCGGCGACTGCCCTCGAAATGGGCGATCGCCCGGCTCTTGTCGCCAATGAAAATCTCGATGGCTGGTGCTTCGCCACCGCCGTTGTCCCAAGAATCGAATGCCAGACGCAGCCCGTCACCTGCTCCATTTTCAGCCGGGCTGAAGATATTGTCCGGGATGTTTCGACCAAAACTGAAACTCATTCCGTCAGCAGGGTCTGCGGATGTATTTCCTCCCATCAGCATTTGAAAGCTGGCCTCGAACTCCCCGATGGTCTGTCCCTCGCTGAAGTCGTCTACGATCCACGAACCGTTCTGGCTGGCCTCCGGCACGGTCAACTGCAGAACCCCGTTCTCGCCGTCGTCGTCAATCCACTCCACCACGGTGGTGCCGTACACCTCGCTCCCGGCGGGGATGTCGTCGTTGAAATCGGTCTTGAAGGTCCACTCCGCCCGGGTCGTTGTCACGGCCAGCAAGCCGGCCATGGTCACGAGTGCGAAAGGATGATGAATTCGTTTCATTTGTCTTTTAGAGGTTGCTGTTGACAAATGGCTAGACTCTACTTTCCCCCAGTGCAGGTCAAACTTTTTGGGCCAAACTACGGGCGGTTTGAAGGTGCGCGCTCTTGGTCAAGCGGGTGGTCTGAAGGCTTGCAAGCAACGGAGTACATTGGCGGTGAGTGTTTCGATGAAAAAAATCTGGATCGCCATTGCCGGCTTGGCGGTGATCGCCGGGACTGCACTATTACTCTCTGAGGGTGAGCCGCCCGCCGCCGTCCCGGCGGATCAACCAGAGGAGTTCAGCATCCTCGACGACCGGGTCGGCAGCGGTATCCGGTAGCGCTTGGTTTAGGCGGGGTGCAGGCCCTGCATGGGGCCCGTGCTGGTGGCGAATTTCTCGGTTCGGAGGCCCATGCTCTGCATCATGCTGATGAAAAGGTTGGGCAGCGGATAGTTGTTAGTGCGGTCGAAGGCCAGGTGCTGGCCGTGCTTCAACCGCCCTCCCGCGATGAGCACCGGCATGTTGGTCGTGGTGTGCTTGTTGGCATCGCCGAAGTTGCTGCCATACATCACGACAGTGTTCTTCAGCAGATTACCATCGGTCTCCTCGATGCCTTTCAGGCCGCGGATCAGTTCGCCGAACAGTTTCATTTGTGCGCGGTCGATGGCATCGAGCTGCGCGAGCTTCTCCGGGTTCATGCCGTGGTGCGACAGATTGTGATATCCATCGGTAATCTTTGTCCCGGCGATCTTGATGGCGGGAGAGTTGTTGCCGTCGAGCAGTAGGGTGATGCATCGCGTGGAGTCGGTCTGAAATGCCAGCTGGGCCATTTGGTACATCAGTCGGGTCATTTGCATGAAGGCGTTGCGGTTGGAGGGGTCGGACGGCATGCCAACCGGTGCGGTGGGCTTGGGCTTGCGCTCCCAGGCGCGGGCCATGGCGAGGCGCTGCTCGGCTTCGCGGACAGCGGTCGTATATTGGTCGAGTCGGTCGCGATCGGTGGAGTTGAGTCTGCGGGTTAACGCCTTCGACTCCTGCGCGAGAGTGTCCATGATGCTCTCTCCTAGTTGCAGTTTGCGCACCTGCCGCTCGATCTCCTCCTTTGAGCCCTGCAGGAACAGTTTGCGATAGACGGATGAGGCGCGGTTTTCGCACGGGATGAGCACACCGGCATCGGTCCAAGACAGGCTACGTCGGCCGAGGCTTGCGTTGACACCAAGCGACAGTGAAGGGAACCGGGTCAGATGGCCGATTTTTCCGGCGATGAACTGGTCGATAGAAATGGAGTTGCGAAAACCGCCGCCACCGGGGTGGGGGGCACAGGTGAGGAACGACACATCGGACGAGTGCGAACCGTCCACGCCGGGATGCGATACTCCGCTCAGGATGGTGAAGTCATCGCGGTACGCCTCCAACTCGGCGAGGTAGGGTGACAACTCGTAGTTGCGTCCGCTGTTTTTAGGGAAAAACCGATCCGGCAACAGGCCCAGGTTGTTGCAGACAGCAAACATCCGCCGTGGCGTCTCCGGCTGCCGGGCACGTGCGAAAACCGGTGCCATTGACTCCAGCAACGGCAGTGCCATGGCCACACCTGCTCCGCGCAGGAATGTGCGGCGGCTCAGCGTGCGGCGATCGGCGATGTGCGGTCCCTTCATGGCTGGGTGAATTGTATCGGCCCGGGCTACGGATGCAATGCCGGTCCGGTTGTCATTTGTGGAGGAACAGTTCAGTTTGGACGAGTGCATGAATGAGCGAGCGCACTCCGTAGTCATTATCCGCGCATTGGTCGAGAATCACCTCGACCGTTTCGCGGTCGCCAAACGATACCGGTGCGCCGGTCGCGTAAACGGTGAAACGATGAATCAGGTTCCTTGCGATCGCCCGTTCATCCGCGAGCAGCAACCGCTTCAGTTCCGTGATGTCCCTGAACAAACGGTTGTTTTCCAGTTCACCTGTGCAGTCGATGGCTTTGGCCAGGCGGAACTTGAAGGCGTGCCCGTTTTTCCCAAAACCCTTCACCCGGTCGCCCTTCTCACTTAGCGAGCGGTATCGCTCACGCCAGCCACCGGCCACGTCAAAACTCTCCAGCGCAAAGCCGACGGGGTCAAACTTGCGATGGCAGCCTGCACATGAATCGACTTCGCGGTGCTTGTCGAGTTGCTCACGGATGGTCGTCGCGCCACGCGTGTCCGGCGTGATCGCTTCGACGCCTGACGGGGGCGGCGGGATGTGAAGGCCCATGATGCGTTCCATGACCCAGGCACCGCGCACGACCGGCGAGGTCGTGGTGCCGTTGGCCGTCACGCGCAGCACGCTGGCCTGCGTCATCAGGCCGCCACGCGGTGAGTCCTTAGGCAGGGAAACTTTCCGCAGCTTGATTCCCTCAAATGGCTCCAGCCCGTAGAGATTGGCCAGGCGTTCGTTGGCGAAAATGAAATCGGAGTCGACCACGTTTCGCGCAGGTAAATCCTTCGCGATCAGCTCGGTGAAAAATGTGCGCGTCTCGAACACGGATGCCTCGGTCAACTCGTCGTCGAGGTAGTAGTCTGGGTACAAGGTTGCGTCTGGCGCATTGGCGAGGATGTCGCGCAGGTTGAGCCAGTAGTCGAGAAACGAGTTCACGAATCGCTCCGCCCGGGGGTCATCGAGCAGGCGGTCGGTCTGCTCGTGCAGCATCTCCGGATTGTCCAGGCGTTTGGCCTGAACGAGTTTCTCATCAGGCGGACTGTTCCAGAGAAAAAACGAGAGTCGCGAGGCAAGCTGCGTTTGGCCAAGCGGCCCCGGCTGGGAGTCAAGATACAAAAAATCAGACGAACAAAGGATCGTTGAGCAGGCTGCAATAATCGAGTCGGTGAAATCCCGGCCAAGCTCTTGGCTGCGCTCGAAAATGGCAAAGTAGGCGTCTACCTCTGTGTCGTCGATTGGACGGCGGTACATGCGTTTCATGAAGTCGAGAAGCAGTTTTCGGGCATCGCTACCGGCATCTTCCGTCACGAGCTTGACCCCGCCTTCAAGCGTGTATGGCATGTCCCCGGCCACCGCCGTAAAGCTCGCCGGTGGCCACTCGTCCTGAAGCGGCCCCTCTAGTTCGAGCCAGTTCAACGCAAACCCGGGCACTCCCTCGCGGGTGGCATTGGCGTTGCCACTCCAGCCCGGCCGAGTGCGGATGAGGCGCGTGGCGTCCGGCCGGATGATCTCGTTTTTCTTCAGGACCACCTCGCACTCGGAGACGCTGGGTTCCGGGTACGAGTCGTAAACCGCGAGCCAGC
Organism: Verrucomicrobiota bacterium; assembly: GCA_030749225.1. GTDB lineage: Bacteria > Verrucomicrobiota > Verrucomicrobiia > Limisphaerales > UBA1096 > UBA1096. The sequence continues at coordinate 7,102 of JASMKO010000008.1, forward strand.
GGCTGTCGCCGTTGCGCGACACGGAGTAAAGCGTGATCGGCTCACTGCGTGTGCCGGGGAAGGCCACCGTGCGGCTCGGCCGCCACCATGCCTTGCGGCCGCCGGTCAGGCCGTGGTCATCACCGCCGCTTGCGCCGTTCGGGCCTGCGAGGAACGTGTAGGTCTTCATGCGAATCTTGTAGCGGCCATCAATAGGCACGCGTATCCGCGTGAAGTCGTACTTGGTTGTTGCGGTGTACGTGCCGGACACGAAGCCAACTGCCTCCTGTTCACGCACTTCGGGATTGGAGGGACCGACCGTCATCTGCTGGGTACCTCGGATGATCTCCGGTTGAGGTGTGGTGCCGAGCAACGGGATCGACGCACGTGTGGCGGCGGTCTGAATGTTCGGCTTCCAGCGCAGTGCACTTTTCATGTGCCCCTCCTCGCGTGCGTAAAACTTCTGCGTGTTCGATTTGTGCGCGACCGTGTCCAGTGCCGCGCGCAACGCGTATTCAGCAACCTCGTAAAATTTCGTGATCTGCACATGCGACACGTCGAGCCTTTCGCCGACCTTGTTGAAAAGGTGCGCCGTGCCGTCCTCCGGCAGCATGTCGGCCACGAAAAGCCAGGGGGCGCGGAGTCGTTCGCGTAGCGAGTTTTCGAACTCAAATCGGTTGAGGCGTCGAATCGTCGCGCGGCCGGCTTTGGCGAATCGCTCGCGATCTGCCTGGCGAATCGCTGCCGCGAGGGGTTTGAGAAATGAGGCCAGTTCATTCGCCTCAGGCCGCTGTTTTTTCTTCGGCGGCATTTCGCCTGCCTGCACCTTGTCATGAACGAGTACCCAGGTGTTGAACGTTTCTCCTTGGCCAAGTTCAAA
>JASMKO010000009.1 GCA_030749225.1 Verrucomicrobiota bacterium
TTGCATGGAATATACTTCACCTTTTTTTATGGATTCAATTCCATAGAATAGGCCATAAATTCCTGCTGCTATAAAACATAATCCCAAGATTATTAATATTACGTTCAAGTGATGGAGGGAGTTGGTTTAGTTACCGGCTTCCAGTTCTTCACCTGTCTTGCCGCCGTGTTTGCGGAGGAGGTCGGCGATTTCCGTACGCTTACCAAGTGTTGCCATATCTAAGGGAGTCATTCCACCTATACGCCGCCCCGGCGGCGAAAGATTCATCGCATTCACATCGGCACCTTTGCTGATTAGAAGTTCGGCGATTTCTGTGCTTGCAGTTGTATTCCCAGCAAGATGCAAAGGAGTGTCACCATCACCATCCGTCGCATTCACATCCGCGCCTTTGGCGATTAGCAGTTTGACGATTTCATTTTGACCTCCAGCAGCCGCCCAATGCAAAAAAGTCCCGACAAACTTGTCATCCTTTACGTCTACTTTTGCACCAGCAGCCAAGTGCTGTTTGATGGCTCCGATGTTTCCATTAAAAACAGCTTGGTGAATTGAGATGGCTTTAGTTGCCTTTAGTTCTGGTTGCAGCGTTGTAGCGCACCCTACAACCAGCAAGGCTGCGACGATTGCGATCAGTTGTGATTTCACGGTGAACCGACTGTCACCCCGTTGAGCGCAGTTTTCAAGGCGTTTTAACTGTTGCTGCCAAGGTGGGTTGGTTACTTCCCTTCAGCTTTCAATTCTGCACTCGTCTTGCCGCCATTTCTTCGTAGGAGTGCAGCGAAATCGTTGTGTTTGCGAATGATCGCCATATCAAGGGATGTCTTTCCTCGGTATGTACCATAAGCCATTCTTACATTTACATCCGCTCCATTGGCAATGAGTAGTGCGGCGATTTCCTCGTATCCAGAACGAGTCGCCAAATGCGAAGGAGTTAATTCGCCAAGCGGGGTGGTTTTTTGGCCAAGCGGGAGGTAGTTTTTCCGGCGATGCTTCCGCGTTTGGCCATATTGTGGGTGATGCTTGGTGGCTCCGTTTTCGCGAAGGAGTTCAGCCAAGCGGATCGCGAGTGGTGGGCGTTCCTGCCGGTGACAAAACCGGCTGTGCCGACTGTGGGTACCAATTGGGCGCTCAATGAGTTGGACCATTTTGTGGCTCGCAAATTGGAGACGCAAAATCTTTCGCCGGCCAAGGAGGCGGATCGACGGACGTTGATTCGCCGGTTGAGTTTTGACCTTACCGGCCTGCCGCCGTCACCTGAGCAGATCGCGGAGTTTTTGGCGGATCGCTCTCCAGATGCCTATGAGAAACTGGTGGATCGGTTGCTCGACAGTCCGCATTACGGCGAACGACTGGCGACCTTCTGGCTGGACTTGGTGCGATATGCGGACTCAGACGGATACCGCGCGGACCATTACCGGTCGGATGCATGGCGATACCGTGACTACGTCATCCGTTCATTCAACGCCGACAAACCGTACGACCGGTTTGTTCGCGAGCAGTTGGCCGGGGATGAAATTGACCCCGGCAATCGGGACGCGCTGATCGCGACGATGTATTTCCGGCACGGCATCTACGAGCACAACCAGCGGGACGTCGAGACGCAGTGGGCGGAGATGCTGGCTGATGTGACGAACGTGACCGGCGACGCGTTGCTCGGGTTGGGCCTGCAGTGTGCGCGGTGTCACGACCACAAATTTGATCCCATCACACAGCGGGACTACTACCGCATCCAGTCGTTTTTCTCGCCACTGCTTCAACGCGCCTCGATGCCAGTCGGAACGCTGGAGCAACGTGCGGCGTATCATGAAAAACAGACGGCATGGGAAGAGGCGACTGAGGCGATCCGCGCACGGCTTCACGCCATCGAGCAACCGGCTCTGTTGCAAAAAACCACCGGCGAGGGGTTCGACAAGTTCATCGACAAAATCAAGACGATGATCCGCAAGCGACCGCAGGATCGTACCGCGTACGAGCGGCAGATTGCGGAACTTTCAGAGCGGCAGTTCGGCGTGGAGCCGGCAAAGCTCGAGCAGCGATTGAAGGGCGACGCCAAGCTAGAGTGGCAGCGGCTGCGCGAGGCGTTGAAGCGGTTCGACACGCTCAAGCCGAAGCCGTTGGCGCAGGTGAAGTTCGTGGCGAGCGATGCCGGGCCGGTGGCTCCGCCGACGCTCATCCCGAAAACCGGAGTCACGGTTGAGCCCGGTTTTTTGAGCGTGCTCGGTGGGGCGTCGGCGAAAATCTTACCGCCACCGGCTGCGTTGCAATCGACTGGCCGCCGCACGGCGTTGGCCGACTGGATCACGCGGCCGAATCATCCGCTGACCGCCCGCGTACTGGTGAACCGGCTGTGGCAGCAGCACTTCGGCCGCGGCTTGGCGGCGAATACGAGTGATTTTGGAAAACTGGGCGAGCGTCCAACACACCCGGAGTTGCTCGACTGGTTGGCCGCCCGGTTCGTGGCGGATGGTTGGAGTCTCAAAAAGATTCAACGCCGAATGGTGATCAGTGCGACGTATCGGCAACGTGCGGCGAATCCCTCCTCCACCGAACGCGATCCAGCGAATGTCTGGCTGGCCCGAGCCCCGATTCGGCGGCTGGGTGCGGAGCAGGTTCGGGACGCGTTGTTGGCGGTCTCCGATGAACTGGATTTGAAGGCGGGCGGTGCCGGAGTGGTCGCTGAAAAGTCGACTCGCCGTTCGGTGTATCGCCGCGTGATGCGGAACAGTCCGGATGAGGTTCTTCACGCGTTTGATGTGCCGGATCACATCTCGCACATGCCGCAACGAAGCGTGACCACGACGCCGACTCAGTCGCTTTTGCTGCTGAACAGCGGATGGATTCGGGAGCGGGCGCTCGCCTTGGCCAAGCGCTTGGCCAAGCGGTATCCTGCCGACACTGGGGCGCAGTTGGAGGCGGCTCACGAGCTGGCCCTTAGCCAAGCGATGCCGGCGTCGGATCGAGCGGATGCTCTGGCGTTCATCGGGCAAAGCAGCGATGGCAGCGCGGCGGCGACCCAAGCGGCGCTGGCGGAGTATTGCCATGTGCTTCTCAACGCGAACGCTTTTTTGTACGTGGACTGACGATGAACGGAGACTTACACAATTTCGGAGGCGCGCAGTCCCGGCGGGATTGGTTGCTCCGCAGCGGCGCTGGTTTTGGTGCGGTGGCGTTGAGCGGGTTGCTTGCGAAGGACAACGCGCTTGGCCAAGGGCCGACACCTTCTTTTTTGAAACCGCACTTTGTGCCGCGGGCCAAGCGCGTGATTTTTTTGTTCATGGAAGGTGGGCCAAGCCACATGGACTTGTTCGACCCGAAGCCGCTGCTGAACAAGCTCGCGGGCCAGCGGTTGCCGGAAAGTTTCAAGCGCCCGATCACGGCGATGGGCGAGGCGGAGTCTCCGCTGTTGGCGAGTCCGCGATTATGGCGTCGGCACGGGCAGACTGGTACGTGGGTGAGCGATTGGCTGCCGCACACCGCGGAGTGCGTCGACGACATCGCGGTGATTCGTTCCTGCTGGACGAACGGGATCAACCACTCGGGCGGCGTTTGTCAAATGAACACCGGCCAACCGCTCGCCGGTCGGCCGAGTCTTGGTTCGTGGGTGAATTACGGGTTGGGCACCGAGAACGAAAACCTCCCGGCATTTGTCGTGATGACCGACACCAAAGCGACCCCGACCAATGGGCCGCGAAACTGGAGCGCGGGTTTCATGCCGGCGGCGTATCAGGGGGTTCACATTCATCCCGGCGCGGAGCCGTTCCGGTATCTGAATTTACCGAAGGGCGTGACGCCGGAGATACATCGCCGGAAGTTGGAGATTCTTCAGCGGCTGAATCGCAACCATCAGGCAACGCGCAGTCACCAGAGCGAATTGGAGGCGCGCATCCGGAGCTACGAGCTGGCCTACCGCATGCAGGCCGCCGCGCCGGAGGTGGTCGACTTGAGCCGTGAAACTGAGGCGACCAAGCGGCTGTACGGATTCGGCAACAAGCTTGCGGAGCCGTTTGGCCGTTGCTGTCTGTTGGCCCGCAGGATGATCGAGCGCGGGGTGCGGTTCGTGCAAATTTATCACGGTGCAGGAAGTAAATGGGATTCGCACTCGAAGATGGAGGAGAACCATTCGCGGCAATGTCTGCAGAGCGATTTGCCGACGGCGGGGCTGTTGAAGGACCTGAAATCACGCGGCCTGCTGGATGACACGCTGGTGATCTGGGGAGGCGAATTCGGTCGCACGCCGATGAGCGAGAAGGGAGACGGCCGGGATCACAATCCGACTGGATTCACCATGTGGATGGCCGGTGGTGGCGTGCAGGGTGGGCAGGTGATCGGTGCCACGGACGAGCTGGGATTATGGGCCACGGAGGACCGTTTGCACGTTCATGATTTACACGCGACGATTCTCCATCTCCTCGGAATTCACAATCTTGACCTGATTTACCACTACAAAGGGCGGCCCGAAAATCCGACAATTAACGAGGGAACCGCCTTTACAAAAATTACGATTGGGTGACTTTAGTTCGACGATTCCCTTTTGATCATGTAAGGGATTAAGAAAGCTTAAAGCGGCAAAATGCAAAGGAGTCCATTCGTCATAACTCTTCGCATTCACATCCGCACCAGCATCTAGATGTTGTTTGACGGTTTCGATGTCTCCTTTTTGGGCGGCTTGAATCAGCGCCTTATCTGCTTCTGACAACGGCCGCGACTCACCACACCCCACCAGAAGCACGGCTGCGATTGTTGTGAGTAGGAGGTGTTTCATTTCCCTTCAGCTTTCAATTCTTCAGCTGTCTTGCATCTGGTTTAAAATCACTCCAACACCCGCAAGCGGTAGTACATCTCCGGCACCGGGGCAATGAATCTTCGTTGGTCGATAAACTCCGCCTCGCCATCGGTCAATTCCGATTGGTCAAGTGATTCCCATTCGACCAGATCGGTAGACGACTCGATCTCCACGATGGAGCCCGTCTGGCCAAGCAGGGACAACCGCACCGTGCCGGTGTACTCAACACCGGCGATTCGGGGTGGCTCCGGCTTATCCGACAGACTGCGAAAAATCGCCTCGCCAACGGCGTAAAGCCTGCCGTCCGTGTGGACAATTTTGTTGGATCCGGTCAGTCGCGGGACACGGTCGCCCGCTTCCTCCTCCGCCCATTCAAACCCGTCCTCGGAAACGAAATAAGGCCGATTCGTCTTGTCCCACGACAGGGGATAGGTGAAACCGATAAATTGTTCGCCATCGAACTCAACCGTCTCGTAATCGTATGTATTCGTACGAGTCCACTCCTCCCCGTCCCATGTGTAAAGGCCGCGGTCAGACGATTTGGCAGCAAGGACGAACGTGTCGTTTCCGAAGGCAATATCGCCGATGATCAGATCGCGCCAGCCGTCGATATCGACCCTTTCCCAGTCTTTTCCATTGGTCGAAAAAAAGGTATTTCGCTGCATCCCACCGGCCACAAACTGGCCGTCACCATAGGTGACAGCAAGTAGCAGTTCCCGGTCTCCAACAAAGTGCTTGGTCCATTTTTTTCCGTCCGGCGAGACGTACGAGACGCCGGGGTATCCCACCGCCACAAATCGGTCATCGGCAAACACGACCGAACGTAAATTAGATTTCACGCCACTGGAACGCCGCCAGCTTTTCCCGTCCTCGGTGGTCAGCACGCCACTGAGAGTTGTCGCCACAAACAGGCCATGACCGAAGGCGATCCCGGAAAAATAGTTTGTCGAAGCCTGCACTTGTTCCCACGAAAAGCCCTCGTCCACCGACACGAGTGCGCGGCCCTCACGGCCAACCGCGATGATATGCCCGTTTCCGGCGGCGATGTCGTTCATCTCAAAATCATCGTCAACCTTGTCCCATTGAAGCCGACTGTTAGCTTTTCGAATGGCCCCGTTGTCACCAACAGCCACCACACTGCCGTTGTGTTCCACCACACTGAGAAATGTCACCCCTTGAACCGGCACCTGCCACGTACGTGGCGGCCACGATGAACCGGTGGAGGAGACCAAGCCCAACCCGGCATGCCCCACGGCAACGAACCCTTCATCCCTCGGGATGATGCTATACAAATGCGAACCGTGGGTTGTCCAGGATGTGCCCGGGATTTGGTTACTGGTGATGGAGCTGATGAGCTTGGTCGGACGCCTGGTCCACTCGTTTCCATCGTCCGAGGTCATCACGCAACCGAGCGACCCCACCGCCACGAACCTCCCATCCCAATAGGCCACGTCACGCAACCGTACACCAAATCGCGCGTCGGCCGAGCGCTCGAGTCTCTCTGCGCCCTCACCACTGCCCACCTCGATACGATCCCACTCCTCTCCATCGACTGAAGTATAAATCGCCGCCTCCGGCTTTTCGTCCTCAATCCACCCCACGGTAACAAACAGCCTATCTCCGTGTGTGATTCCCCGCAGTTTAACACCGGCCTCGAACTTACTGAATGTCCACACGTTGCCGTTGGCGGTGGCAAGGATTTCTGTCTCGGCCACCACACGAAACTCGCCGTCGAGAAACTGCACCTCCTGTAAATCCTCAGAGGTCTCGGCGTCCACGATGTTCCAATCCGCGCCATCCGGCGAAGTAATGATAACCCCCTCTTCTCCCACCGCCATTATCAGATCATTGCCGTGGGCGATCCCTTCCAGACTGGCTGTCGTGGGGACGGTGTGGCGTTGCCACATGCTGCCATTCTTCGAGGAGATCACCGTACCACTGTCGCCCACTGCCCAGTATTTGCCCTTGGCACGAATGACCTCGTTGAGATCGTTCATACGCGATGCGGGGTACACTGCCTCCCACTCGATGGCGCGCGCTTGGCCAAGCGCAAACAAAATCAGTATTCCAATTTCAGATATCTTCATGATCACTTACTCAACTCGCAAAGCAAGTATGCGTCGGAAACGAGCAACCGTGGTTTGACAGAAAATTGACAGAAAAATTTCAGCCTTGCTTGCACCGTTCATTTCCCTTCAGCTTTCAATTCTTCACCCGTCTTGCCGCCGTGTTTGCGGAGGAGGTCGGCGGTTTCCTTTTCGCCTTCGCCATCGACCATATTTAGCGGCGTCCATCCCTCTAAAAGACCAGACTGAAATATTGCATTCACATCCGCACCTTCGACAATTAGGATTTCAATGTTTTCCTTTTGACCATTCAGAGCCG
>JASMKO010000010.1 GCA_030749225.1 Verrucomicrobiota bacterium
CCTGCTGACCAGTTACAACGACCAGTTTTTGATTGACCACGGCAACGTGTCGGAGGGAGGCCGGGTGAGCGCCCCACAGCCGGAAGGATGGGACGAGGCGTGGCATGTGTTGGAGTTTGTGCGTGAAGGCAACAGCGCGACCGTGAACGTGGACAGCACGGCAGTGGAACTGGGCGAGTTCGGCAGCACGCTTGACGTGTCTGTATCCGGCGTACTGAGGGTGGGCGAGGCGGCGAGCTTAGCCTTTGGCGGTGGGTTTGCCGAGGTGCTGGTGTACAACCGCGCGCTGGGCACAGGCGAACGGGAGGCGGTCAGCAAGTATCTTGGGGTGAAGTACGGGTTCATCGAGGATGTGACCCCGGTGGACCCGACTGCGCCGACACTCAGCGCGGCCCAGGCCGCGGCGGACAACAAGTTCCGCTTTCTTGTCACTGGGGACAAGGGCGGCAAGGTTGTGCTGCAGTTCTCCGAGAATCTCGACAGCTGGACCGACCTGCAGACCTACGCCAACGAGAGCGGCCAGTTGTGGATCAACATCAACCGGGGTGCGGATGCCGGTCGCCTGTTTTTCCGCGTACTCGCCGAGTGAGCAGCGGCAGCAAGGCAGCGATGAGGCCGCAGGTGAACATGATGGAGAGACAAGCCACCGGGGCGGTGAATGGGCCAGCGGCGAGCAGGATCATCAGCCCTTCCGGATCGAAGAAGTCGCCGGAATCCTGCCGATCCATGAGGTAGGCGTGGACGAAGTCGCCTGCGACGAAGCCCAACAAAAAAAGCAGCAGCCCTCTTCCCTGCTTGGCCTGCGGTTTCGTGCTCACACGCGCGGTTCCCAGCCGGGTCGGTAGTCGCGCGCCCACAGCTTGGCGGCGGCCGTATTGCCGATGAGGCGGCGCTTGGCCGGGTCGAAGTCAATCGCCCCGCCGGTGCGCCAGGCCATGTTGGCCAGATGGCAGAGCATCGTGCTCACCTGCGCGTCGCCGATTTCCGCATTGAGTTTTTCGCCGTTACGGATGGCGCTGATGAAGTTGGCAAAGTGTGGCGCGTCACTGGTTGGAAGGCTCTTGCGCTCCAGTTCCTTTCCGTCCAGGTCGTACAGGGTATAGTTTTGTCCGGTGTTCGTGGTGAGGACACCTCCTTCCCCGTAGAACGAGACAAATGGCGGCGTCTCGCTTCGGCGCCGGTTGCAACTGCTCTGGTCCCACATCGCGGTGCAGTGGCCGAAGTCGAACGAGGCCATGCCAGTGTCGGGTGTTTCCTGGTCGTCGTCAAAGTGGTAGCGGCCACCGCCGTAAGTGACGCGCTTTGGCAGATCAACGCCAAGCCCCCAGCGGGCGAGGTCGAGTGCGTGCACGCCGTTGTTGGTCATCTCGCCGCCGCCGTAGTGCCAATGCCAATGCCAGTTGTACGGGATGAGGTTGTCCTTGTACGGGCGCTCCGGCGCAGGGCCTTGCCACAGGTCGTAATTGAGATGCTTTGGCACCGGGGCCGGCTTGCCCTTGTCGATGGAGCCACGTCGATTAGAGTAAAACGTGCGGCTGGACAGCACCTTGCCGATCACTCCCTCACGCAGCCGTTGCATCGCCTCGATGATGAGCGGGTAGCTGCGGCGTTGGTTGCCCATTTGCACGTAGCGCTTGTGCTGGCGCGCGGCGGTGACCATCAGCCCAGCCTCGGAGGCGTTGTGGCTGGCTGGTTTCTCGACATAAACGTGCTTGCCAGCCTGGCAGCCGAGGATGGTGGCCGGCGCGTGCCAAAAATTGGGCGCAGCGATGGATATGGCGTCGAGGTGCGGATCTTCGAGCATACGCCGCAGGTCGGTGATGCCGCGGCACGGGGCTGCTTGGCCCTTGGTGACGACCGACAGCCCGTTTTCGGTGCGATTATCATCGACATCGCACACATAGGCCACCTCGACGTCGGAGAGTTTCAGGAAATTTTTGACATGTGCCATGCCGCGGCCCAGACCCATCACGCCGACGCGCAGTCGGTTGGTGGCGCGGTTGGCGGCGCGGAGCGAGTCGCGCCTGGCCAAGCCGGCGACGGCAGCCCCGGCGGCGGCGTGTTGCAGGAAACGGCGGCGATTGAGCGGGCTGTTTTTCATGGAGAATCGTTGTTGGGATTTGGTTGAGCGCTTGACCAAGCGTGCCACAGTCGGCCGCGCTTGGCCAAGTGATTAGAGTGTGTTTTTTTGGGTTGACCTATCCATATAATCGTACAAAGCTGGCTTGCCCAATTGACCAAAGATAATGAAAACCCGTTATATTTTCTGTGACTGGATCAAGGTCTCAGCATTGCTGATCTCCTTTTATATTTTCAACCAATCTATCATGGCTGAGTTAATAGATGATTTTGAAGATGACAAAGTCAGCGGTTGGGAGAAGTTTGACTTTGGTACTGGTAATGGCTTCCTGAAGGAGGAAGACGGTGAGTTTACAATAGGAATGCATCAACCGACTGGCCAACCGTTTTTTGTGGCAGCTACATATGGATCCAAGACTTATACCATAGAGGATGGTGTTACACTGGAATTTAGAATTGATTTAATCGAAGCCAACCAACCTGAAGCCTATGCAGCTGTAGGTTTTATTCCTACTGAAACCTCAGTAAGCCAGTTGTCAGGGTACTCAGCGGTCAAGGATAACGGTGACGTTATTTTGGCGAAGGGCTTGAATAAATTTTTCTATGACATCACTGAAGGTGATTGGACAGAAACCTCAGAGAATCTCACATTGAGTATTTCCATGACCGGTAAAGGTGAGAATGTTGTCATGACGGTCAAGGTTCTTGATATACTGAATAATAATGAGGTGTTATTTCAGCAAACTTCTACAGATACACCGGGTGCAGATGATTTTCAAACTGGAACAGATTCTCCCGCTGGTCCCTTTATGGGTAAACCAGGTAATTTTGTTGTGCTGCTATATCACAATGATACAGGCGGTTCATTACCAGCGTCCACCGTAACATTGGATAATGCGAAGGTCTTTCAATATGAGGCTGCGACAGTGGATGATTTTGATGACGATAAGGTTAAAGACTGGGAAAAATTTGATTTTGGTAGCGGTAATGGTGTTTTGAAAGAAAAAGACGGTCAGTTAACCATAGGCATGCAACAACCCACAGGTCAGCCGTTTTTTGTAGCAGCGACTTATGAACCGAAGACGTTTACCATCGAGGATGGTACCACTGTTGAGTTTGCTGTTGATCTTATAGAAGCGAACCAGCCGGATTCATTCGCGGTGCTTAGTTTTATCCCGAAGGATTATCCAGTAAGTACATTAACGGGATATAGTGTGGCAAAGGATATTAACGACGTTCTTCTAGCCAAGGGCTTGAACAAATACTTTTATGATATCACTGAGGGGGAGTGGATCGAGCGCGAAGAAAACATCAGGCTTGTTTTAAGCATGACAGGTGCAGGAAAATCAGTGGAAGTGACCACCAGGGTCTTGGATCTCGACAATGATTTTAAGGTTTTGTTTGAGGAAACCGTGACTGATACCGATCAGGCGGATGAGTTGGACACTGGAAGTGATTCTCCAGCTGCAAGTTTTATTGGTCAGCCAGGCAATTTTGTACTCCTACTTTATCACAACGATACTAGCGGATCATTGCCGGCATCCACTGTGACTTTGGATAATGCTCACGCATCTGTTTTTGGTGCGGATAGTAAGAATCAGCCACCCAATATTGCCTCAGTTTCTCCGCCTAATAGCAGTATGTTTTTACCGGCTACGACCAAAATAGATTTTGTTGTTAACGACGATCAAGGGGTTGAGCCTAATGGCATTTCAGTTTCACTGAACGGGACAAAATACACCACCGCCAATGGCTTGGATGTAGGAGGAACAGCTTCCGCACGGGAAGTGTCATTGGGAGTGCTGAGAGCAGGGCAAAACTATCATGCGGTTATAACGGCAGTGGATGCAGATGGTGAGACCGACACCCGTGATTTTTACTTTGACACATTCAGCTTAAATAGTTTTGTTGTCGAAGTTGAGGATTATAATTTTAGTTATGATGATTATGGCGAATTCATTGATGACCCGAAAATTATTCCCGAGTTTGATGAGGATGGGGATGCTAATTGGGCGGAAGATTCCTACATAGGTCAGGCGGGTGAATTGGAAATCGATTATTTTGATACGGATGAGACGAGGTTGCCGGCAACTCATCGGTACCGTCCAGAAGACGGGGTGGCCACTGCGCCGGCTCTTGATTTGGCGAGGCAGAAATTTATCGATGCAGGTGGTGTCCAAAAAGGGGTATACGATTTTGGGATCGGAGATATTGAGGAAACAGAATGGCTTAATTACACTCGCAATTATCCAGAAGGCGAATATCTCGTCTATTTGCGTCAAGCCCAGTTCGATATTGCAGAGGCAAAGAGTACATTGGAACTTGTGACAAGTGCCAGCAACGATTATGACCAAACTACAGAAGTACTTGGAAGTTTCCTTGGTAGTAATTCGGGAGTCGAATTTCGTAATGTTTTACTGACCGACGAGTCAGGCAAAGAACCTGTCATTGTGAAGTTAGGAGGAAAGGCAACTCTGCGTTTGACTCAGCATACCACTGATCCAGAGGATTTATATCTTATCCAAAATTATTTTGTGTTCGTTAAATACGAGAAAGTCAGACTAGAGTTGCAGTCCAGTTTGGCTGTCAATGGGCCGTACAATACCGATACAACTGCCGATATCGACGATGCCAACCGCACGATCACGCTTAACCAGGCGGGCAACACGCGGTTCTACCGGCTCACCGGTGCCGCGGTGAGAATCAAGGGGATCGGGGTGGCCAACGGGAAGGTGACAATCCGATACGAGTAAACGATACCATCAAGCTTGGCCAAGCTGACCAAGAGATGGAAGAGGAGCCGGAAACGGCTCCTTTTTTTTTGGGCTTGTCGGACTGCCGGGCAGCGCTAGAGCGCCTCGTTGCCCTTCTCCTCGGTGCGAATCCGGATCGCCTCCTCGACGGAACTGACGAACAGTTTGCCGTCGCCAATCTTTCCGGTGTTCGCGGCTTTGGTGATGGCATCCAGGCAGGTCTGGGTGTTCTCGTCCGGGACGACCAGTTCCAGCTTGATCTTAGGTAGGAAGTCGACGGTGTATTCGCTGCCCCGGTAAATCTCGGTATGGCCCTTTTGCCGGCCAAACCCCTTGACCTCGGACACGGTCATGCCCTCCACACCGGCCTCCGCCAGCGCATCCCGAACTTCATCCATCTTGAATGGTTTAATAATTGCTTCGATTTTTTTCATAACAAATGATTCATGTTTCTCGGTTCGCTGGTTGCGCAACCCGTCACGGCACCACCACGAGCCCTCTGAAACCCACAAAGAGGCAAGTCTTGTGCCAAAGTCCCCAACTGAATTGGTAAGCCATTCAACGCAAGTGATCTGCGTGTTTTACCGGCCAGAGCCAGAGCAATCGATACATGGTTTTTACCGCCGATGCAGGTGGTTATTTCGCAGGCTGTTTAAAAACAGACAGTCTCGCTGGCTTGGCCACTCGACTCCGGCCGCCTTTGCCCCTAGCCTGCGCCGCGTTGTCTGAGATGCTCAAATCCTCGGGCGCCATGGCCGGGGCCACGCTGCTCAGTCGCCTGCTCGGGATGGTGCGGGTGGTGGTATACGCCCGGTTCATGGGAGACGGGGCGATTGCCAGCGCTTTCGTCTATGCCTTCCAGATTCCAAACTTATTCCGCCGCCTGCTGGGCGAAGGTGCGCTCACGGCGGCGTTCATCCCGCTGTTCAAGCACAAGGAGAAAACTGAGGGGGAAAAGGCGATGTGGCAGACGGCCAACGCAGTTGTCTCGGCACTTGTGGTTGTATCAGCGTTGGTGGTTGGGTTGGTGATGCTGGGCATCACGCTGGCGCTGATGTGGGGGGAGTTCAATATCCACACGCGGCTGATGCTGGAGCTGCTGCGGGTGGTGTTTCCGTACATGCTGCTGGTCTGTCTCGCGGCGGTGTTCATGGGTATGCTCAATGCGCGAGGTTATTTTTTTATTCCGGCGATGGGAGCGACGCTGCTCAACGTGGTGATGATCGCCACGGTGCTGTTTGTGGCACCGGTTTGGGGGAAACATTTACCAGAGCAGATTTTTGCGCTGGCGTTTGGGGTGCTGGTGGCTGGTGTGGCGCAGGCCGGCTTTCAGTTGCCGTACCTGATGCGCGAGGGGTATCGACCGCGCTGGGTGACGCCGTGGCGCAACGACTCGGTGCGAGAGGTGGTGCGCAAGATGATCCCCGCAACCATTGGCGTGGCGGCATTCCAATTCAACATCATCATCACGCAGACGTTGGCGTTTTGGATTGAGCGGTCGACCGGCTCGAAGATCGTGGCGGCGTTCGAGTACGCGGTGCGACTGATGGAGTTGCCGCAGGGTGTATTTGGGGTGTCGTTGGCAACCTTCCTCCTGCCTACCTTGGCCGGCTTGGCTGCCGAGAAAAAATACCCGAAGTTCCGCGAGAACCTTCAGCGGGGGATGGGCTATCTGTTTTTCGTGAACGCCATTGCGGCGGCGATGTTGATCGTGTTGGCAGAGCCGATGGTGCGGCTGTTGTTTGAGCGCGGCGAGTTCACTGCCGATTCAACCGAGCGCGCCAGCTTCGCGCTGATATGCCTCGCCCCGGGCCTGCTGACCTATTCGGCGGTCAACGTCATGGCCCGCGCCTTTTACGCGATGGGGGACACGAAGGTGCCGATGCAAATCAGTGCCGTTTGCCTTGGGTTGAATCTCATCATTGTAGTGCCGCTGATCTTTGCGTTCTCGAGGGGTAACCAGGCGGGTGCGCTGGGAGTGGCCAACGTGATGAGTTCGCTCGTCAACGTGGCGCTGCTCTCTTATGCGCTAAAACGAAAGATGCCCAAGTGGCGGTTCGCCCCGCTGGTCAAGCCGCTGGTTGGTATGCTGCTCTCAGCCGGCACCGCCGGGGTGATCGCTTGGTTTTTGCACGCGGAATGGATGGCGCGGATCGGCAACGAGTCAATCTGGCTCAAGATTGGGGAGGTGTTTGCTCCAGCCATTGTTGCCGCTTTGGTTTACTGGGGGATTTCTTTGGCGATCGGTATTCGGGAGGCCAAGGACCTCATTGCGCTAGTGCGCAACCGGAGGGTGCAGGACTAACCGCTTGACTGTTTTCGCTTTTCACCCTCGACCAAACCGGCTTAATTGCCCGCCGCAATGAGTCGTTACGCGACGTTAACTGTCATCGGCCGGGACAAGACCGGCGTGGTGGCCCGGGTCACCAACCTGCTGTTCGACACCCGCGCCAACATCGAGGCGCTGGAGGAACAGGTCACTCGCGGCCAGTTCAGCATGACAATTCAGGCCAGTTGGAAGGCGGCTTCGTTTGACGAGAAGGCGCTTGGCCAAGGGCTACGCGCGCTTGGCAGCGAGTTAGGGATGGAGATCAAGTGGTGGTTCACAGACCCGAAACGCCCGCAGCGTATGGCGTTAATGGTGACGAAGGAATCGCACTGTCTTGATGCCATCCTCGCGGCGATGAAATCCGGCACACTTAAGGCGGACATCGGCTGCGTCATCGGCAACCACCGTGACCTGCAGGCCAAGGCCGAGAAGGCCGGGTTGCCGTTCCATTACGTGTCATGGGCTAACCGGGCCAAGGCGGAGGAAAAAGTGCTGAAGATTCTCGAGAAAGCCGAGGTGGATTTTGTCGTGTTGGCGCGCTTCATGAAAATCCTGTCGCCGAACTTCGTCTGGCGATTCAAGAACAAGATCATCAATATTCACCCGTCGCTCCTGCCCAGTTTTCCCGGACCGCAACCGTACCGCCAGGCATACGAGCATGGCGTGAAAATTGCCGGCGTCACGGCACACTTTGTCAGCATGCACTTGGACGAGGGACCGATCATCGCGCAGGAAAGTTTCCGCATCAAACCGGGCATGACGCTCAAGCAGATCGTCGTCGCCGGGCAGAAATTCGAGGCCAAGGTGTTGGTCAGGGCGATCCGCCTCTTCCTGAGCAAGCAGCTTGACGTCCACTGGGGCGTGGTCAATCAGGTTTGATTGCTTTTGGGTAGGGTTTTTGGTGCCTTTAGGAGTGAAAGTTTGACTCTTATTATCGGCGTTTTTTTCAGCAAGATGGTGAGTGGCTGTCTCAAGGCATTAAGGGTGCAAACCCTCGAATGCATTGGCCATTTGTATGCCTTCCCGGCAGACTTCATCCTGTTTGTGCCACAAGTTCAGTTCACCAAGGGTATCCGCTAACTTTTGGCGTGTCTTAAAATTCCAAGGCTGGATTTCAAGTGACCGTTCAAAACTCTTGGTGGCAGCCATAAGATCGCCTGTTTCAACAAGTGCATTACCAAGTAAATCGTGTGCTTGTTCTAAATCAGGCCGGCAATTGACTGCCTTTTGGAGCCATCCGATTGCCTGGCTGGTGTTTCCATTGGCCAGATAAATTCCGCCCAGTTTTCTGGCGCACTCCCAAAAGACAAGCTGGCGTAACTCGTTCTTGGCTGTCTCTGGATCAGCGCCTGAGCCCGATGCGATTCGCTCCCACTCCACATGAAAAGTGCCTCCCGTCGGGGGTGCGATGCCAGCACCTCCCAGGTAGGTGTTGTCTGGATCAAAAAAAATGGTGCTATTGTCAGGCGACGGCAAATCTCCGTTTCCTTCCATTAATTCCAGTGCGTGAAGAAGAAACGAGGCTGCATCATCCGAACGCCCAAGCGTCAAAAGGGCCAATCCATAATTGGCCCAGCTAAGTATTCTCTCAGGCCAGCGTTCATGTAGGGATTGCCAAAAGGAAGCAGCCTGTTGGCACAAGGTATTGCTCTGAGCAGAGTTGCCGTCCTGATGTTGTTGAAACGCATGTCGAGTTATCATTACCGCTGCCGTATTGAGTGCATTCCAGTCGTTCCTGCTTTCTTGGTTGGCATATGAAGCAAGTCTCTTCGTTGCATTTACCGGCATCACACTACCCATCATGAAGCCGCGACTGGCGAGATGAGCTAGCTCAGCATCTGGTTGGGACCAAAATCCTGATAGATCGCGTCGAAGACTTTGAAAGTCCAGTTGTTCCAAACGCCCTATTAGATCCGCCATGTGTTGCTCGGACGTGTGTTGTTGGATGCAGTGCCAACCCGAGTCTGCGACGCGGCGGCGTAATGATTCATTCTTAAGATAATGTGTCAGTAAGGATAGGAGGTTGTCCTCTTCGAAATAAACGCAATCTTTACCATCTCGAAGGAATTCGCTAATTTCCAGATTGTCAGCATGCATGAATAGCAATGCCCCGCAGGCGGTTGCCTCATAGGCCCTCATGTTCATCTCGCCCCGTACGCCGTCGTTGACCACAATCCGGCTACGGGCCAGCGCCTCGAAATAGTCGGGGCCGTGAATGTCACGCGCGATGCGAACACGATAATGTTCCTTAAATAGGGCCAGCTTTGCCAGATACCGGCTTCGGGTTCGGTGGGAATGAAAATTGAGCCGCCCGATGAAGGTTACGTCAAACAGAGGCGCCTCGTTCCGGCGCTGGCACTGGTCTGGTGAGTGGCCATAAGCAGGCCACCACTCAACATGGTCAATGCCGTGCTCCTGCAAGCGCCGGGTTCCCAGGCGGTCGGCAAAAATATAATCGCACCCGTGCAGACAGCCTGACAGTGCCGAGAAGTTGTAATGCCAATCACCGACCACGGTTGCCAACGGAACCGGGCATTGTTCCCATGCCGGCCACATCATGTACTCGGGCCAAATCCATAGAATACAATCCGGCTTCCAGCCGGCCGGAAGTCGTCCGAATAGCTCCCCCCATCCCATGCCTATTTCGTATTGGATTTCCCTGCTACCAAAGTAAACCAAATTGTGCAGCGTGCCGGCAGGCGCTGCGAACCGGTCATGGGAACAGGGCCCAATTAGTAATTTCATTAGGCGTTTTCGCTAATATTTTCCTCGTCGAGAAAGTTGATCTTTAGGCTGCCGCCGGACTGCGCCTGCCCTTCGTTCAGGCTGTCCTGAAGGGTGGGGGATAATCTAGTCTGTTCAGTCGACGGTTCCGTTTGTCTGGACGCCTCGTCCTCGGGTGACAGCGCGGAACGCAGCGCCCCCTGCACCAGCTCTGCACAGTGTATCTTCATGGGTGGCAACGGGCCAAGCTCACCGGACAGCTCTTCCGGTTTCAATTCCATCGCTTGGTCGGCGGTTTTGCCCTGAATCAGTTCGGTGGCGAGGCTGGCAACGGCGATTGCAGTCTCGCAGCCGAAACTCTGGAAGCTGGCTTTGTCGATGATCTTTTCGCCGTCCTGCTCCTTGTACTTCACCCACATGCGCAGCATCTCGCCGCACTCGGAGTTGCCGACGGTGCCTACGGAATCGGCGTCCGGCATCTCACCGATGTTCTTTGGATCGCGAATGGCATCAGCCAATTTTTTCTGTAGTTCGTCGTTCATTTAATTGAGCGTGTAACGGCGGATGGTGGAATCGACCTCAAGTGACCAGGCGTCGATGCCACCCCGGAGTGCATGGACGTTGGGCATGCCGTGACCAAGATAATAGGCGGCAGCGTCGAGCCCCTTCTGGCCTTGGTGATCGATTATAACGAACCGCTGATCGTTGTTCCAACTGCCGAGAATTTCCTGCATCAGCGGCTGAGTGAGCAGCAGTGAGTCGTCGATGTGGACTGCTTCGAATTCCTCGCGCGAGCGGATGTCCACAAGGCGAATGTCCTCGCCCTTGGCCAAGCGCTTGGCCAAGTCGGCAGGCTCGAGCAGGATGCGGGCATCCTCCTCATGGCTTTGCCGGATTCTTTCAAGCACCTCATTGAGTGGCAGGCCACCATTGCTTTCACAAACCCCGGCCAGAGTTTCATCCGGGCTAAATCCGCAACTGCTGCAGCCTCCGATGTGGTACTTGCGAAACAAGGTCCGCTGCGCTCCGGGAAAAAACTGAAGCACCTCCTGCATGGAAGATTCGCCTGAAATAGTATCATTCATCATGCAAAGAGTTTGCGGACATGGTGGATGACCTCGATGAAGCGGTCGACCTCGTCTTCGGTGTTGTAAAAATAGAAACTCGCACGGGCGGTAGCCGGGACGCCGAGCTTGGCCAGGAGCGGCTGGTTACAGTGATGACCGGCACGCAAGGCGACCCCTTTTTGGTCAGCCATGGTGGCGAGGTCGAGCGCGTGTACGTCCGGCAGGATGAAGCTCATCACTGCAGAGCGACCCTCGCTTGGTCCGAACAGACGGATGCCATCGATTTCGCCGAGCTGCTCGCAGGCCCGCTTGGCCAAGCGCTGGTCGTGTTCAAAGATGGAGTCGCGGCCGATGGCATCGAGGTAGTCCAGCGCCGCGTGCAGGCCCACGGCCCCGGCGACGTTTGGCGTGCCAGCCTCGAACTTGTGCGGCACGACGTTGAAGGTCACGTCGCGGTACTCAACTTTGGCGATCATCTCGCCGCCGCCTTGGTACGGAGGCATGGCCTCGAGCAGCTCGCGCCGGCCGTACAACACGCCGATGCCGGTTGGGCCGCAGGTCTTGTGGCCGGAGAAAGCGAGGAAATCGCAGCCAATCGACTGCACATTGACCGGCGTGTGGCCGGCGCTCTGGGCGGCATCCACCACGGTAACGACGCCGGCATCCCGGGCGCGGGCGCAGATTTCGACGACCGGATTGACCGTGCCCAGGGTGTTGGAAATGTGTGTGAGTGAGAGCAGTCGGGCGCGGGCGAGCTGCTCGTCGAGCCACTGCAGGTCGAGTTCCCCGTCGTCGCCGGTGATCTCAATGAAGTCCAATTGGGCCCCGATGCGCTGGGCCAGCATCTGCCACGGGACGAGGTTGCTGTGGTGCTCCATCTCGGTGAGGAGGATGGTGTCGCCCTCGCGCAGATTTTCCAGCGCCCACGTTTGGGCGACAAGGTTCAATCCTTCGGTGGTACCACGCGTGAAAACAATTTCGTCGCGCGAGTTGGCATTGATGAATTCGGCGACCCTCTGGCGGGCGGCCTCGTACGCCTCGGTGGCCCGGTTGCTCAACTCGTGAATACCTCGGTGAACATTGGCGTTGTGATGCTCGTAATGATGCCGGATGGCGTCGATGACCTGTCGAGGTTTCTGGCTGCTGGCTGCGCTGTCGAGGTAGACCAACGGATGGCCGTTCACTGTTTCGTGCAGGATCGGAAAGTCGCCCCGAAGCGTGGCCCAGTTGATCCCGCCGTCGCGCTTGGTCAAGCCCGCTGGTTTCGCGTCCGTGCTCATCACATCATTCCCAGTTGCAGCTTGGCCGCCTCGCTCATCATGTCTTGGTTCCAAGGCGGATCCCAGACGACCTGTACGTCTGCCTCGTTTACACCTTCTATGCAGAGCAGTCTGTTTTGTGCGTCTTGTTGCAGTACCGGTCCCATCCCGCAACCGGGCGCGGTGAGCGTCATCTTCACATCGACTCGCCAGCCGTCGTCGATCTGGCTCGGTGTGCTGTCGTAAACAAGGCCAAGGTCTACGATATTCACCGGGATCTCCGGATCGTACACCGTCTTGAGTTGTGCCTCGATCTGCTGCTGCAAGTCGTCGAGGGTCTCCGGTCGCTTGGCCTCCTCGGCCGGAGTCTTGACCGGCTTGAGGCCCAGCGCGTCGGCGTCGCGACCCTCGATGCGGAACATGTTGCCGTTGATGATGACTGTGAAGGTGCCGCCGAGAGTCTGCGTGATCCGCGCCGTCTCTCCTTTTTGAAGCGTCACCTTGTCGCCCGACGGGACGATTGAGGCTTCGATGTTACGGCTGAGCGCGATGGGGCCGTCACTGTTCATCTCAAACGGTCTGTGCGGTCGACTCGGCGGCAAGCGCCTGGATGCGGCTCACCATCGAGTGCAGCCCGTTGCGGCGCGTGGGGCTGAGGTGTTTGTCGAGTCCGAGTCGCTCGAATGTCGCCGTGCTGTCAGTGTCCAAAATCTGTTCGGCGGTTTTTTCGCTGTAGATCAACAGCAGCACGGCGATCAGGCCCTTAACGATGAAGGCATCCGAGTCGGCGTGAATGTCAAACGTGCCGTCTGATTGAGGTAGCATCCTCAGCCAGACGCTGGCCTGGCAGCCGTGGATGCGGTGCTCGTCTGTCATTTCAGCCTCACTAAGCGGGGGCAGTTTTTTGCCCAACTCAATCAGGTAGGCAAAGCGTTCCTCCCAGTCGTTGAGAAAATCAAAATTCTCGATCAACTTGTCTATCGTTGTGTCCAGAAATGTTGTCACTTCAATCGAGATGATGTTTGTCTTCGAGGCGGTTCCAAACCAGTTGATCGAGTTCCTCCCGTATGCCGTCGTGCTGTATTCGGTCCACGATTTCGCCGGCAAAACCGTGCATCAACATCCGCCGGGCAGTCTTGGTGTCGAGACCGCGAGTTTGCAGGTAGAAGATTGCGTCGTCATCCAGTTCACCAACGGTGGCCCCGTGGGTGCATCTCACGTCATCCGCGTATATCTCAAGCTGCGGCTTGGTATTGGCGGTGGCATGGTCGCTGAGGATCAAGTTTTTATTCGTCTGCTTGGCATTTGTTTTTTGTGCATCCGACTGCACTAGGATGCGTCCGTGGAACACTCCGCGCGACTGGTTGTCGAGGATCCCGTTGAAATACTCGTGACTGTCGCAACGCGGTGCGGCGTGGTCGACGATCATGTGGTGGTCCGCAAGTTGATCCGAATGGGTCATGTACAGCCCGTTGAGCACACACTCGATTCCCGGCTTGGCCAGGCGCATCCGTAGGTTGTTCCGCGAAAGGCGTGAGCCAAGGGCAAGCGAATGGAAGGCATAGCGGGCGTCCTTGCTCAGCTCCGAGTGCAGCGAGGCCAAGTGGACTGTGCTGTCCGACTGATCCTGAAACTTAATGTGCTCGAGGTTGGCGCCGGCACCGATGCGAGTCTCGGTAACAACATTTGTGCTGGTCGCTGCTTGGCCAAGTGAAAGGTGCGACTCGACAAGCGTACCTTGCGCGTTATCGCCGGCATCGATCCAGTTTCGGACGTGTGCCGCTTGGCCGTCCCCGGCTGCCGTGGAAAGGAAAACTAGGTGAACTGGCTTGGCTAAGCGCCCGTTAGACGGAATCCGGATCAATGCGCCATCCGTAAAAAAAGCATCGTTCAGTGCAATGAATGGGTTTTCATCGTTGGCGGAAAGTGAGCTGATGTCGTTCTTCAACTCGGACAGGCTGTCGGCCAGATTGGAGACGGTAACACCGTCCGGTTGATCCGAGATCAGCGAGAGATCACTTGAATGATGTCCATCGACAAAAACAAGACGGTCAACATCATGGCGGCCAAAAGTGATACCGTTAATCTCCGTTTGGTTAAACGCTTGGTCGCTTGGCTCTAGCGTTGGAAGGAATGGAAGGTCGGCCAGCGGCTTGAGGCTGGTGAATCGCCAATCCTCATCTCGGGTCGTCGGAAATCCCCGTTCCGCAAACCGAGCCAGCCCCGTCTTGCGCAGTGGCAGCAACGGGCCACCGGCCTGTTCCACCCGGGCGAAGGCCTCGATCGGTGTCGGGGCTGTTTCGTTGGCGGTTGCGCTGCTCATGCGGCGTTCTGGATCAGCCAGTCGTAGCCTTTTTCCTCGAGCTCATACGCGAGCGTCTTGTCGCCGGACTTGATGATGCGGCCGTCGTACAGCACATGGACGAAGTCCGGCACGATGTAATCAAGCAGTCGCTGGTAGTGTGTGATGACGACCTGTGCATTGTCCGGTCCCTTTAGGCGGTTGACGCCGTCGGCCACGATGCGCAACGCGTCAATGTCAAGGCCTGAGTCGGTCTCATCGAGCACGGCCAAGCGGGGATTGAGCATCGCCATTTGCAGGATCTCGTTGCGCTTCTTTTCGCCGCCGGAAAAACCGGTGTTGACCGGGCGCTTGAGGAAATCCTCGCTCAGGCCAAGTTCCTTCATTTTCGTTTTCACTGCCTTGAGGAAATGCATCGCATCGAGTTCCTCTTCGCCGCGGTGTTTCCGGATTTCGTTGACTGCGGAGCGCAAAAAGTAGGCGCTGTTGACGCCGGGGATTTCCACCGGGTACTGGAAGGCGAGAAAGACTCCTTCGCGGGCGCGCTCCTCCGGAGCGAGATTGAGCAGGTTGTCGTTCTGAAGCAGGACTTCGCCGCTTGTGACATCGTAGCCGTCGCGCCCCGCGAGCACGGAGGCGAGGGTGCTTTTGCCACTGCCGTTCGGACCCATGATGGCGTGAACTTCGCCGGCATTCACAGAGAGGTCGATTCCTCTTAAGATAGGCTTGTCTTCAATCCCAGCCTGTAGGTTTTTGATTTCTAGCATTCGTAAGAAAATTTAACCGACGCTCCCTTCGAGGCTGACGTCGAGGAGCTTTTGGGCCTCTATGGCGAATTCCATCGGAAGTTCGCGAAAGACCTCCTTGCAGAAACCGTTGACGATCATGTTCACGGCGTCCTGCGGTTCGAGGCCGCGTTGGTTACAATAAAAAATCTGATCCTCACCGATCTTGGAGGTGGTCGCCTCGTGCTCGATGCTGGCACTTGGATTCTTCGCCTCAATGTACGGGAATGTGTGCGCGCCGCATTTGTCGCCGATTAAGAGCGAGTCGCATTGCGAAAAATTGCGGGCCTTCGTCGCCTTTTTGCCAACCTGCACAAGGCCTCGGTAACTGTTCTGCCCCTTGCCGGCGGAGATGCCCTTGGAGACGATTGTGCTGCGGGTGTTCTTCCCGATGTGCACCATTTTGGTGCCGGTGTCGGCCTGCTGCGCCTTGTTCGTCAGGGCAATGGAGTAAAATTCCCCGATCGAGTTATCGCCCTGCAGAATGACGCTGGGATATTTCCAGGTGATCGCCGAGCCAGTTTCGACCTGTGTCCACGAAATCTTGGCGTTCGTTTTGCAGACTCCCCGCTTTGTCACGAAATTGTAGATGCCTCCGCGTCCTTGCTCATCTCCTGGATACCAGTTTTGCACGGTTGAATACTTGATCTCGGCATTGTCGAGCGCGACCAGTTCCACCACGGCGGCATGCAATTGGTTCTCATCGCGCATCGGCGCAGTGCAGCCCTCGAGGTAACTGACATGGCTGCTCTCCTCAGCAACGATAAGTGTGCGCTCGAACTGCCCGGTGTTCGCGGCATTAATGCGGAAATAGGTGCTCAGCTCCATCGGGCAGCGTGTGCCCTGAGGGATGTAAACGAACGATCCATCGCTGAAGACGGCAGAGTTCAATGTCGCGTAAAAGTTGTCCGTGTATGGTACGACTGTCCCGAGATATTTTTTCACCAACTCCGGATGCTTCTGCACCGCCTCGGAGATGGAACAGAAGATCACTCCGGCCTTGGCCAGGTCCTCCTTGAACGTGGTGCCGATGGATTCGCTGTCAAACACAGCATCAATCGCGACGCCAGCCAGGCGCGCTCGTTCGTGCAGCGGCACACCGAGTTTTTCGTATGTCTCAAGAAGCTTGGGATCCACCTCGTCGAGACTCTTCGGCCCGTCGCCTTTTTTCTTCGGGGCGCTGTAGTAGGAGATGTCCTGAAAATCGACCGGTGGATATTTTACCTGCGGCCAGGTTGGGCTCTTCATTTTTTCAAAATGCTGGAGCGCCTTCAGTCGCCAATCCAGTAACCATTCCGGTTCGTTCTTCTTGGCAGAGATGAACCGAACGACATCCTTATTCAGGCCTGGCTCGAGCGACTCGCTCTCGATGTCGGTGACGAACCCATACTTGTAGTCGCTCGCGACAAACTCGTCGATTGTGTCTGTGTGGGCGTTCATCCGTTAGCTTCCTTTCTTCCGCAGTTTTCGCACGTGCCGGTGCAGCGGCCGTGCAGGGCGATGTCGATGGATCGCACCTCAAAGTCACCCAGCACATCCACCTCCGGCATGCGGGGCGAGTTCTTCAAGTTCACATCGAACACCTTGCCGCAATCGTCGCAGCAGAAGTGCGCGTGTTTGTTCATGTTTGAGCAATACAGTGTGGCCCCACGGTCGACGTTTACCTGCCGCACAACGCCGCACTTTACCAGCGCGTCGAGGCTATTGTAAACGGTCGCCATGGAGATCTCCGGTTTCGACTGCTTGGCCTGCATGAACACCTCCTCGGCGGAGGGATGATCGCGTCGGCTGAGCAAAACCTCATAGACGTGTCGCCGTTGAGAAGTGAATCGTAGGCCCTTCTCGGCAAGTCGTTGATTGAGGAAGTCACCGGACACAGGAAGGTGGTCCGTCGCCATGCGCGCAATGTGCCATTGGCCAAGCGCCCTGTCAATACTTGGAATAATTCTAAATAGAAAAACCAAGCGCTTGGCCAATCGGAAACGGCGCTTAGTCTTTGGGCAGCAGTGCTTTCCAGTCTAGGGTGGGGTGGCCGGCGGCGATGATGGAGGGGTTGCGTGTGTCTTCCTTGCCGTAGCCCAAGCGGTAGCCGTCGAGAGTGCAAACGGCGCCCCCGGCCTCCTCGAGGATGCATTGTGCGGCGCCGGTATCCCACTCCATCGTGGGGACGAATCGTGGGTAAAGATCGGCCGCACCCTCGGCTACGAGGCAAAATTTGAGCGAGCTGCCCATGCTGACAAGTTCGGCGCTTGGCAGTTTTTCGAGCATGGCGGCGACCTTTGGGCCGGCGTGATCGCGGCTGGCCACGATGCGAAGTTTGTCCTTGTCGATTTCGCTGACGTGAATCTTCTCCGGCTCCGCTTGGCCAAGCCGCTTGAATGCCCCGTTGCCCCGGTTGGCGAAGTACTCAAGACCGGAGGCTGGGGCGAGCACGACGCCGAGGGTGGATTCGCCGTTTTCGATCAGCGCGATGTTGACGGTGAACTGTCCGGTTTTCTTGATGAACTCCTTGGTGCCGTCGAGTGGGTCGACGAGCCAGAAGCGATTCCAGCTCATTCGTTCCTCGGTGCTGATGCCCTCCGATTCCTCGGACAAAACCGGGATGTCCGGCGTCAGCTCTGTGAGCGCGGCGACGATGCAGTTGTGTGCGGCCCGATCTGCCTGTGTGAGTGGCGAGTCGTCCTCCTTGGTTTCCACTTGGGCCGGGCCATCGTAGGTTTTCATGATGGCGTCTCCGGCCTCGGCCGCAATGCGTCGAATGTCGTCTATCATTTCAAAATCAAACCCAGCCTACGCCGGGAAACTTGGCCAACAGGTCCTTTCGAATTCGCGGGTACTCCCGTTGTTTGAACGTTGGCCAGTCATCACAAAAATCGATCTTCTTGTTTTTCGGGGTCAACAGCTTGAATCGCACGAGGTGTTTACCCTCGCAGATAGCCGGGTGCTCGGTCAGCCGGAAGCAGTCGTGCAGTTTCACGTGCAGCTCCACCGGGTGCACGTTGCCGTGTTTGTCGGCGGAAACCTCCGGGTACTGCAGTCGCTTGGGCTGATCGTCGGGCCAATCGATGGTGGCCGGGGCGAACTCGTCGAGCCACTCCCATTGCGCCTCCGGCATGTGCCTGCGAAACGCCGGCTTCACATTGGCTGCCGCCGCCTGCTTGGCCAAGGTCATGCCCTCAAACGCGGTGGCGAGGCAATTCAAAATCGCCGGTTCATCCAGCGGGGGAAACTCGAGATCCGGCCGTGCGGCACAGAGCCAGTTCAGCCGGTTGATCAGCAGCCGGATCGAGTGGTCGAACGACTTTGGTTTGAACCACTCGCGCAGGCAGGCCCGGGCCAGCGCTTGCCCGGCGGCTTTTGCGTCTGGTTCGCGGGCGCGTTCGCGGCCCAGTTCAAGGTCGCGGAAGCGCGTAATCTCAAACGCCTCGACCCGCTTGGGTGCGGGGTCAAATTCGCACTCCGGCCGGGTGGTGAGTTCGTCCGGAAACAGTTCGCGCACCCAGTCCAACTCGATGGCCGAGGCCATACTGAGCAGCGTCTGGGCGCGGTTACCCCGGGCGGAAACCTGTCGAATCTCGGCGACGACGAGCAGCGACGATTGCTGCACGACGCTCTCGCGAACCAGCGTGCCGCTTCGGCCGTGCGGCAGTGTGCAGTGGAGTGTGCCGGTGTCGCGTCGCACGCAGATTTGATCGGCGAACGCGGAGAGGATGCAGAGCCGCAGCGCGGTGGCCTTCGATCGATCCGGTTCGGCGTTTTCATCGCTGGCCATACCGTGGCGCTTGGCCAAGTGCAGCAGTTGACGAAACGTCGCCTCGGCTTCGCGGCAGGCGCCGGCGTGGATGCCGTGTGCCCGGCAGTCGTCGATGTTGTAACGACGCGACCGGGCAAACTGCCACGCGCGGATCAGTACCTCGAAGTCGGATCCGGCCCCGTCGCGGAACGGTTCCTGCGCGGCCTGTACTTTTTTGTCTTCGCGGGCGGAGCGGACGAGGATGTCGCGCCCGCTGAGGAAGGCGGCACACAGGGCGGCCTCGTTGACGCAGCCGCGGCGTCCGCCCTCGATCATCATTCGGGCAAAGCGTGGGTGCATCGGCAGGCGGAGCATCGCTTGGCCAACCTCGGTCAGTCCGCCGCCGCCGTTGGCCAAGCGCTTGGCCAAGGCTCCGAGCGAGCGCAACAAGTTTTCGGCAGTCTCAACGGCGGCGGGTTCCGGTTTGTCGAGCCAGTCGAAATCCACCGCGCGTTCGATGCCGGCGGAGTGCAGCATGAGGACCGCCTCGGCAAGGTCGGTTCGATGAATCTCCGGAGTGTTGTGTTCCGGCCGATTGAGGTGGCCGCTCTCGGTCCAGAGCCGGTGGCAGGTGCCGGGTGCGGTGCGGCCGGCACGACCGGCGCGTTGGTCGGCGGAGGCGCGGCTAATCTCCTCGATGAGCAGCGTGCCAAAGCCGCGTTCGCTGTCGAAGCGGGCCACGCGGGCGAGGCCTCCGTCGATGACGTGGCGGATGCCGTCGATGGTCACGGACGTCTCGGCCACGTTCGTTGCGACGACGACTTTGCGACGGTTGCAGTCGCTGAACGCTCGATCTTGATCTGCCGGTGGTAGCTCGCCGTGCAGCGGGATTAACTCCACCGGCTCAGCGAGGCGTCGTCGGCTGAGCGCGCTGATCGTGCCGCGGATTTCGCCCATGCCGGGCATGAAAATCAGGATGTCTCCCGGCGAGTCGTTTCGCAAAATCAACTCCACCGCGTCGGCTGCCTGCTCGGTGACCGGGTCGCGGTTGCGGTATTGGCCAAAGCGAATCTCGACCGGGAACGTACGCCCGTCGGAGGTGAGCACGGGGCAGGGCGCGTCCGGCGCTTGGCCGAGGTAGCGGGCTACGGAGCCGGTCTGAATGGTGGCCGACATGACGACGATCTTCAGGTCGTCGCGGCTCGAGCGCTGGAGTTTTTTGACGAGGCCAAGTGCGAGGTCGCTCATCAGGTTGCGTTCGTGAAACTCGTCGAACAGCACCGCACCAACGCCGGTCAGTTCAGGATCATCCTGCAGCCGTCTCAGCAGCACGCCTTCGGTGATAAACTCGATCTTGGTTTCGGGGCCGGTGTGATTTTCGAACCGAACCTGATAGCCCACGCCTTGGCCAAGCGGGGTGGAGCGTTCCCAAGCGACACGGCGAGCGAGCGAGCGGGCGGCGACGCGGCGGGGCTGCAGGACGACCACGCGGCGTTCTCCGCAGAGGACGTCATCGAGAATCATCTGTGGCACCTGGGTGGATTTGCCGGAGCCGGTGGGTGCGCCGAGTACGAGGCGATTGTGCACGGCGAGCGTGTCGGTGATTTCTCCGTGGGTGTCCCAGATGGGGAGCGACTCATTCATGCCGCGTGCGCTTGGCCAAGCGGGGAAGGGGGCGGGGCGTCAAAGCAGGTGACCCAGTTTTTCGCGCTTGGTTTTGAGGTAGCCCTTGTTGTGCTTGTTGGGCTTTACGCGGATCGGCACCTGCTCGACGATCTCGAGGCCGTACCCCTCCAGCCCGACGATTTTCTTCGGGTTGTTGGTCAGCAGGCGGATTTTTTTGATGCCAAGGTCGGCGAGGATCTGCGCGCCGATGCCGTACTCGCGCAGGTCCATCGGGAAGCCGAGTTTCTCGTTGGCCTCGACGGTGTCGAGACCGCCCTGCTGCAGTTTGTAGGCCTTGATTTTTGGGGCGAGGCCGATGCCGCGGCCCTCCTGGCGCATGTAGAGGATCACCCCGTGGCCGGCGTCACTGACCTGTTTCATCGCCTGTTGCAACTGCGGCCCGCAGTCGCACCGGCGCGAGCCGAACACGTCGCCGGTGAGGCATTCGCTGTGCACGCGCACGAGTGTGCGGCGGCGGGCGTTCATGCTGCCGCGCACCAATGCGAGGTGGTGCTGCCCGTCGATGGTCGAGCGGTAAAGGTGCAGGTCAAACTCGCCGAAGTCGGTGGGCATGGCGATGATCTCCTCGCAGGCGACGAGCTTTTCGCGTTTGCGTCGGAACTGGATGAGCTGCTCGATGGAGCAGAGCTTGAGCTTGTGCTTTTTCGCGAAGCGGCGCAGCTCCGGCAGGCGGGCCATCGAGCCGTCGTCGTTCATGATCTCGCAGATCGTGCCAATCGGTCGGCAGCCGGCGAGGCGGGCGAGGTCTACAGCAGCCTCGGTGTGGCCGGCGCGCTGGAGCACGCCGCCGCTCTTGGCGCGCAGCGGGAAGACATGACCCGGCTGCACGAGGTCATCGGCGATCGAGGTGGGGTTGGCCAGGATCTTGATCGTCTTCGCGCGGTCGGCGGCGCTGATGCCGGTGGTGATGCCGGCGGCGGCGTCGACGCTGACCTGAAAATCGGTGCGGTGGCCCTCGCGGTTGTTGAGCACCATGCGCTCGATACCGAGTTGCTGCAGGCGCTCCGGCGCGGTCGGCACGCAAATCAGGCCGCGGCCGTATTTGGCCATGAAGTTGACCGCCTTGGCCGTCGTCTTCTCGGCGGCCATGATGAGGTCGCCCTCGTTCTCGCGGTCGGCGTCGTCGACAACGACCACCATTTTGCCGCGCGCGATGTCGCGCAGCACCGCCTCGATCGAGTCAAATTTACCCGTTTTTTTCTTTGCTGCCATGTTACCCGCCCGCTCGGGAGCGTACCTGCGCTTGGCCAAGCGGTCGAGAATGGAGGCGTGCCGGGCGGAAAAACAAGCGGGTTCTTACTTGAAATTTGCCAAGCGTGGGGCACATTTCCGGTTCCCCACAGGGGGCAAATCGCCGGGTGTTTGTAGCCCGGATCACTTTTCCATGAAAAAACAACGCATCCTCATCGTTGCCGCGCTTGGCCTTGCCATGTCCGGTGTCGTCCTGGCTCAATCGCCTGCGTCCGCGGCGCCGAAGCCGCCCGCCAAGCCGGATTTCCCGTCGTACACCACGGTACTCAAGGGCTACGAGCAGGTCATCTCCAGCATGGACAAAAAATCGAGCCTGTTCTCCATCTACGTGCGGAAGAAGGATCATCAGATGCTCGGCGCGCTGCCGTCAGGCTTCGAGTCGAAGCGGTTTTTCATCGCGACCACTGTGGCGGGCGGCGAGGAGGAAGCCGGGCTGCAGGTCAGCGACCGCTACGTTTATTTCAAGCGGTTGGACAAGCGGCTGCTGCTCATTCAGCCGAATCTCAAGATCCGCTCGACCGGCGACCCGGAATCGAAGGCATCCATCAAGCGACTGTTTACCGACCGGGTTCTCGTGGATGTCCCGATATTGACCGTCATGTCCAAGAATCGCCCGGTGATCGACATGGATGCCCTGCTTCTGGGATCCGCCTCGAAGTTTTTCGGGAGTAAGGGATCGGGGATCAACACCCGCTTGGCTCAAATTCGCACCGCGAAAGCGTTCCCGTCCAACGTGGAACTAGCGTTTACGGTGCCCGACCGCAACGGCATTCTGAAAACCCTCCATTACTCAATCAGTTCCATCACGCCGAGCAAGACGTACAAGCCGCGCTTGGCGGATCATAGGGTGGGGTTTTTCACCACGGGCTACTCTGATTTTGGCAAGTACAACGACGACAAAAAGAAGGTGCGCTACATCAATCGCTGGCACCTCGAAAAGGCTGATTCCAAGCTCAAGATCAGCCCGGTGAAAAACCCGATTATCTTTTACATCGAGCACACCACGCCGGTGCGCTACCGCCGCTGGGTTCGTCAGGGCGTACTGATGTGGAATAAGGCGTTCGAGAAAGTGGGCTTGGCCAACGCGATCGAGGTTTATTATCAGGATGCCTCCACCGGGGCACACATGGAGAAAGATCCGGAGGATGCCCGGTACAACTTTGTCCGCTGGTTGAACAACGACGTTGGCCGCGCGGTCGGGCCAAGCCGGGTCAACCCGTTGACGGGGGAAATCCTCGACGCGGATATCATCCTGAACGACGGATGGATTCGCCACTTCGAGATGCAGTACAACAAGATTCTCCCGAGGATCGCAATGCAGAGTTTTACGCCGGAAACACTTGCGTGGCTCAAGGAGCATCCCGAATGGGATCCGCGCGTGCGCTTGGCCCATCCGTCCCAGCGGGGTTCGGTTCGCGCCCAACTTGCGGCGATGGGAGCGGAAGCCTACGGGGGCCATCCCTTGGCCAAGGCGGACGGGGAACTGATTGGGGATGACGAGTTCGACGGGCTTCACGGACGGGTCAGCCAGGTCAACGGCCATTGCCTGGCGGCGGACTGCAAGTCGCTTGATCTTGCCAGCATGCGATTTGAATTTGCCTTGGCCGCTGCCGAGGCCAAGGCGAGCGGCAAGCCGGAGCCAAAGAACCCGGAGGTTTTGATTGACGGTGTGCCGGAATGGTTTATCGGCCCGCTGGTGGCGGATGTCATCGCGCACGAGGTCGGGCACACGCTTGGCTTGAGTCACAACTTCAAGGCATCCAGTGTTCATTCGCTCGAGAAAATCAACAGCGACGAACTCAAGGGCAAGCAGCCGTTCGCCGGCTCGGTGATGGACTACATCACCGTCATCCGATTCAAGGGGATTGGTAAAAAGCAGGGGGATCATGTCATGATCGACATCGGCCCTTACGACCATTGGGCCATCGAGTACGGCTACTCCATCGTCAGCAAGCCGGAGGAGTTGAAAAAAGTGCTCAGCCGGGTCTCCGACCCTCAACTCGCATTCGCGGATGATCTGGATAATTACGGTTCCGACCCGCTCGCCCAGTCGTATGACTTCTCCTCAAACCCCATTCAGTTTGCTCGCAGCCAGATGAATATCGTGAAACATCACCGAGGCAAATTGATCGATCATTTCGTGAAGGAAGGGCAGAGCTGGGCCAAGGCGCGGGACGGGTATCACCTGACGCTTTCACTCCAATCGCGGGCGGTTAAAATGATGGGGAAATGGATCGGCGGCTCGTTCGTGAACCGCGACCGGAAGGGCGACCCCGGCAACCGGCATCCGGTCACCCCGGTGCCAGCCAAGAAACAGCGCGAGGCGCTGGAGTTCATGCTTGAGAACACCTTCAAGGATGAGGCGTTCGGCCTCAACACCGAGCTGCTCCGCCGCATGGGTACCGAACGGTGGCTGGACAATTATTCCAGCCTGGCTGTCGACACCGCCTGGCCGGTGCATGAGAAGGTGATGGGCATTCAGGCCTCCACGCTGACGATGATCCTCAACCCGACCACGCTGGGCCGCGTGTACGACAACGAGTTCCTCGTCGAGGCCGACAACGACGCCATCACGCTGCCGGAGATTTT
>JASMKO010000011.1 GCA_030749225.1 Verrucomicrobiota bacterium
TGCACCACATGGATCAAGGGGGCCAATCCTGTTCGACTACGGCACCGAAGAGGACAGCGAGATTGACTACTCCAACCCGAGCGCCGAGGGCGCCTCATCAAAGGATGTCGGGGCCGACGGTGGCAACGTCGGTTGGCTCGACGGCTCCGTGCGCTGGAAGGATATTGACCAGATGAGGCCTTACCGGGGTTCACAATTGTGGGGGGAAGACGGCGCGTTTACACTCTGGTGAGCGTTGCCAAAACGCCCATAATTTAGTAAGCCGTCTGCGTGCCCGGCACCTCCTCCAGCATTTTGCTGCTTATCCCGGCCTACAACGAGGAGAGTCGCATCGGCCCGGTGCTCGACGCCTATGCGCGTTATTATCGGGAGCACCATCCGGACCGGTTCCAGCTCGTCGTCGTGCTCAACGGCTGTAGCGACGACACGCTCGGCGTCGTCGAGCGCGCCTCGACTCAGTTCCCGGAGATCAACCAAGTCAACATCCCAGAGCCGGTCGGCAAGGGCGGCGCGTTGATCGAGGGCCTTAAGCTAGCGCCCAAAGCCGACCTTGTCGGCTACGTCGACGCCGACGGTGCCACCCCGCCCGCCGCCTTCGACGACCTCGTCACCGAGTGCGCCACGGCAGACTGCGTGATCGGCTCCCGCTGGATGGCCGGCTCCGTGCTGCGGCAGGAACAGACCTTCCGGCGGCAATTCGCCAGCCGCGTCTTTCATGCTATCGTGCAGGGTTTGTTTTGGATGAATATTCGGGACACCCAGTGCGGCGCCAAGGTGATGCGCAGGGAAGCGGTCGAGGCGATCCATGGCCAGCTGACGGTCGCCGACATGGCGTTTGACATCAACCTGCTCTACGCCCTCAAGCGCTCCGGCTATACCGTGCGCGAAGTGCCCACCGAGTGGACCGACCAGGTCGGCTCGAAAGTGGAGATGGGCCGCACCTCGCTGGTCATGCTGCTGTCCGTGGTCCGGCTCCGCCTCTACTACTCTCCCTTTTACAGGTTGCTAGCGCCACTGCGACCGATCGAGGCCTGGCTCTATCGCAAACTCAGCGCCCCCCCACCCATCAAGTAGAGCCACGCTTGGCCAAACGGGATTTGGTTTGCTCCTCGTAGTCGATTTGGGGCACGGTTTGGTGCATCCAGTGAAAGGGAGTGACGATCCATCCACCCCTCCATCTACCGGCGACGCCACGGCGGAGGAAGCCTTGGCCAAGGTTCGTGAGCAGGGCAGCACCCTGGCCGGGTTGCGCATGGTTTGGGAAAAACGGCAGCGCACCGCCTGGTCGGCGGATATCGCAGTTTACCACCAAGCGGTCGGGGCGGCGCTGAAGCTGGGCGAGGCGTTCCTGGCTTACGACATCGCCCGCGAGGGGCTGCGGGTCTTCGCCGATGATGTCCGGTTGTTGCAGTTGCAGGCGCTGGCGCTGGCCCGTACCGGGGCGACGCAGCGCGCCAGCGCAATTCTCGTAGGGCTGCGTGAACAGGGACAAGACGACGAGGAGACCTTTGGCATCCTCGCGCGCACGCACAAGGATTTGTGGATGATCGCCGGGACGGAAGAGGATCGCGATCATCACCTGCACCGAAGCCTAGACAATTACCTGAAGGGCTACGAGTGCTCTGGGGGATATTACACCGGCATTAACGCCGCCTCGATGGCCCTCGTGGCTGGAGAGACGGAAACCGCCCGGCGCATCGCCGGCGAGGTTCGTGTCCTCTGCGAGGAAGGCTTGGCCAAAGGCGGGCCGAACTCGCCGGAATCATACTGGCTCCTGGCCACCGCCGCCGAGGCGGCGCTGGTCTCCGGCAACCTCGAATCTGCACGGATCAACTACACCCAAGCCACAACCGAGAGTAATCCGGGAGCCGCCGAGGTCAGTCGCACACGTAGCCAGGCGCGGTTTCTTCTTCAGTCACTGGGCGAGGAGGAGAGCGCGCTGGACGACTGCTTCGTACTGCCGCGGATCGGGCTGTTCACCGGGCATATGCTCGACCGGCCTGACCGGTTGGCCCCGCGGTTCCCCGCCGCGCTGGAGGAAACGGTCCGCGCCGAGATTGAAGCGTGCGTGGAACGGCGAGATGTGCGCATCGGCTACAGTTCACTCGCCTGCGGCGGCGACATGCTGTTCGCGGAAACGATCCTCAAGCGCGGCGGGGAAGTGCACATTTTTTTGCCATTCAATACTGAGGCATTCATTGAGTCGAGCGTGCGACTCATCCCGGGGGACGACCTGGTGAAGCGGTTCCAGCACCTGCTCGACAACGCCGCCAGCGTGCGGATTCTCAACGAGGAGGGCGACCCCGACGACGGCGCAGCCTACGACTACTGCAACCGCGTCCTCGCCGGGACGGCTATCCTCAAGAGCCAGTTTCTCGGGATGGACATCGCGCCCATCCTGCTGTGGGACGGCAAACCGGGCGACGGCGGTGGTGGCACCGAGTCGGTTCGCAACTACTGGCAGCACGCGATGCCCCAGGATGTCGAGATCCTGCCGATGGACCGGATCCTCGCTGACGCCCTCGCCGACGGGCTCACGCTGCCAGAGCCGAAGTCGAAGCCAACCGGGCGAGCCGACGCACCGGGCGAGCGCACGCCGCAGGAAATTCGCGCGATGCTCTTTACCGACGTGGTCCAGTTCTCAAAATGGCCGGAGCAAAGCGTCCCGAAATTCATCCGTGAATTCCTCGGCCGCGTGGCGATGATCCCCGGGCAGTACAATGCCCACCCGCTCTACGTAAACACCTGGGGCGATGCGATCTGCGCCGTGTTCAAGAATGTCGAGACGGCGGGGCGGTTCGCGTTGGCGCTGCAACGCACCCTCCACGAGACGGACTGGAAAGCCACCGCCCTGCAGCGCGACATCCGCATCCGGATCGGCCTGCACGCCGGACCGGTGTACCGCTGCCACGACCCGTTACTGAACCGGGACACCTACAACGGGGCGCACGTCAACCGGGCGTCCCGCATCGAGCCGATCGCCGAGGAGGGGCAGATCTTTGCGAGCGACGCGTTCGCCGCGCTGGCCGCCATCGCCAAGGCAGATGAATTCCTGTGCGACTACGCCGGTACGCGCGAACTTCCCAAGGGCGCCGGAATGCTCTCGACCTTCCTCGTCCGCCCAGCCCACTGACTCCGCCTGGCCAAGCTGGCCACTGTCAGTCCAGAACGCGGATGCGATAGAATTGCGCTGTGCCGAGGCCGCCGCGCGGGTCGGACCACTCAATGCGGCCCGCGTCGTTGGACACCTCATCCAAACCGATCCAGCCGGTCAGGTCGCTCGATGACTCGATGAGATAAATCTCACCCGGCCAACCGAGAATCGACAGGCCCGGCCCTTCCGCGCCGAGCGTCAGTGTCAGCACCACGCCGTCGCCCGTCATGCCGGCCAGCTCGTCGTCGAGGATTAGTGGCTGTGGCTCGGCGTTGCCGCCATCGTCCGGCTTGACCAGTTCACTACCCAGCTTACCACCACGCTGCCGAAGCAGTTCACCGGTCTCGGTGCGGCGATAACGCAGCGCGATGTCGAGCGCCGTACGGCCAGCCTTGTCGAGCGCGTTGACGTCGGCCCCCTTGTCGAGCAGCAGCAGCGCAATCTCCTTGCGGCCCTTTTGCGCGGCGTATTGCAGCGCGGTTTTCTTCCGTTTGTTGGACGTGGCGTTCACGTCGGCCTTAGCCTCGATGAGTACACGAACGACCTCGATGTATCCGTTGTAGGCGGCGTATTGCAGCGCGGTGTAGCCACCCCGATCATCAGCGTTCACGTCACCGCCGTTCTCGATGAAGCGACGAACCGCTTCGGCGTACCCGTTGGCCGCCGCATAGTGGATGTCCGTCTCGGCGCGAAGCTCCCTGCCGGTGCGCGCGCCCTTGGCCAGCAGCAACTCCACCAGCGCGTCGTTCCGGCGTGCCCGCGCGTAGTCGAGCGGCGTCTTCCTTCTTTTGTCCATCACGTTGACCGGCGCCCCCGCGTCGATCAGCAGCTTGGCCAAGTCGATACTGCCCTTGTAATAGGCGACGTCGTGCAGCGCCGTCTTACCGCTCTTGCTGGCGATAGCAATGTCGGCCTTGGCTTCGAGCAACACCCTGACCACCTCAATGTGCCCCTTCTTCACTGCCAAGTGCAGGGCGGTGTAGCCGGCCTTGTTTTTGCCGTTCACGTCGATCCCGGCGGCCAAGTGCGTCTTCACGGCATCTACCAGGCCACTTTCGGCGGCGGAGAAAATCGAACCGGCAGCCTTGAATTCCCTGCCAGTTTTGCCGCCCTTCTCGCGCAGCAACGCGGCGATCTCCTCCTTTTTGACGGCGAAATCGAGCGGTGTCTTGCCCTTGCGCTGCGCGTTCACGTTCGCACCCTTCTCAATCAGCAACCCCGCCGCTTCCTTCTGGCCGCGCCGCGCCGCAATGTGCAGCGCGGTGTAGCCCTGCTTGTTGGTGGCGTTCACGTCCGCGCCACCCTCGAGATGTTTTTTGATCGCCTCAAGGTCGCCCACCTCGGCGGCGGCGAAAATGTTTTCGGCGGCAGCCAGTTCCTTCGTTGTCTTGCCGCCCTTGGCACGGAGTAACTCGACGACCTCGGTGCGTTTCTTTGCGATAGCGTAGTCGAGCGGCGTCTTGTTCTTTTTGTCCTTGGCGTTGACAGCAGCGCCCTTTTCCAGCAGCAGCACGGTCGTGGCCGTGCGACCGTTCCGTGCCGAGTAGTGCAAGGCCGTTTTCTGGTACTTGTCGACGAGGGCGACATCGGCCTTGGCCTCGAGCAGCAACGCCGCGGCATCCAGTTGCCCGGCGCTCGCCGCGAAATGCAGCGCCGTCTGCTTGTGCTTGTTCAATGCGTTCACGTCGACGCCGGTCTCGAGGTGTTTCTTGAGGGCCGCGATTGAGCCGATCTTCGCAGCGACGTAAATCGATTTCGCCGCCGCCTCATCGCTCTTGCTCGTTATGCCGACGCTGCGGAGGTAGGCGGCCAGTTCCCGCTTGGCTTCGCCGGTGGCGAGGTCGAGCGCGGTGCGCCCTTTTTTGTCCTTGGCCGCGAGGTCGGCTTTGGCCTCGACCAGCTGCTTAGTTAGGTCGAGCCGGTTGTACTGGGAAGCGTAGTGCAAAGGCGTCTTTTTACTGTTACTCCGCAGGTTAATGTCCGCACCATTGGCCAGGGCGAACTCCGCCACCGCCGTCTGGCCGCTCCGGATTGCAACATGCAAAATCGAGTAGCCGTCATTGTTTTGGTCGTCGATCTTGTTGTCCTTTGCGAGGAATCCCTTGATCGCCTCAATGTCCCCCTTTTCGGCGGCCTGCCAAATGTCCGCCGGTGGCTTCTCCTCCGGTTTTTCCTGAGCCCGGACGCTGTCTGCAAAACCGGCCAAGGCAAGGACCAAAGCGGCCATAAGGTTTTGAATTGTCCTCTTCATTGCCGGGCAGGCTAGGCGAGCCGGATGGTTTGTGACAGGAAAAAACGGTCTCATGCCATGGTCGATAGCATGCAGAGTACCATCCGGGAAAGAGGCTGGTTTTGAGCATATTGATTCCAAAAATAGGGCCAATCGCGTGATCCCGGCGCACTAGATGCGCCAATCACTCTGCCACCGCGCTTGGCCAAGGCCAATCGCCCCTAGCATAGTCGATTGACTCGCCTCTAATGAAAAACTGACCACCATTGGGTTTTCCGCCAGGCCGGGGATCATTCGCCGCCCAACCAAACAGCGGCGTTCTCGATGATCTTAAGCACCGGTTTCACCTTGTACACCGCATACTGCTGATCACCCGGGCGGAAGTAAAACACCTTGCCTTTTCCTAGCGACCAAATCGCACCGGAGCGGAAGTACTCCCCGCCTTTCCAAGTCTCGTCGAGGATCACCTCATCCGGCGTGGGTACATGGAACGGCTCGTCGTACATCTCTGTTTCTGGAATGGTGAAGGTTGCAGGTACACCCTTCGTGATCGGATGCTTTTTGTTGATGATGCGAATCTGGCTTGGCTGCACTGGCGTGCAGCAGCGGGGGAAAACGCAGTTTGGTCGCTCAACCTCAAGCTTGATCTGACCGTTTTCATTTTGGCTGAACTCGTGCAACTGATGCGGCCGCGCATCGTCCGGCGCCTTATACCAGCGAACATTGCCCTTGAACTGCACATCCACATCGTTGCGTATGTCCACCGGTAATTGCGCGAGCGCATCCTGTGTGGCGACCTCCTGCATTGCGACCATGAACGGAACAGCCCAGTGCGCTGAGTGCAGCACCACGAAATCCAGTTTGCCCGTTTTCACGAGGTCGACGATCTCCTGTGACTTCACCTCGCTGATGTCGCGATGCCGGACGTGGCCCCAGTAGATCAGCACATCTGCATCGTTGAGCGCCTTGGTGGAAAGACCCTGTTCCGGCTGGTTAATGTTGGCCGAGGTGACGTTGAGCTTAGAATTTTTCTTCAGGTAATCCGCAATGTAGTTTCCGGGGAAATCGGGATACAACTTCTTCGGCACCGGCTGTTGCTCATCCCAAACGAGAACGTTGATTTTGTCCTCTGCCAAGCCGGCGGCGATGGCTAAACCAAGGACGGCCAGCACGCCCAACGCACGTTTTTGAAACATAAAAATCTGTAAAATCATGTGGTCGCATGTTGTGCCTAGCGCTTGGCCAAGCGTTCTTTCCCGCGCAAAAGATGAATGCCGATTAAACAATTATTACTTTTTTCGTTTCCAAGTCTGAACAAGCTTCGTACCGTTTCGCTCGACCACTTGCCCCACCTCACCCGAATCACTTACCCGATGAAAAGCCATTTCCATGTTGTTTTCATCGATCCTCCGGATACTGCGAGCAAAGGTCATTTGACGTGGCTCACCATCCTGGACGCCGTTCATGGTTATTTTTTCGATTAGTTTGCCGTCCACAAACAACCATTCAGAATCAGCATGACCTCCATTGCTGAACGACTTGCCGACCACCTTGCCGGCCTCGTGATCGAAGCCCACGATCCCGTGAGACTCACCTCGCCCCCCCGTCGAGTGAATCGATATTGCGGCATCTTTCACGGCCCATTTAAATGAAAGATTCCTTGTTGAACCATCCGATCCCTCCCTCTCCCAATCGCCAAACAGCCAACTGGCCGTCGCCATCTCCACGGCTTCCTTGAGGTTTGTGGGTTGATCCTGAGCGCTGATACTGAAGGTCAGCCCTACGAATACGATGAGTGATGCTAGTTTTTTCATATGCATGAATGGGTAAAGAGGGAAACTAAACGGCTCAATAATTAGGGTCAACCCCTCTTCCCTGCCTATGTCTTATGACAGTGTCTGTTCATCCCGGCGCTTGGCCAAGCGTATCAGCTCGGGCATGATTCGTGCAGATTGCGCCATGCATGAAGTAAGTTTTTTGCAGGACCTAGCCGTTGTCATGATCGCCGCCGGCATCGTGACATTGCTGTTCCAGCGCCTCAAACAGCCGGTGGTGTTGGGCTACATCGTGGCCGGCATCCTCATCGGCCCCCACCTGCTCAAGCTCATCAAGGGTCAGGATGCCATCAAGTCGCTCGCGGAACTGGGGATGGTGTTCCTGATGTTCTCGCTTGGACTCGAATTCAATCTTCGCAAGCTCCGCCGGGTGGCGGCAACGGCGCTGGTGGCGGCGCCGTTGGCGATCCTGCTGATGGTGTTTGCCGGCTATCAGGTGGGGCAGTTAATGGGGTGGACACCAGTGAGCAGCCTGTTTCTCGGGGCGATCATCTCTATCGCCTCGACCTCCGTGATCGTGAAGGTGCTACGGGAAATGAAACGCGATCGTGAGCCATTCGCCGGGCTGATCTACGGCATCCTGATCGTGGAGGATCTGCTCGGTGTGGTGATGATCGTGCTGCTGACCGGTATCGCATCCACTGGCGATCTGGGTGTGCAGCCGATGCTGGTTTCCACCGGCAAGCTGCTGGTGTTCCTCGTGTCCGTGCTGGTTGTCGGGCTTCTGGTGGTGCCGCGGTTACTGAATTTCGTGGCGCGATTTGAGAGTAACGAACGTTTGCTGGTCGCCGTGCTTGGGTTGTGTTTCGGCACGGCACTTGTCGCTGCCAAGCTGGGTTTCAGCGTGGCATTGGGGGCGTTCCTCGTCGGCGCAGTGATGGCGGAATCGGCGCAGAGTCGGCGGATCGAGTCGCTGGTTGAGCCGGTGCGCGACCTTTTCACAGCGGTGTTTTTTGTGGCGATTGGGTTGCTGGTCGACCCGGCGCTGTTGTGGCAGCACATCGTGCCGATCGCAGGCATTTCACTGGTGGTAATGATCGGGCAAATCGCAGGCAACACGTTTGGCACCGTGGCTGCCGGGCATGACTTCCGTACGGCCATGCGGGTGGGCACCGGTTTGTCGCAGATCGGCGAGTTCTCCTTTGTGATCGCCACGCTGGGCCTGACCATGGACGTCACCAACTCGAGCCTGTACCCGATCGTCGTCGGGGTAGCGCTGGTCACGACGCTGTTCACGCCGCTCTGGATCCGCAACGCCGACCGCCTGGCCAACAGTCTGCTGCGGGCTGCGCCCGGGCCGCTGGCCGGCTACCTCACGCTGTACAAGGACTGGGTGGAGCGGTTTAAGGGCGGCCAGTGGAACAGCCTTGCTTGGAAGCTATCGCGCAAATGGTTGCTGCAAATGGCGGTCAACATGGCCCTGGTGTCGGGGGTGATCCTCGGTGCCGCCTACCTCGCCCGGCTCGAGCCGGCCTGGCTGGCCAAATGGAACCTGACATCGGACACTCTACACACTGCACTGTGGGTGGCGGCGCTGGTTTTGTCGCTGCCGATGCTCATCGCCAACCTGCGCAAGCTGCAGGCACTCGGCATGCTGATCTCGGAGGCGAGCATCCGGAGCGACTCCGCCGGCCAGCGCACGCAGGCACTCCGCGCGGTGGTGGCCAATGTCATCCTCCTCGCCGGCACGACCGGGATGATCCTGTGCGTGTTACTGCTCAGCTCCGCGCTGTTGCCGCCGCTCGGCGTGATGCTGGCGTTGGCGGTGGTGCTGGTGGTGGTCGCCTGGCTGCAGTGGCGGTTTCTCGTGCGCGTCTACGCCCGGGCGCAGATCGCGCTCAAGGAAACCTTCGAGACCAACAAGCTTGGCCAAGCCGGGGTTGAAACCGGCGATCTGCCTGCCGGCCTGCTGGAGGCCGCGCATCTGGACAGCTTGCGCCTGGCCAAAGACAGTCCCGCGGCAGGGCAACGCATCGGTGAATTGGAGCTTCGCACGAACACCGGCGTGAGCATTGTCGGAATTGAGCGTGACAGTGAGCGCATCGTCAACCCCGGCCCGGAGGAAACGCTGCACGAGGGTGACCTATTGCTGCTGCTCGGTCAGGATGACCAACTCCCGAAAGCCAAGGCTGAGTTAACCCCTTAACCGTCGGCCGATTTCGGTTTCAACTGCGGGAAGAGGAGAACGTCACGAATGCTTTCCTGGCCAAGCAGCATCATGATCAGCCGGTCGATGCCGATGCCGATGCCACCGGCCGGGGGCATACCGTGCTCGAGCGCGATGAGGAAGTCGTCGTCGAGTTTTTGCTGCTCCTCTCCAGCCTGGTTGACCAATGCCTCACGCTGGGCGACCGGGTCATTCTGCTCGGTATAGGCCGGGGCAATTTCCTGCCCATTGATGCAGCACTCAAAGACCTCGATGGTGGTGGGATCCTCCGGCGAGAGCTTGGCCAGTGGGATCAGTTCTTTCGGCAAATGGGTGACAAAAGTCGGTTGGATCAATGTGGGCTCGATGAGTTTCTCAAATAGGCCGTTGGTGACCTCGAAATCCTCGTAGTCCGGGGCAATTTCCGCGCCGAGATCGATAGCGCGCTGGCGGCGTTCGTCGGGCGAAATTTCAAACCAGTCATCACCGCCTTTCTCTCGGATCAACTCCTTGTACTTCACGCGCCGCCACGGGCGGGAGAGGTCGATGGTGCGGGTGATGTTACCCTCAGCATCCTTGTGCTCAATCACCAGTGTGCCGACCACCTTCTCAGCCACGCGAATGATCATCGACTCGAGCAACTCCATCATTGTCTCGTAGTCGCCGAACGCCTGATACGCCTCGAGCATGGTGAACTCCGGATTGTGCCGGGGCGAGATGCCCTCGTTGCGGTAGTTGCGGCCGATCTCGAACACGCGGTCCATCCCGCCAACGAGCAGCCGCTTCAGGTACAGCTCCAGCGCAATACGCAGATAAAAATCGCAGCCCAGCGCGTTGTGCCGGGTGATGAACGGCTGAGCAGCCGCGCCGCCGGGAATCGCCTGCATCGTCGGCGTCTCCACCTCGATGAAACCGCGTTCGTGCATGAAGTCGCGAATTTCTCGGATGATTGCGCTGCGCTTGTAGAACACGTCCTTGACTTCGATATTGGCGATTAAGTCGAGGTAACGCTGCCGGTAGCGGGTCTCGATGTTGGAGAGGCCGTGCCACTTGGCCGGGAGAGGGCGCAGTGCCTTGCCGACTACGGTGAACGACTCGGCCTTTAGGGTGATCTCCTCCGTACGGGTGGTGAACATGGTGCCAATCACGCCGAGAAAATCGCCGAGGTCGAGCTTCTTCAGCACCTCGAACGCCTCCTCGCCAATGGCGTTTTTCTGCGCGTAAACCTGCATGCGATCGGAGCCGTCGCGGATGTCCAGAAAGATGCTTTTGCCCATCGTACGGAATGCGGTCATGCGGCCGGCCAGGGCAACCTCGCGGCCTTCCTCGTAGTTTTCGCGTGCCCCGGCGCAGGTTTCGTTCGGGATGAACTTGTTGGCAAACGGCTCGATGCCCTTCTCCCGCAGGGCAGCGAGATTGGCTTTGCGCTGTTCGATTAACGAATTTTCCTCTTCCATGAAACTCCCAAAAAGGGCGCACAGTTAACCACCCCGCCGCCCACTTGGCCAACGAAAGTTTTGCGCTTCGCGAAGCGGTTGACGCGGCCTGCCCTCCCGCTAGACTTGCCCAAGCGAACCATTCATGAACACAAGGCGTTCCACCCTCCTCCTGCTTTGCTTAGCCATCGCGCTGGGCCCCGCCGGCTGCA
Source organism: Verrucomicrobiota bacterium (assembly GCA_030749225.1). Lineage (GTDB taxonomy): Bacteria > Verrucomicrobiota > Verrucomicrobiia > Limisphaerales > UBA1096 > UBA1096. Next base: position 11,014 of record JASMKO010000011.1, read on the forward strand.
CCACGCCCAAGCTCGCCCAGCAAAAACGGATCGTTTACGGCGAGCGCAACGACCACGAGTTGGTCTACGAGTTCCTGCAGCCTCGTAAAACCAACGGCCTCGGCGTCGTGGTGATGGTGAGCGGCGCTTGGCGGTCGAACCCCGACGACTTCAAGCCGAAGATGGGCCGCGCGTTCCTGCGGCGCGGCTACTCGCTGTTCGCCGTTTCGCACCTCTCCCAGCCGAAGGCAACCATCCCCGAAATTTACGACGACGTCACCCGCGCTGTTCAACACATCCGCGAGCACGCCGCTGAGTACGGGGTCGATCCCGGCCAACTCGGTGTCGTCGGGGCGAGCGCCGGCGGTCACTTGAGCCTCATGGTAGCCACCCGCGGCAAGGAGACCACCGGCAAGCAGGACGGTCTCGTCCGGGCGGTGGCAATCTTCTTCCCGGTCACCGACGTCCTCAAACCGGGCAACCCCTCCAAGACGGAGAAAGACGGCGGCCCGTCCAAACGATTCCGCAAGCTGTTTGGCATCGACCCCGACGACCTCGACGCATGGAACCGGGTCGGCCGCGAGTTGTCACCGCTCCACCACGTCGACGCGGACACGCCGCCGGTGCTGATCATTCACGGCGACGACGACGAGGTCGTGTCCTTCCAACAATCCGAGTGGTACATCGAGGCCGCTGAAAAGCACGGGGCCACGGCCGAGCTCATCCGCAAGCGGGGCAAGGGCCACGGCTGGGCGACCATCCTTTGGGACATCCGGAAGTTCGCAAAGTGGTTCGACGAACACCTCGAGTCGCCCGCCGCCAATTAACCTCCGCCCCGCTTGACCAAGGCAGAACTTGCAACTGAACCGGCTTTGAGGTACTCAACCCGGCCGCGTTTTCGCGCGATTTCCCTGCTTTGACCCCAACCGGGGCAACTGCCAATGGCATTGATTGTACAGAAATTCGGCGGGTCGTCAGTGGCCGACATCGATCGCATCCGCAACGTCGCCAACCGCGTGGCCGAGTACCGCCACCGCGGCGACCAGGTCGTCGTGGTCGTCTCGGCGATGAAGGGCGTCACCGATAACCTCATCGACATGGCCAAGGCGCTCATGCCGGTACCGAACGAACGCGAGATGGATATGCTGCTCTCCACCGGCGAGCAGACCACCATCGCCCTGCTGGCCATCGCGCTGCAGTCGATGGACATCCCGGCTGCGTCGCTCACCGGCGCGCAGGCCGGCATCGTGACTGACGGAGTGCACTCGAAGGCGAAGATTCGCAACATCACACCAAAAAAAATCCACGCCCTGCTAGATGCCGGCAACGTGACCATCGTCGCCGGGTTCCAGGGCGAGACGAGCGAAGGCCACATCACAACGCTGGGACGCGGCGGCTCCGATCTCACGGCGATCGCGCTCGCGTCCGCGCTCAAGGCCGACCTCTGCCAAATCTACACGGACGTCGACGGCGTTTACACCAGCGATCCGCGCCTCGTGCCGACAGCCACGAAACTCGACGAAATCTCGTACGACGAGATGCTCGAGCTGGCCAGCCTCGGGGCGAAGGTGATGCAGTCGCGCTCGGTGGAGTTTGCCAAGAAGTTCGGCGTCATTTTTGAAGTTCGTTCAAGCCTCAACGACAACCCCGGAACCCTCGTGAAGGAAGAAACCCAAAGCATGGAGGACGTCGTAATTCGCGGCGTGTCGCTCGACAAGAACCAAGCCAAGGTCACCCTCGTCGGCGTACCGGACAAACCGGGCATGGCCGCCCGCGTGTTCCAGCAGTTGGCCGACTCAGCGATCAACGTCGACATGATCGTGCAGAATGTCAGCCACGGCAGCAACACACCGGCCACCGACCTGTCGTTCACCATCGACAAGCCGGACGTGGCCAAGGCGCAGGGCGTCATCAATGACATGCGCGGTGATATCGGCTTCGGTGAGGCGCTCGCCGACGAGGCCATCGGCAAGCTCTCGATCGTCGGCGTCGGCATGCGGAGTCATTCCGGCATTGCGGCCAAGGTATTCGAGGTGCTGGCCGCGGCGGGCGTCAACATCCAGATGATCTCCACCAGCGAAATCAAGATCTCCGTCGTCATCGGCATCGACAAGGCAGAGGAAGCCACCCGCGCCGTCCACGACGCCTTCCTCAGTTGACACGCTTGGCTGGCGAGTTGCCAGAATGTAACCTCTGGACGGGTGGCTGCGTATTTCGGACTGGTATTGTAGGATGAATCGCCAAAGACAGATAGCCCTATTCGCCACACTGCTGGCACTAGCGGGCGCTTGGCCAAGTTTGGCCAGGGCCGGTGATGCACCGCTGCGAATCACCGATATCGACGGCAAGACCCACGAGCCTTTAGCATCAGGCAAAACCAAGGCGATGGTGCTGGTATTCGTGCTGCGCGACTGCCCGGTATCCAACGTCTACGCACCGGAAATGACCCGCATCCACAAGGAGTACTCAAAGAAGGGTGTTCCGATTTTCCTCGTGCATCCGGATCGCGACACCGACACCAAAGCTGCCCGCGCCCATGCCAAGGAGTACAAGCTCTCTGCACCTCTTGTGCTCGATCATGATCACAAGCTCGTCCGCCGCGCCGGGGCAGTGATCACTCCGGAAGCAGCCGTGTTCGATGCCAAGGGCCGCCTCGTGTATCGCGGGCGCATCGACAATCTCTACGCCGATTACGGCAAGAAACGCTTCAACACGACCCGACGCGACCTGCGTGAAACGCTCGACGCACTGCTTGCCGGCAAGCCCTTGGCCAAGCGCACCACCAAGGCGGTGGGCTGCTACATCGATTTTTCCAATGACAAAAAAGACAACAAATAAAGTCATCCGCGTGGGGCTGGCACTGGCCGGTTTCGCCACACTGCAATCCCGCGCAACCGCCGCAGCCAAGGCAAAGCCGACGTTTACCGAGGATGTCGCGCCAATCATCTACAATAATTGCACCGAGTGCCACCGCAACGGCCAAGCAGCCCCTTTCACTCTTCAGACCTACAACGATGTGAAGAAACGTGCCCGTCTCATCGCCAAGGTCACGCAGAAGCGTTTCATGCCACCTTGGCATCCGGTCGAGGGACACGGCAAATTCGTTGACGAACGCCGCCTCACCACCGACGAGTTGGCCACGCTCAGCAACTGGCACAAGACCGGCATGGTGGAAGGGCCAGCTGACAAGTTGCCTGAGCCACCCGAGTTTGCCAGCGACTGGCTGCTTCGAAAGCCGGACATGATTGTGCAAATGCCGACGGCCTACACCGTGAAAGCCGACGGCCCCGACATTTATCGCAGTTTCGTGATCCCGCTCGACCTGAAGGAAGATAAGTGGGTGGCCGGCTTCGAGGTTCGCCCCTCCGCCCGCGCGGTGCTGCACCATGTCATCATCCGAATCGACCAGACGGGTGAAGCCCGCAAGGCCGATGGCACCCGTGGGACTCCAGGCTTCAGCGGCATGCGCGGTATCGGACGCAGTTCACGCGGCTCGGGCAGGGGTGGAAGCAATGATGTCTTCTCCGGCAGCCTCGGCGG
>JASMKO010000012.1 GCA_030749225.1 Verrucomicrobiota bacterium
CCACCCCAAACCGCACCTCCCCCGGTGACGCCCCGTGGGCTTCGCCAAGCGCCAACCATGCAGTTATAGCCAAAAAAGTGTTCCGTAAAAAAACCATACAAGCAGAAATTGAACTCCGGAAAAACTGCCAGCGCTTTCCCATAAAATCAAGTCCTGCTCATGGTCAATCTTCTTGGTTTTTTTGGCCATGTTGTTTATTCATTTCCGCCTGTGATGAAGTCACTCATTTTTGCGATCCTAGTTGTACCTTGTTGGGTTTGCCCGGTGATAGCAGATGATATTTCGCTTTCGATTCTAGACAAACCGGTAAGCGTGCACCGCGATGCGTATGGTATTCCCCATGTGTTCGCTGCGAACCGGCTTGACGGCGCGCGTGTGATTGGGTGGCTACACGGCTCCGATCGGCTTTGGCAGATGGATCTCCTACGACGCCAGGCTTCCGGCACGATGTCTGAGGTGTTCGGGCGCGACCGCCTAAAACATGACATCCTCATGCGACGCCTTGGCCTGCGCCGGACATCCGCCAAATGGTGGGAATCGGGCCGAGTACCAAAACAATTTCGGGCGGAGTTGCAGGCCTACGCCGATGGAGTCAATGCCCGCATGGTGCGGTTCAGGAAAAACGGTTGGCCCAACATCTTCAACGAACTCGGATATCAGCCTGAACCATGGTCGCCAGTGGACAGCATTGTGTTCACCAAGTATATGGGCTGGGATCAGAGCGGCACAGATGCAGACCTTTGGTTCGGAATCGTCGTGGACAAACTTGGCGTCCGTGCAGCAGAAGAGTTGTGGCCACTCGACCGACCCTACGAGATTCCAACTGTACGCCAGCAGTATGACCGCAAGACGTCGCCATCCACTGGATCTATGCATCCATTGTCAGAACACGGGAGCGCCTTTGCCGCGGCAATGAAGTCGTTCGACGGTGTCGAGTGGCTGGGACGGGGAGCAGCGTTTGGCAGCAACAACTGGGCGGTTGATGGCACCAAAACGCGCTCAGGCAAACCGATACTTTGCAGCGACCCGCACCTCGGCTTCGACCTGCCCTCGCTGTGGTACGCCTGGCATCTTTCGGTCGACGGCTGGAACATTGCCGGTGCCGGTTTCCCCACTGCACCCTATATCGTCATAGGCCACAACGACCACCTTGGCTGGGGCATTACCAACATGCAGGCTGATGTCATGGATTATTTCATCGAGAAACCGCATCCGGACAACCCCCGGCTCTACCATCACCGGGGCGAGTGGAAGGAGTTCCGCCGCGTCGAGGAGACGATCCCCATCAAGGGTGAAGCTGCTCACCTTGAGTCGATCGAATACACCGTGCATGGGCCGATCATCAGCAGCAACGAAGGCTTGGTTGCCGCGCAGTGGACCGGCTTGGGTGAGACTCGCGACGGACTCGCCATTTGGATGATGAACCGGGCCAGCAACCTCACAGAAGCATTGGCAGGGTTCGACCAAATCGTGATTCCCACTCTTAGTATGGCCTATGCAGATGTGGACGGTAACATCGCCATTCACGCCTGCGGCGCGATCCCGCTGCGGATGCGCGGCCAGGGCCGGATCCCGATGGACGGCGCCTCGGGTGAATTCGACTGGCGCGGCTTCATCCCGCGCCACAGCCTTCCGTTGGCGGTGAACCCTCCGGAAAGTTATGTCGGCTCTGCCAACGGCCGCCCCGCCTCAATCGGCTACCCACATCACCTCGGCTGGATGTGGGACTCCAGCTACCGCACGCGGCGTATGCACGAACTCCTGGCAAGGTGTGACGACATGACTGTCGAAAAGATGATTCCTTTGCAGAACGACGCTCACGACAAGGCGGCGGAACGCTTCCTGCCGACGCTGTTGGGCGCGGTGAAAAAAAACAAGCCACAGGACCCTTTCAAGCGTGAACTGCTGGCCGCTGTGGCATCGTGGGATTACCGGGCCAAGGGTGACTCTGCTGGGCCGCTAATCTGGCTGCGCTGGTTCCACCACTACCGGGCCGGCGTGTGGAACGATGAATGGCCCGCACGCGGTTTGCCAGAACGAGGTGGTTCGTGGGGATACACCAGCAACAACCGACGCCAACCGATGCTTGAGGTGCTCGAGTACATCACCCGCGAACACCCAAATTCAGAGTGGTTCGACGATCAGGCCACCGCCGGACGAGAAACCCGCGACGACATCATCGTGCATGCTTTTCACAAGGCCGCCGCCGAGTTGCAACAGCGCGCTGGTAACCGTCTCGATGCGCTGGCTTGGGAAAAGGTAAACAAACTTCACATCGGCTCCATCAGCGGCAATGCAGACTGGGACCGGGGTAGTCATTCGGTGCCGGGCGACAGCTTCACGCTCAACCCAGGCAGCAGCGGTGGGCGCGTGGGTGGCGGCGCGTCGTGGCGCATGGTCGTCGATTTCGCAAATCCCTCCCGGAGCATCGGCGTTTACCCTGGCGGCCAAAGCGGCAACCCTGACAACCCGCACTATGCCGACCTGATACCGCTGTGGGCGCAGGGCAAATACGCCCCGCTGAACATGGTTGGACGGGAGGAGGCACTAAAGAAGCGGGGCGAGTTTAGGTCAACTCGATTTACACCATAATTTTTCGTAACATCCTTCCGGCACCTATAACTTAATAAAGTCGGACTACATGAACCTCAAATGGTTCATAGGCAATCACGAAAGATCTCTTGTCTTCTCCCAGTGAAAACGCTGAACGATTCTCAAACATAGGTTCAGCTGATTTGAGCGCACTCGGAAAATGGAAATTACCAGTAATCACTGTGTTATCCATGTTGACTGTGAACAACACATATCCCCCATCGCGGTGCGGCTTAAGCAATGTTCGCAAAGGATACTCCGTCACAGCGTCGCCGGTGTAGCTAACTGCATAACCCAAATTAACCGTCGGTGAGAGAATCTCGGCGGTCAATTCAAGTAGTTCGCTGTTAATCACTGCTATCGTTTTCCACAGTGCATTGGCGTTAATTGCCTGAATGGGCGTTGCCGAAGGGCGACCTGGTATTTTCTGTTGCTCGACAGGCGCAACCCCGAAGCGGGTGACATTACTATCCCATGCATAGTAAGTGACGCCAGTAGCTCCATGGATGATTCCGGTATAGACCATTCCACGAAGTTGCATCGGAGTCGGGTAGCGAAAAGGAAAACGAACCGTCGGGGGATGATTTGCCTCAAAGGCGCCAACTATCAACCAAACCGGCTTGGCCTCCTGATTCACTTTAACGGCAAGAGTAGTGGCATCGGCAATCCCATTTTTCTCCGTACCGTAAGAGCCCAAATTCAACGACTTCGTCACCGGCCATATCACATAATTATCATGGCAACTGATGTCTCCCGCCTTGTGCCAATTGATCCAGTGTGTGCGACCGTTGCCGACCATCCACGACGCTGTGTTCACAAACACCGGCAAGTCGGGCAGCATTCCTTTCACCGCTTTGCGGTAATCCTTAAAACTCGCCAACTCCTTTTGTTGCCGCTCACTCTCAACCCCGAAGTTGATCAGCGGTTCATCCTGCCAAACAATACCCAAAAGGTTTGGTGAAAGCTTGATTCGCTCCAAACTTGCGCCCATCGGCCGCCGCATGATGATCACTTGCAGGTTATGCTCCCTGGCTTGCTGAAGTTGTTTCTCCGAAGTGTAGCCACCCATAGCCCACGGCCAAACAGTATTGTACCCTGCCTCCACCAAATGTTTCCAGCGATAGTCCACACCCTTATAAACTCGGGACTCGGGAACGCCCCAAGATCCGATCATAAAAAACGAACGCTTGGCATCGTATGCGGAAAGGCGCCTCCCGTTCTTGGTCGTGTGAGGAACCCCCTTCAAGTAAATCTTTTGAATCGCGGGATTGGTTTCAGCTGACAATATCAATCCGTGGCAAACAAAAATCGGCAGCAGAACAATCAGCCACCTAAATCCTTTCAGATGTTGTTTGGAAGGCACTCGTCTAAGATCCGTCACCTACCCGCCCGGGGCAAGCAGACCAAGCTTGAGAAACACAAATCCAATCGCCCCGGCGGCGAGAGCGTAATACGCGAAGACAAGCAGCGTCTTGCGAATGACATCCCCCTCCCTGCCGGTCAGGCCGACCACCGCGGAGGCAGCCACCACGTTGTGCACACAGATGACATTGCCCGCCGCGCCACCGACCGCCTGCAGCGCCACCATCCACGTCGCATCGACACCGATCTTGACACCGACCTCAAACTGGAACAGCGAGAACATCATGTTGCTGATCGTATTGCTCCCCGCCACGAACGCGCCGAAACCGCCGACCACCGGGGCCAGCATCGGATACGCTCCGCCGGTCAGCGTGGCCACGCCGTTGGCCAGAGCGATCGGCATTTTTTCGAAGCCGGCCAAGCCATCACCGGTGTTCAAAAACACCTGCACCATCGGCACGGTAAAAACCAGTGCGACCGATACCTTGGCGGTTGTCTTGAGCGACTCGCACCAAGCCGTACTCACGCCAGCGCCATTCATGCGGTGCAGTACAACGGCAATCAGCGACACGACGATGAACACCGTCCCGGGCACATAAAGAGGTGTCTCATCTACAAAGATTCCGGTGCCAAAAACGTCCCACTTAATTTGGGCAGAACGAAGCCACGCCTTGAGCGGCAACGCCTCGAGCCGTGTCAGCACCAGCAAACCCGCCAAAAGCAAATACGGCAACCAGGCAGTAAACACGCCGACCTTGTACGTCTCACCAGCTTGGCCTGATTTCAAGTCAATCTCCACCTCCCCCGTCCAGTCAGCCTCCCACTCGGCGCGCGGCGGGAAGTCCCACGGCTCGCCTTTGGGCACCAGCCAGCCTCGTTTGGCTACCGGCACGACAATTGTCAAGCCGATCAACGCACCGAGCAGCGACGGAAACTCCGGCCCGAAAAACTTGGCCACGAGCACATACGGGACCGTCAGTGCAAACGAGGCAAACAACGCGAACGGCCAAACCGCCAGCCCTTCGCGAGCCGATCTGTTCTTGCCGAAGAACCGCGTCATAAAAACCACAAGCAGCAGCGGGATCATCGTGCCGACAATCGCATGCAACAAGGCGACCTTGACTCCCACAAAGCCATGGAAAGTTAAGCTATCCCATGGGGCGTATCCCCATTTGTCAATCGCAGCGAGCACATTGTCGTGATCTTTCAAGCCATCATTTACACCAACGAGAATGGGTGTGCCCACCGCGCCGAATGACACCGGTGTGCTTTGGATGATCATCCCGGCCACCACGCCGGCCATCGCCGGGAAACCAAGCCCGACCATCAACGGCACCGTGACCGCCGCCGGTGCCCCGAAACCGGACGCCCCCTCGATGAACGCCCCAAACAGCCAAGCGATGATGATTACCTGTACGCGTCGATCGGCTGAGATATTGGTGAAGCCGTTCCGGATCACTGCAAGCGCCCCGCTATGCTTGAGCGTGTTCAGCAACAGGATCGCACCGAAGATGATGAACAACAACCGAAGTGTCAGTGAAAGCCCCTTGATCGACGCCGCAGCCACCTGCACGCCCGGCACCTGCCAGACAAACAACGCCAGCCCGGCCGCCACGAGATACGAAACCGGCATCGCCCGGCTCGCCGGCAAACGGAACCCCACCAGCAGAACGACAACGACTAGGATCGGGAGAAAGGCAAGGAATGCAGTCATGGATCAATCGGTCGCCCCACTCTACCGTCAGCCGAGCGCTTGACCAAGCTGGGTTTGACCTTGCGCCACCCGTAGGTCGACCTTAGATTTCGCGCATGATATTGGCCGAAGCCGCCACCGATCCGCGTGCTGAATACCTGGGCGTTCTTTTTCTCACGCTGGTGGTGATCGCCTTTGCAGTCGGCAGCATGTTCGCATCGAAACTGGCCGGTTGGTATTTTGGCGCACGGAAAGCCAAAGCGCTTGGCCGCCACACCGCGACCAAGGACACCCCGTACGAGTGCGGCATGTTGCCGGTGGGTGACGGCAGTTCGCGCATGTCGGTCAAGTTCTACCTCGTGGCAATGCTGTTCATCTTGTTCGACATCGAGGTGGTGTTCCTCTACCCGTGGGCGGTGGTGTACAAGGAGATGTTGGGCAATCCCGCCACGGCGAACGTGATCTTTGGCACGATGGTTTCCTTCCTCAGCATTTTGTTCGTCGGCTACATTTACGCCATCAAAAAGAATGCCTTTGACTGGAAAAGCTGACCACTAACGGCGCCTGACCAAACTCTTTTTCAAGCCGTGAAATCCCCGATCCATTTTGGCACCTCCGGCTGGCGCGGGCTAATCGCACGCGACTTTACATTTGAAAACCTCCGCTTGGCTGCCCAAGGACTCGCCCTCACGCTCAAGACAGAGTTACGCCGCAAACGATCCCCCATCCACGGCAAACGCCCGCTGGTCGTCATCGGCCACGACACGAGGTTTTTGGGACGCGATTTCGCTCTGGCTACGTCGGAAATCTTGCAGCAAGCTGGTCTCGATCCGCTGTTGACAAATCGTGATGCGCCGACACCTGTCATTGCGTTTAGTATCCGCCATAAGAAAGCTATTGGCGGCATCAACATCACAGCCAGCCACAATCCTTTTGGCTACTCAGGTTTCAAGTTCTCGATGCCCAATGGTGCCGGTGCCCCACCTGAGTTAACCCACAAAATCGAAGCACACGCTGACAAACTTTTAGCCAAGGGCTGGCAGCCGAAAACCTCTGTCATCGGCACCTTTGACTGCCAGGAGTTCGACCCTGCCCCGGTGTACCTCAATCACATTCGCAGACTGATCGACCTGCGAACCATCGGCAAAGCCAAGCTGCGAATCGCAGTCGAGTTGATGCACGGCACTGGACGCGGCTACCTCGACACACTTCTCGAGGAAGCCGGCGCTAAAGTCACCCGTTTCCATGAAAACCTGAACCCGCTTTTCGGCGGCGGAGCTCCCGAGCCGAACGAAGCTGGAATGGCCGAAGCAGCCCAACTTGTGCGCAAAGGCCAAGCTGACCTTGCGCTTGGCCTCGATGGCGACGCCGACCGCTTCGGTATCGTGGACAAGGACGGCACCTGGCTCACCCCGAACCAGGTGCTCGCGCTGGCGCTTTATCACCTCCGGAAAAATCGCGGCATCAAAGGCGCAGTGGTCCGCACCGTGCCGACGAGTCACCAGGTTGATGCGGTGGCAGAATTGCTCGGGGTGAAAGTTCATGAGACACCTGTCGGCTTCAAACACATCGGGGCGCTGATGGAGAGTGAGCCGATCATCGTCGGCGGCGAAGAATCGGGCGGCCTAAGTATGCGTGGCCACATCCCGGAGAAGGATGGCGTGCTCGCCTGCTTGCTGATGGCCGAGCTGGTCGCGATGGAGGGCAAGCCGCTGGGTCGAATCCTGCACGACCTCGGGAAGCAAACCGGCGAGTTCCATACCGACCGCATCAACATCGCCGTGCCGCCCAACGATAAGGCAGCTATCCTGAAAAAACTCGGCGGCGGTTTTGACAAGATCGGTCGGTTCGCCGTGCAGCAGTTCATCACCACCGACGGCTTCAAGTTCCTGCTGCCGAAGGGCGAATGGGTGGCGTTCCGCGCGAGCGGCACTGAGCCGCTAATCCGCTGTTACCTCGAGGCCAAGAGCGCGACGCACCTGAAACAACTCAAATCGTCCTGCCTCAAAATCCTCGCAGGCAAATAAGCCATGCACACCTCCGCCGAGCCGCTGACGGTTGCCAAGGTGCTCCAACTGACATCCGATTGGCTTTGGGGGATGCCTCTGCTGGTTTTGCTCATCGGCGGGGGGCTGTTCTTCACCGTTTACTCGCGCTTCGTCCCGTTCCTATATCTACGCCACAGCATTCAGATTCTGCGGGGCAAGTTCAGCGACCCCAACGACCCCGGCGAGATCAACCACTTTCAGGCGCTCTGCAGCGCCCTGTCCGGCACGGTCGGCATGGGCAATATTGGCGGCGTCGCGGTGGCGGTAACCACCGGCGGACCCGGCGCGATGTTTTGGATGTGGGTCTGCGCGTTGGTCGGCATGGCGACCAAGTTTTTCACTTGCACCCTCGCCGTCATGTACCGTGGTAGGGATCATGCCGGCCAGGTGCAGGGGGGGCCGATGTATTTCATTGTCGAGGGACTCGGGGCGAAGTGGAAACCGCTCGCGATGGCGTTTTGTTTCTTTGGAGTGTTCGGCTGTCTGCCGTTGTTTTCATCCAATCAACTCTCTGCCTTTGTTACCGAAATGTTTTTCAAGCCGAATGAATGGTTTCTCGGCGAGGATAAAAACGTCACTGCGCTTGGTCAAGGGCTGTTCGGCGTGCTGATGGCCATTTGCGTTGGAGCTGTGATCCTTGGCGGCATCAAGCGCATCGGGAAAGTCGCCGCCCGCCTGGTCCCATTCATGGTGCTGCTCTACGCCGGGTGCGCGGTGGCGATCCTTTTCACGCACACCGCCCAGGTACCGGGAGCGATCGCGCTGATTTTCAGTGACGCCTTCACTGGCGAGGCGGTCGCCGGGGGTGTGCTTGGGGCAGTGATCTCGACCGGCGTGCGTCGCGCAGCCTTCTCGAACGAGGCCGGCATGGGCACCGAGGCAATGGCGCACGGCGCGGCCAAGACGCGCGAACCGATCCGCGAGGGGCTTGTCGCCATGCTTGGCCCAATGATCGACACACTAATCGTATGCACCATCACCGGGCTGATCATCCTCAGCACCGGCGTTTACGAAAGCACCGGCGACAACCCGGACGGCGTGCTGCTCACAGCCGAGGCGTTCACGAAAGGCATCCCGGTCGCGGGCACCTACCTGCTGCTGGTTTGCGTACTGTGCTTTAGCTTCTCATCGATGATCGGCTTCTCCTACTATGTAACCAAATGCGGGATGTTCCTGTTCGGACCAAGCGCGCGCATCCCTATGATCCTGTTTTATCTCTTAGGCATCATCGTCTCGGCGATTGTCAAACTGGATGACTTGATCAACTTCCTCGACATCATGTTCGGCATGATGGCGGTGCCGACCATGCTCTCCACCCTGCTGCTCTCGCCGAGGGTGATGGCCAAGGCGCGTGAATACTTCGCTGCGCTTGGCCAATCGAAATAGCGTTTGAAATACCGACGCCAGCCCACTACATTAGGCGCGATTTATGAGCACAACTACTGCTGGAATCCCTTGGTATATCTGGGCATTGATGACGGTGATCTGCTGGGGCACGTACGGCGTGTGCATGCACACCGGCTCCGAAAATATGTCCCAAAATATGGAGAGCAAAGAGCACGGCCGCATCATGGCATTTCTGTGGGTCGGCTTGGCTTACTTTCTCACAGCCGTCATCGCGCCGATCATCATTCTGAAACTTAAGGGCGGCCCAGTTGAATTTTGGGCCTACCCTACCAAGGGCTGGCAGTGGTCGCTCATCGCCGGGACGCTGGGGGCCATCGGTGCTCTGGGTGTGCTTTTGGCATTCGGAGCTGCACCACCAAATCAGACCGGCGCCTACGTACCCGTAATCATGTCGATCATCTTCGCCGGGGCACCGATCGTAAACGCCGTCGTGAACACCACGAAGAACAACGTCTGGGCCAACGTACAGTGGCCGTTCGTACTCGGCATCCTGCTTGCGGCGCTCGGCGGCTACCTTGTCACCAAGTACGCGCCCAAGCCGGGCCCGCCCGCCGAGACCAAGGCGACCCAGACGCCATAATGCCCAACGCCTCCGCCAGTAACCGGGAGGAACTTGAGCGCATCCAGCTGGCCAAGCTGCGAGAGTTACTCGCGGCGATTTCGCCGGCCAACGCCTTTTACGAGACCAAGCTTGGCCAAGCGGGCGTGGACGCCGACATCGAGTCGCTCGATGTATTTCGCGCCAATTGCCCATTCACGACGAAGCTGGAACTCGCCGCCGACCACACCTCCCACCCACCGTACGGAAGCAACCTGACATATCCGCTGAATCGCTACACACGCGTCCACCAGACCAGCGGCACCCGCGGCACGCCGATGCAGTGGCTCGACACGCCGGAGAACTGGCGGTGGATGATCGACAACTGGTGCCACATTTTTCGCACCGCCGGCATAAGCGGCGACGACCGAATTTTTTTTGCGTTTTCGTTCGGCCCGTTCATCGGTTTTTGGCTGGCATTCGAGGCCGGCGAGGCGCTCGGCGCGTTGAGCATTCCCGGCGGCGGTTTGAGCAGCGCAGCGCGGCTGCGAGCCATCTACACCCACGAGGCCAACGTCCTTTGTTGCACGCCAACCTACGCCCTGCGGCTGGCCGAGGTGGCCAAGGTGGAAAACATCGACTTGGCCAAGTCGCCCGTGCGCACGATCGTCGTCGCCGGCGAGCCGGGCGGCAGTATCTCCGCCACGCGCGCACACATCGAGGAGTCGTGGCCCGGTGCAAGGGTATTTGACCACCACGGCATGACCGAGGTCGGTCCGGTGACGTACCAATGCCCAGCCCAAGCCGGCGTGCTGCACGTGCTAGAGCAGGACTATCTCGCGGAAATCATCGACCCCGAAACCACCGAGCCGATCGCCATCGGCGGAACCGGCGAACTGGTGCTGACCACGCTGGGTCGCCATGGCTCGCCGCTCATCCGCTACCGCACCGGCGACCTAGTCACCGCCGTCGAGTCGCCGTGTGCCTGCGGCCAACTCGACCTTGCGCTGCGCGGCGGTATCCTCGGCCGAGCCGACGACATGGTCGTGGTGCGCGGCGTGAATGTTTACCCCAGCGCGGTCGAGGAAATCCTACGCGGCGACGGCGGCGTCGCCGAGTACCGGGTGACGATCAGCCGCAACGACGCACTTGTCGAGATGAGCGTCGAGGTGGAACCGTACGACAGCGGCGACAATAGCTTGGCAAAGAGCTTGGCCAAGGCGTTTCAGGAATCGCTGTCGCTGCGCGTGCCGGTTTCACTCGTCGAGTCCGGCTCCCTCCCCCGTTTCGAACTGAAGGCCAAGCGGTGGGTCGTTGATTGACGCTCCTGAAACACTAACAGGTCGCTTGGCGAACCGCTCACTCTCCGCCGCCATTTGTTTGCTTGCGCAGCCACGGGCGCTTGGCCGGTTCCGGCAGCGTGGTGTCGACCTTCGCATGGTAGCTATCCGATCCGAGCAACTCGTTCACCTCGACACGCAACCGTTCCGAGGGGCGCACGAAATATCGGTCGCTCGTGTCGAGGAACACCAGCCGCCCGTCTTCCCGCCGGATGCAGAGGTATAACGGACACCGGCCGGGATGACTCGTAGCCAAGCCGAGGAGTGCCTCCATCTTTTCCGGGCCTAGCTCGCTACCATTGAGCCGGAATTGTACCTGCTGGGTAAACTTGGCCGGGGCGTCGTCAAGCGGGATGATTTCCTGCGGAAAAATCTTGGGCGTGTTTTCGCTGTTGTTTGCCTCGCCGATGACCAGCACGGTCTGGTTGGCCAGGAGCAGTTCCTGGTACTTGTCATAATTTTCGTTCATGCAGAGCACCTGGAGCGTGCCGTTGAGATCCTCAACGGTGGCGATGGCATACGGCTTGTTGGTGCGCCGTGAGATGCCGCGCTGCACAGCGGCGATCAGCCCGCCGACGCGCGTCACCTTGCGACTCTCAAGCGCCTTGACCGTCTCACTGTCGTGGAGGCAGTACTGTCCGAGCAGTTCGCGGTATGGGTCGAGCGGATGGCCACTGACGTAAAAGCCGAGAAGTTCCTTCTCGGCGGTGAGGATGTCACCGCGATCCCACTCGACAAGGCCAGGTACGGTGTCCTTCATCGACTGGCTGCTCTCCTCAAACGCGCCGAAAAGCGACGTCTGGCCGGATTCGCGGTCGCGCGCCTGGCTCGAAGCCTTGGCCAGGGCGCGGTCGATGACGGAGAACTGCCCCGCTCGCGTCCCGTCCAGCCCGTCGCACGCGCCGCTCTTGATGAGCGCCTCGAGCACCTTGCGGTTCACCGTGCGCGTGTCGCAGCGGTCGCACAGGTCGAACAGGTCGGTGAACGGCTGACCGCTCTCCCGCGCCTGGATGATCCCCTCCACCGCGATGCTGCCGACGCCCTTGATCGCCGCCATGCCGAAGCGGATGACCGAGCCGTCCCGCGCCGGGGCAAACAGCACCTGGCTCTCGTTGACATCCGGCGGCAGCACCTCGATGCCGAGCGAGCGAGCCTCATCGGTCAGCACGCCCAGCTTGGCCGTGTCGGCGATGTCATTGGTCATGTTGGCCGCCAGGAACTCGACCGGAAAATGCGCCTTCAGGTAGGCGGTCTGGTAGGCCACCACGGCGTAGGCAGCCGCGTGCGACTTGTTGAAGCCATACCCGGCGAACTTCTCGAGCAGGTCGAAAATCTCGTTCGCCTTGCGCTTGGAAATATTGTTGTGCTCGACGCAGCCCTGCACAAACTGGTCGCGCTGCTGCTTCATTTCCTCGACCTTTTTCTTGCCCATCGCGCGGCGCAACAGGTCCGCGGCACCCAGCGTGTAGCCGGCGAGCACCTGCGCAGCCTTCATGACTTGCTCCTGATAGATCAGGATGCCGTAGGTCTCGTTGGCAATAGGCTCGAGCAACGGATGCGGGTAGTTGATCTCCACCTCGCCGTGCCGGCGGCGGATGAAGTCCGGAATCAGGTCCATCGGCCCCGGACGGTACAGCGCCACGAGTGCCGTGATGTGCTCAATCGAGCCCAGCTTGAACTTGCGGCACAGGTCGCGCATACCTCCCGACTCGAGCTGGAACACGCCGATCGTGTGGCCGCTGTTCAGCTGCTCGTACGCCTTCACGTCGTCGGTCGACACACGGTCTAGATCGATCTCAATGTCGCGCCACTGCTTCACCATCTCGCAAGTGTTGCGAATCACAGTCAGCGTCTTGAGCCCAAGAAAATCCATCTTCAACAGGCCAAGGTCCTCCACAGGCCCCATCGGGTATTGGGTGGTGATGACGCCGTCCTCATCCTTCTTGAGCGGCAGGATGTTGACCAGTGGCTCGGCACCGATGACCACCCCGGCGGCGTGGACGGAGGAGTTGCGAGTGAGATCCTCCAGCACAAACGCCGTGTCGATCAAATCGCGCGTAACCTCCTCGCTGTCGTACGCCGCCTTCAGATCGGGCGACTTTCGGAGTGCATTCTTGAGCGTGATCTTCAGTTCGTTGGGCACCAGCTTGGCCAAGCGATCCCCCTCGCCGAAGCTCAAACCCATCACACGGGCCACGTCGCGAATCACCGACTTGGCTCCCATCGTGCCAAAGGTGATGATTTGCGCCACTGAGTCTCGCCCATATTTTTCGCGGACGTACTCGATTACCTCCTCACGCCGATCGTCGGCGAAGTCAATGTCGATGTCCGGCGGGCTAACCCGTTCCGGGTTCAGGAATCGCTCGAAGATCAGGCCGTACCGCAGCGGATCGACATTGGAAATCTCCAGCAGATAGGCCACCAGTGACCCGGCCGCCGATCCGCGCGCCACACAGGCAATCCCCTGCTCGCGGCCGTACCGCACAAAGTCGCCGACGATGAGGAAGTAGCTGATGTAGCCCATCTGCTCCATGATCCCCAACTCATAATTGACCCGCTCAATCAGTTCGCCGACCGCCTTGGTCACAGCCGGGTCATCCGGCCCCGGTTTGGCCTTCAGGCAGGCATCCTCCGGCTGCGAGTAGTTGGGAAGCCGGCCGACATCCTCGAGCGACTCCGCCACGAACCGATCGCCGTCGACCCGAACCTTTATCCCGTAGCGGTCTGCAAAACCATCCGCCAAGAACTGCCGCAAATACCCTTCGCGAGTGTGGCCTTCCGGTGGATGGAAGACCGGGTAGTTCAGCTTGCCGAACTCAATCTCAACGTTGCACTTCGCAGCAATCTCCATTGAGTTGCGTACTGCGTCCGGCACCTCGGCAAACAGCGCCTCCATTTCCTCCGCAGAACGCAGGTAAAACTGCTCCTGCACATACCGCATCCGGTTCGTGTCCGAAAGCAGCGCCTGCGTGCCGATGCAGATCAGCGAGTCGTGGGCGTGCGAGTCGCTCTTATCGATGTAGTGGACGTCATTGGTCGCCACCAGCTTGAGTCCCATGTCGGCGGCCCACGGGATGAGTTGCCGGTTGACCTTCACCTGCTCGGCGATCCCATGGTTGTGCAGCTCGAGGTAGTAGTTCTCCGGCCCAAACGTCTGCTTGAACCAGTCGATCTGATCGCGCGCCTTGTCTGGCTCCTCAGCGAGGATCAACCGGGGAATCTCGCTGGCCAGGCAGCCGCTCAGACAGATCAGCCCCTCGCTGTGCTGGGCGAGCAGTTCCTTGTCAATGCGCGGCTTGTAGTAGTAGCCCTCCAATTGCGCCGCCGTGGCCAGGCGCACAAGGTTTTGGTAACCAGCCTCGTCCCGAGCCAGCAGCACAAGATGGTAATACGCCTCCTTGCCACGCGCCCCCGACTTTTTCTCGTGCCGGCTGCCCGGCGCGACGTACACCTCACAGCCGATGATCGGCTTGATATCCCTGGCTCGAGCAGCGCGGTAAAAATTGATCGCGCCAAACATCGCCCCGTGGTCGGTGATCGCGAGCGAACCGAAACCCATCTCGCTCGCCTTGTCGACCAGGCGATCCACACGGCAAGCCCCATCGAGTAAGGAAAACTCGGTGTGACAATGAAGGTGAACGAATTCCGGTTTCGGCACGGGCTCAACCTACCCGCAACGCTCGGCCAACGGCAAGTGCCGCGGCGGATTGTGGATAAGTTCAACCCGGAGACACGGTTTTCAAGACACGACAAACCGCGTCGTGAACTCCGTGTTGCCGCCCGGCCTGGCCGTCAGTTTCAGGTACGGTGCGTGTTCGGTCTTCATGAAACGCGGTGAGACAATGCCGTCGAGTTGCCCGTCTGTCTCGTCTCCGCTTGGCCGCCACAGCTCGGCCCTGGCCCAGCCTTTGCCGAGTTCAACGTGCATCGTCGCAGAGCCGCTCGTCACTTCGAAGATCCGATCACCGGTTCGCTCCACACCACACCCAGGGGCGAATTGCCAACGCACGGTGAACGTGCCTACTTGGCCAAGGCGCGACTCAAACGAATCGGTGACCAGCCAGCCGATTGGCTCGTTGGCCAGCGGCTTGACCGTGCGGGACAATAGGCCGCCGCCTTTGAGTCGAATTTCTGTTTCAAGTACCTCACCATCAAGGCTATGGAGCGGCCTGGGGTGCGCAGCCACCCAGAGAAACGGGCCATCGCGCCGTGCCAAGGCAACCCCGTCTGGGAACGGGCCATTGTGGGCGTCGCGCGAGGCAAGCCAGTTTCGCAGCTCGGGGTTGCCGTGGTAGTCGCCGGTGCCAGGATCGATCACCATCGCGCGGCCCTTGAGCCAAAGCGAAAAATGTTGCGCATCGAGATGGCCATGCGCTGCCATCGAGCCGGAGCCGAGCGGCGAGAAATCGAGCCTCGCCTTCCAGTGCCCCAGCGCGTTTACGGCGAGGCCTGTGTCCGGGAAAATTGTCCAGCCACCCGGCTTCGTTTCCAAGCCCTCACCCGTCCCGGTCGCTTCGAACGGGCCCCGCATCAGGTGCAGGAACGGCGACTCGGCAACGTTACCGGCGATCCAGTGCCACCATTCGGCGGCGGCGCGTGTCTCATCAACGAACCATGGGAGGACAAAGGCGTCGTCCGAGTCGCCGTAATCCCACGGGGCGGACGGCACCTGCGTCTCGCGGAAAAACCAGGCCGCTTGGCCAAGCCGCGTGTCGATGCGGTCGCGGCTTGTTGCCGGGAGCACATCGGCCAGAGCCTGCCGGGCTTCGTGGCAAAATTCCCAAGCGAAAAACTGGTAGTTGAGCGCCTGCTCGAAGTTGCCACCGTCGCGGTGAAACTGCCGCAGCGCCTCACGCTCAAGAAGCTGGCCCAGCTTGGCCAAGCCAGGGCCAAGCTTGGCTAAGCCGGGCCAGCGCGCGTTGGCCAAAACCAGGCCGCACAACTCGCCAAGCAGGTGGTTGTTCGCCGATGAGCCAAAGCTGCGATGCCGCCAAGTGAACCAGACGTGCGCCGGTAGAATGTCGGCCCGCAGCTTGGCCAGGCGCTTGGCCAAACCGGCAGGCTCACGGCCCTCGAACGCCGTCAGCAACGCATCGATCCACGTGAAGGCAATGAGTCGCATGCCGCTCTCGAGAGCGCTCGTCCAATGCCAGCCGATGTACGGCGGATTGCTCGCAACCCAGTCCTCGAGCCAATCGAGACAATGCTCGCCGCTGCGGCGGTTGCCGAGCAACCAGCAGGCCTGCGCCATACACACTGGCCCAAACCAGCGGCTTGGCTCCCAGAGCGGCTTGATCGCCGCACTACCCGGCAGTTCGCGGTGGTTGAGCTTAAACGCCGATTCGCTGGTCGGCACATCGACCCCGCGGAGATAGTCGCGCTGCCAGTTCGGCGGCGTGTCGATCTGCACGTCGAGGTGGCCGAAGAAACGAATGCGGCCTGCAGCGATGCGCTCGGCGTCGCGCTTTAGCGCATCTCGGAGCAGCTTAGGCGCGGCGGCGGGATCCGGGAGTTTCGGGAACGAGGGGCTTTGAGAAAGATCAACCGCGGGCCAACGGTCGCGCCGGGCATCCTGATATTCGTACCCTTTTTTGAGGAGCCTTTGCGCAACCTCAACCGGCCCCATCGCCCAGAGTCGCCGCCAATACCAGTTTAGGCCCGCCATTCGGCATACCTAACGTGGCTTCGGACGAGTGGTGCGATCCTGCATCCATTTGACGTCCACATTGTTGGGGGAAGGAACATTCAGAGAGATGTTGCTGTTGTGCCGCAATGCGGGAAAGGTGCGCGAATCGAGCCACTTGTGGATTTCCGCATGGCCATCGGCAAAGGAAAAGCCAGCAGCGTTACTGTGATAACTGGCCGGATAATCAACCATCCTGGTGGATGACATGTTGGGATAACCGGGCATCCAAACCACAAAAAAGCCATCATTAATGCTGTCCATTCGTTCGTCAATCATCACCCAAGTCTCGGACGGGCCGGGCGCAACCATCTGCGAACGTTTCAGATAGATGGTTCCCTCTCTGGGACTACCAAACCAAGTGTGGTGCCCATTGTTCGCCCCGTTCTGGCCGTCCCCGCCGACCCAACTGTTCATGGACATGCTGCGCACCCGAGGTTTCATGCCGAGTTTCCCGGCCTTGACAGTGCTGGTATCGGCTGGGCAACGAAATACCTGTGGGCTTTTTCCAACATGCTCCCAGAGCGGGCTTCGTGCGATATCCACCTTATAGTCCCAACTATTCTGAGCACTGTAGTTCAGAGTCGTGTTCCCCATCCAACCGTGCCGGAACATTCGTTTACCAGGGGTCGAACTGCACTTTCTGCAGCCGTCCCCATATGCCCAAGTGATCCAGTCATCGCTGTCATCGGCGTAAAACGACCAAGCCATCATTAGCTGCTTGTTGTTGTTCATGCAGTAAATGCCATGGGCTTTGGCCTTGGCCTTGGCCAAGGCCGGCAACAACAGCGAGGCCAAAATGGCAATGATGGCGATGACCACCAGCAACTCGATAAGGGTAAAGCCATCACGCTTTGATTCGTTAGACGGTGATCCTAATTGTGTTTTCATTGATCAATAGGTTAAAATTCTAACGACCGTTTCTGGATGGTGGGTTGGGCACGCACCAAAGGCGATTTCGCCCAGGTTTCAAATTTTCCTTTTTATACCATTCGAAAGTCATAAACTCCGCGCTCCCACCAAACATGCCAGCAATAGCGCCTTCGCTATGGCGTTTACTGATCCCCTCGGAATAAATCTCCTGACCACCCTGCATAAAAATTACTCCTGGAGTACTCGAAGCATCATTGAAATTACCAATCCTCCTCTCGTCTGGTTCCCAAAACAAGACGTCATCTGGTCTAAACTGATTGCGCTTAAAAGAAACCGTTTTATTGCCCGTCCTAATGGCCCCATAAGTCGTAAACCTAGTCACAACACCATTCATCACATAACTACTACAGTCCTGATAACCGGATCTACGTCGTTGTTCGATATCCTTCATTTTTTCAGCGACACAAATAAAAGAACCTTTGTTGCTTACATAAGGCCATAGTTGCCCCAACTCAGGACGAAAGCGTGACTCCCCTTTCGGAACACTACGATTAGAATAATTGTATGCCCAGCCATAGGTCTGCACACCCCAGTTGGGGTAAGTCATATAATCCTCATGGTCATCAGTATACATGTGAACAGCAAGGAGTAGCTGTTTTTGATTGTTCAGGCAGTTGGTGCGATGGGCCTGACTCTTGGCCTTGGCGAGTGCCGGCAGCAGCAGCGCCGCTAGGATGGCAATGATCGCAATGACCACCAACAGTTCAATCAGCGTAAAACCCCAACGGCACTGGTTCCGCTTGGCCAATGTCAATTGTCCTATTTTCATCAATGTACTGCTTCCTACGGGCGGGGCAAACTACTCCCTGAAGGAATGCTCTGCAACCCTTGTTTGTTCGGCTCAAGCCAGCCGCTTGGCCCAGCGGCGGAGCTGTTTTTTGACCTCCCCAGTGCCAGGCGAGCCGGTCGCGGTGCGCTTGGCCAATGCCTGTTTCAGGTCGAACACCTCCAGCGCGCCAGTCTTGAATTTCCGGCTGACGCCCCGCAACTCCTTCAGCGTCAGTTGATCGAGCGGCTTGGCTAGGCGCTCAGCCAGCGCGACAACCTCGCCGACAAGGTGGTGCGCCTCGCGGAACGGCACCTTCTGCTCAACGAGCCAGTCGGCAAGGTCGGTCGCCAGCAGTGCGGGGTCGGCCGCGGCGGCGGCACTTGTGTGCGCGTTCACACTCGTATGCCGCAGCATGGCGTCGGTCAACCGCACGGTGGCGCGGATGGTGTCGGCACTGTCAAACAGCGGCTCCTTATCCTCCTGTAGGTCGCGGTTGTACGTCATCGGCAGCCCCTTAAGCAGGGTCAGTAGCGAGACCAAGTTGCCGGCGAGTCGGCCGCTCTTGCCCCGAGCCAGCTCGGCGATGTCCGGGTTTTTCTTCTGCGGCATGAGGGATGAGCCGGTGGTGTATGCGTCGGCAATGCGGATGAACCCAAACTCGCTACTCGACCACAGGATGACGTCCTCGGCCAAACGCGACAAATGCACGCCCAGCAGCGACGCGACAAAGCAAAACTCCACCGCGAAATCGCGGTCGCTCACGGCATCCATCGAATTCTGCGAGATCACCGGCCTGCCCTGCCGGTCCTCAAACCCCAGCGTGGAGGCGACCTGTTTGCGGTCGAGCGGCAGCGTGGAGCCAGCCAGCGCGCCGCTGCCCAGCGGGCAGACATTCACACGAGAGAAGGCGTCGAGCAGCCGCTCGCGATCCCTCTCGATCATCTCGACGTACGCCAGCAAATGGTGCGCGAGGTAAACCGGCTGCGCCCGTTGCAGGTGCGTGTAGCCGGGGATGACTACCCCGTCGTTCGCCTGGCCTAGCGCGACGAGCGCCTGCTGCAGCGACCGCAGTTCCTGTTCTAGCTCGACAATCTCGTCGCGCAACCACATCCGCATGCCCAGCGCGACCTGGTCGTTGCGCGACCGCCCGGTGTGCAGCTTGGCCCCCGCCGGCTCGCGTCGAGTCAGCTCGGCTTCAAGATTCATGTGCACGTCCTCAAGCGACTCATCCCACTCGAAACGGCCAGCCTCGATGTCATCCCCGATCGCCTCGAGCGCGCGGACGATGCGCTTGGCCTCGGCCTTGGTAAGTACACTGATACCTCCCAGCATGGTGGCGTGGGCGATGGAGCCGACGAGGTCATGCCGCCACAACCGCTGGTCGAACGAGACCGACTCGGTAAACTGGGCCGCGTCCCGTCCCGGCCCGCTCCCGAACCGGCCACTCCGCGACACTGGTGATGATTTTTTCATCTGGCGGGAGGTTTTACGGCAGGCTGATGGTCATTCCAATAAAAACCCCGCCACCGATTGGCCAAACGCTCAACCAAGGGAAACCTTTGACGCGCCAGCAGGCATGCCGTAGCGTCCCTCGCCTTTGTTGAAGGATGATGCTGAGTTTTCTGAGTAAATTTTTTCCGAGCAAGAACGAGCGGGTGGTCCGGAAGCTCACCGGTCGAGTGGCGGAGATCAACCGGCTGGAGCAAACGCTGCAGGCCGGCACAGCGGATGTCCTGCGTCAAAAGACACAGGAGTGGAAGGAGCGGCTCTCGGGCATAGAGGAGAACCAGGAACTAAAGAGCGAGTTGGCCGCCATCCTGCCAGAGGCATTTGCGGTAGTGAAGAACGCCTGCCGCCGGCTTTACGGCAGCAACATCGAGGTGCGTGGTCATCAGTTGCCGTGGGAGATGATACCGTACGACGTGCAGCTTGTCGGCGGCATCGCGCTGCACGAGGGCAACATCGCCGAGATGGCCACCGGCGAAGGCAAGACACTCGTTGCCACGCTGCCGGTTTACCTCAATGCCCTGTCCGGGCGCGGCGTGCACGTCGTGACCGTGAACGACTACCTCGCCCAGCGCGACAGCGAGTGGATGGGGGCGATTTACAAATACCTCGGCTTGAGCGTTGGCTGCATCGTGCACGACATGAACCCAGCCCAACGCCGCGAGCAGTACAACTGCGACATCACCTACGGAACCAACTCGGAGTTCGGCTTTGACTACCTGCGGGACAATGGCATGGCCAGCCGCTCCGAGGACCAAGTGCAACGCGGGTATTACTTTGCGATCGTGGACGAAGTGGACTCGATCCTTATCGACGAGGCCCGGACTCCGCTCATCATCAGTGGCCCGGCGGCCGCCAGCCTCGACAAGGAATACCGCAAGGCCAACCCGAAGATCAAAAGCCTCGTGCAGGCCCAGCACAAGCTCGTCGCCGGCTACTTGATCGAGGCCGAGAAACTGAGTAAGCAACTTCAGTCAGAGACACCAACCGAGAACGCCGACGAACTGGGGCAAGAACTGGGGCTGCTGCTCTACAAGGCGCGGCTTGGCCAACCGAAAAGCGAGCGACTGCTCCGACTCATGGAAGAGCCGCAGAACCAAAAACTCATCGACAAGGCCGAACTCGCTCTGCACGCCGATCAGTCCAAGAAGGAGCTTTACGCCCAGAAAGAGGAGCTTTACTTCGGCATGGAGGAAAAGAGCCACGACGCCGACCTCACCGAGAAGGGCCGCTCCTTCCTCAACCCGAACGACACTGAGGCGTTCATGCTGCCGGATCTATCCGTGGAGCAGCACGACATCGACAACGACGAGAGCCTCGACGCCCAAGGGCGGCTAGCAGCCAAAACCAAGTTGCAGGACGAATTCAAGAGCAAGGCCGAAACCATCCACATCACTGGACAACTGCTCAAGGCATACAGCCTCTACGTCAAAGACGTCGCCTATGTGGTGCAGGAAAACAAGGTTATCATCGTGGACGAGCACACCGGCCGCGCCATGCCGGGCCGCCGCTGGAGCGACGGGCTGCACCAGGCCGTCGAGGCCAAGGAGGGCGTCACCATCGAGCAGGAAACCCAGACACTGGCCACCATCACCATCCAGAATTATTTCCGTCTCTACACCAAACTGGCCGGCATGACCGGCACCGCCGCCACCGAGGCGCAGGAGTTTTTCGACATCTACAAGCTGGGCGTCCTCACCATCCCCACCCATGAGCCGTGCATCCGCGAGGACGCCAATGACTCCATCTTCAAGTCGCGCCGTGAAAAGTACAACGCCGTGCTCGACGAGATCAAGGAGACCCACCGGCAAGGCCGCCCGATCCTGGTCGGCACCGTGTCGGTGGAGGTCAGCGAGCTGATCTCCCGGATGCTCAAGAAAAACGGCATCATCCACAGCGTGCTCAACGCCAAGTACCATGAGCAGGAGGCCGAAATCGTTGCGCGTGCCGGGCAAAAGGGCTCAGTTACCATCGCCACCAACATGGCCGGCCGGGGAACCGACATCAAGCTGGGCCAGGGTGTTGAGTCAATCGGCGGCCTGCATGTCGTCGCCACCGAGCGTCACGAGTCCCGCCGAATTGACCGCCAGTTGCGCGGCCGTTGCGCCCGGCAGGGGGACAAAGGTTCCACCCACTTTTTCCTCTCGCTCGAGGACGACCTGCTCCGACTGTTCGCCAGCGGTAATAAGCTGTTTTCCTACGTCGAGAAGGGCATGGAGGAAGGCCAGCCGCTTGAGAGCCGGATGCTCAACCCGGCCATCCAGAAGGCACAGCAAAACGTCGAGAAACACCACTTCCAGATTCGCAAACGCACGCTCGAGTATGACGACGTGATGAACAAGCAGCGCGCGGAAATCTACGGATTCCGCAACGACGTCATGCACACCGACCGGGTGCAGGAGAAGCTGATCGACATCATGGACGAGGTCATCGCCAACAAGGTTCAGGAATTCTGCGACCCCGAGCTCGAACCGGTGAACTGGGATTTCCAGGCCCTCTCGGACTGGGCCAACCTCACCTTCCCCGTAGGCGTCTCCGCCGACTCGCTGGCCGGGCTCGTCGAGACCAAAGCCGCAGCCAGCACCGATGACGATCGGGATATGACGCCGCACCAACAGCTTCTGTTCGACGACATCTCAGCCAAGGCCAAGGAAGCGTACCAGCTCAAGATCAGCTTCGAGGAATCCGAGGCGCTCGCCTCCGTGGAACGCTTCACTATCCTCAACTCCATCGACCGACTATGGCAGGAGCATCTCTACGAGATGGATAGCCTGCGCTACAGCATCGGCCTGCGCGCCTACGCACAGCGCGACCCCATCCTCGAGTACAAGGCTGAGGGGTATCACATGTTCCAGGAATTGCAGGTCAACATCTGGACCGAGATCTGCCAGAACATCTTCCGCAGCGCCTCCAGCGTCGACGCCTTCCAGAGCTTTCTACGCAACCTGCCAGTGCAGGAGGTACACCAAAGCACAAGCGCATTCGGCGCGGAAGAGCGCCGCGCTGCCAACGAGGCATCCGACATGGTGGACGAGGCCACCGACATGGTCTCCCGAGCCGAACCTGTGCGCACCGCCGTCAAGGTCGGCCGCAATGACCCCTGCCCCTGCGGCAGCGGCAAAAAACACAAAAAGTGCTGCGGTTAAAATAAGCCAATCGCTTGGCCAAACGCACCAAGTTTCATTTGATGAGTCGTGGATTTGGCCTAAAGTCCCCCCGCCACGCGCGGCTTGGCCAAGCCGCCCTCTGTTTTGGAACCGGATCGCCAATGGTTTTTGTTCGCCGTCATCGTTTACGGCGTCGGCATGCTGTACTCCACCTTTCTGTGGAGGCGCGGCTTTCAGCGGGATAACTGGATTCATTACGGGTTGCTCACGATCGCGTTTGCGCTGCATACGGTGGCTATGGCCAAGCGCGGCTTTTCGTTGAACCAATGTCCGGTCAACAATCTGTACGAAGCCAGCGCCTTTGTCCTGTGGACGATCGCCGCCGGCAGCCTTGCTCTCGGACTCCTGCCCAAGCTCCGGTTCCTTGGGGTGTTCACGTCGCCGCTGCTGTTCGGTGTCGGGCTGTTTGCCCTGTGGCCTGGGCTGGACACCAAGTACGTTGACAATCAACCCAACTTCTCCAGCGACTGGTTCAACCTTCATGTCCCGATCATCCTGCTGGGCTATGGCGCGTTCGGCCTGAGCGCCACGGCCGGGAGCATGTTTCTGACGCAGGAACGCAATCTAAAATTCCACAGGGCAAGGGCGCTGTTCGCCCTCCTGCCACCCATCCAACGTTTGGAAAAAATCATTACCACCACGCTGGCCATCGGGCTGACGCTGCTCACGGTCGGCGTCGGCATAGGCGCCGCGTTCGTGGAGAGTGGCACCGTGTTCTGGAGCGATTCCAAAACCATCTGGTCGTTCCTGGTCTGGGCGATGTACGGCGGGTTACTGGTCTTGCATTTTCAGTTCGACCAGCGCGGCCGGCGCTACGCTTGGTGGGCCATCGTGGCATTTGGCTTTGTGATCCTCACCTTCTGGGGGACGAACCTGCTCTCGGGCATCCACAACCCCGCCCCGTAGAACATGCCGATCGTCGTCACAGGGCTGAGCCATCACTCCTCGCCGGTCGAACTGCGAGAGCGATTCGCTTTTTCCAATGCACAGATCGCCGAAGCGTTTTACCAACTGCGCAAGCGCGGCATCGTCGACGAAGCGGTGATTCTCTCCACCTGCAACCGCGTCGAAATCTACGCCGCCTCCCGAGACAGCAACCCCGCGCTTGGCCAAGCGCTGAGCCGATTCATCTGTGAATTCCACGGAATCAGCGAGGCACCGGAAGATGCCCTTTACACACACCACGACCCGCAAAGCGTCGACCACCTCTTTCACGTGGCGTGCGGCATCGACTCAATGGTGCTGGGCGAGACGGAAATACTAGGCCAACTCAAGCTCGCCTATAAACTGGCCCACGCCGAGAAGGCCACTGGGCCATTGCTCAACAAGACATTTCAAAAGGCGTTCAATGTGGGTAAGCTGGTTCGCTCCGAGACGCAGATCCAGCGCGGGAGCATCTCCGTCAGCTCGGTGGCAGTGGAGCTGGCCGAGTCGATTTTCGACTCACTCAAGGCGCAGCAGGTGCTCATCATCGGTGCCGGTGACACCAGCGAAAAGGCCGCCCGTGCACTCCGGAGCCGTGGCACGCAAAACATCCTCGTCTCCAACCGATCGCATGACCGGGCCGTCGCGCTGGCCGCCGAGCTCGACGGCCGGGCCGTCGGTTACGACACGTGGGAGGAAGAATTTCAGCACGTGGACATCATTATCAGCAGCACCGCCGCGCCTCACTACATTCTCACGCGCGACAAGCTCGACGGTCTGCTCCGGAAACGGGGCCACCGGCCGCTGCTGTTGGTCGACATTGCCGTGCCGCGAGACATCCATCCCAACTGCAACCAACTCGAGAACGTGTACGTTTACAACATCGACGATTTGCAGGGCATTGCCGGCCAATACCTCGAGCAGCGCAAGGCCGAACTTGAATTGTGCCAACAGCTAATCAACGCCAAGCGCAACGAGTTGCTTGACAACCTCAACTCCCATCCGGACAAAACCAACCTTGGTCTGCACGAACAGCCGGCCGATGGTTGACTGATAACCCCTCGCCTTGTCCGAGACAAACAACATCCGGATCGCCACCCGCGGCAGCGCCCTGGCCCTCGCGCAGGCGAACATGATTTTCGCCCACTGCCGCAAAGCCTTCCCCCGGCTTAACTTCGAGATCAAGACTGTGAAGACCACCGGCGATCGGCTGCAGTCGAAGGGCGTCCAACCGGGCCAAGCGCTGCCCAAGGGGCTCTTCACGAAGGAACTCGAGGTGGAATTGGTCAAGAAGCGAGCCGACCTCGCCGTGCACAGCCTCAAGGATCTGCCGACCGAGTTGCCAGCCGGCCTCACGCTCGGCGCCATCACGAAACGCGAAGACTCGCGCGAAGTTCTACTTTACCGCGATCCCTCCGATCACCGCGGCTTTGAGCCGGGACTGACCATTACCCAACTGCCGGACGGCCTTGCCGTCGCCACCAGCAGCCCGCGCCGCAAGGCGCAACTGCTCCGACTGCGGCCCGACTGGAGCATCATCGACATCCGCGGTAACGTCCCCACGCGCCTAGACAAGCTCGCCATCGATCCACAGATCGACGCCACCGTTTTGGCCTATGCCGGGCTGCGGCGGCTTGATTTTGAGATCGGCACGGACGGCCTGCTTCGCGGCGACGCCGTGCCGGACGGCACATGCGCGACCGTCATCGAACCAAGCGAAATGCTCCCGTGCGTTGGCCAGGGAGCGATCGGCATCGAGATCCGCGAAAACGACGAGCGCTTGGCCAAGCTCTGCCAGAGGCTGAACCATTTCAACACTCAGATTTGTACCGGGGCCGAGCGATCGTTTTTGAGCGCGATGGGGGGGGGCTGCCAAAGCCCGGTTGCCGCCCACGCCGAAGTACGCCGCGAAAAAATCGAAATGCGCGGCCTTTCTTTTGGCGACGGAACCCAGTTCAGTGAAGCCACCGTCACCGGCGAACTCAACGAAAGCCAAGCGCTTGGCCAAGCGCTCGGCGAGCAAGTAAAAGCCGGCCTAGCCTAGCGTCAGAGTTCGCGGACGAGGATGTTGCGCCAACGCACCTTGGCCCCATTGGGCCAACCACCCCCACCGTGCACCTGGACGGCGATCGAGCCTTTGCCGCCAAGAATGCCGTGAACTTTGTTGCGGTCGTAGGCTGGATGCTTAAAAGTTGCGCCATCGAACTCGCAGACCTTCTGCCTGTTTAGCCAGGTCGTGATGCGCGGATACTTGCCGACGCAGCGCACCTTGAGCGTGTTCCATTTTCTGACGCGCCACGCCTTCACCCACTCTGCCGGCGTGCAGGTGTAAACGCAGCCGTGCTCCCCGGGCTTGCGGACATTGCCACCGGTAAGCGCGACAAGTTTGCCTTCCTTGACCTGGCCGTTGATGTCGAAGGCGCGGCTGTTGAATGCGCCGGTGCCCTCGCCGTAAATGTGCCCAACATTGCCGGCGTCGTGAAAGTCAACCATCACCTGGAAGCATTGGCCTTTGTCGTTGGAGCGCAGGAAAAAACCGGAGCACGGCCCCCAGTCGTGGTTCATGTCGATCTTCACCTCGAAGTCGCCGAACTGGCGGTCGCTCAACAAAATGCCTCCGTTGCCGGAGCCAGGCGGATCCTGCTCGCCAACGATCACACCGTCCTCGACGTACCATTTGCCGCCGGTGCCGTGGCCGATACGCTGCGGGTTTTTGTGCCAACCATCGAGCGTCTTGCCGTCGAATAGCCTGATCCAATCACCCTCAGCAGCAAGCGCCTGGCCAAGCGGCAACGCGGCAACGGTCGTTGCGACGGTGGTTTCCCTGATGAAAGCACGGCGCGAAATGGAGTGAGAATTCGAGTGCATGGACGGAATGGTATCGCAGCCCGGCCGGCCTGTCACGCCGCATAAAACTTGCGCGCTTGGCCAAGCGCCCCCAACAATGACGCGCCCCGCGCACCGGAGGCACGCACCGGATGAGAACCCTGCACCTTTATTTAACCCGGGAAACATTGGCCACGCTGATGATGACGGTACTGGTGTTCACCTTCGTGCTCCTGTTGGGAAATCTATTCAAGGAGATCGCCGCGCTGATGGCGTCGGGCCAGGTCGCGCCCGGCTTCCTGCTCCGGGCGATCGGGCTTCTGATCCCGTACGTGCTCATCTACTCGCTGCCGGTGGGCATGCTCACCGCCACGCTGCTGGTGTTCGGGCGGTTCAGCGCCGACCACGAGCTCACTGCCGCACGCGCCGGGGGTGTCAGCCTGCTCTCGCTCTCCGCGCCGGTGCTGGCCATCGGCGTGCTGCTCTCCGCGCTGTGCGGCTGGATGAACCTGCATGTCGCACCGCAAAGCCGGCTGGCCTACAAGACAATGCTCTTCAAGTACGGCCTTGAGAACGCCGCCGCGCTGCTCACCGAGAAAGGATTCACCGACTTCCCGAGCCACCGGGTTTACGTCGGATCGATCGACGGTGGCAAACTGCGCGACGTCGTGATCTACCAGAACGACGAGGCCGGCAACCTCA
Source organism: Verrucomicrobiota bacterium (assembly GCA_030749225.1). Lineage (GTDB taxonomy): Bacteria > Verrucomicrobiota > Verrucomicrobiia > Limisphaerales > UBA1096 > UBA1096. Next base: position 27,491 of record JASMKO010000012.1, read on the forward strand.
AGCGGCGAATGCACGCCGAGGAAGCCCAGCTCGAGTTGAACGCCAAGACGGAACAAATGCAGCTCACCCTCCACAGCGTGGACGGCTTCGAGTTCGAAAACGGCAAGGAACGCACCTTTGTCTACTCAAAATACGGCCCAATGGTGCTCGGCAAAAAACCGGAGAAGTTGAAACAACGTCCGCCGAAACTGAAGGAGCTTAGTTTCGCCCAATTGCGAGGGCGCATCGGCGAATCGAAAGAGAAGGGCAACGATTCGACGCCGGAGCAGGTGCAGCTGCACCAAAAAGTGGCGCTCTCATTTGCCTGCATCGGCTTCACGCTGATCGGCATTCCGCTGGCCATCCGCGCGCATCGGCGCGAAACCAACTTCGGCATCGCGATGGCGCTTGTGCTGGTGACTGCCTACTACGGGCTCATCGTGCTGGCCCAGTCACTCGACGAACACCCCGCACTGCTGCCGCATCTATGGATGTGGCTGCCCAATTTTCTGTTTCAGGGCATCGGTTGCGTCCTGCTCTGGAAAATCAACCGGGGAATTTAGGATCAAGTTTTAGGTTTCAAGCGGGACTTCGTTTGATTACAAAAACCGCGTGCGCCGGACAGCAACTCTGACCTTGGTTGTGGTGACTCTTGGCTTGGACAAGGGCCAGGCGGCAGATTGGCCGCAGTTGCTTGGACCGCGGTCTAACGGCATCTCACCCGAGACCGGGCTGCTCAGCGCTTGGCCAAGCGGTGGGCCGAAAGTGCTCTGGAAAAAAGAGATCGGCACAGGCTACAGCGCGCCGTCTATCCGCGATGGCCGCCTGGTTTTGTTTCACCGCATCGGCAACGAGGAGATCGTCGAGGCGTTCGATGCGAAAACAGCCAGGCCGGTCTGGCGACACTCATATCCCACACGCTACCGCGATCCGTTTGGCTACAACAACGGCCCGCGCTGCACGCCACTGCTCACCGAAAAACAGTGTTTCACTTTTGGCGCGGAGGGAGTGCTGCTCTGCCTGGACATCACTACCGGCAAGACGGTTTGGCAGCGGAAAACCGCGGAGGAGTTCCGGGTGCCGGAGTCTTTTTTTGGTGTCGGCGCCTCGCCGGTGATTGAGGGCAATCTTCTTATTGTCATGGTTGGCGGCCAGCCGAACTCCACGGTAGTGGCATTCGACAAGGACACCGGCAAGACAGTGTGGCAAAGCGCCGGGCGCAACACATGGCAGGGCAAGCCGATGATCGGCTGGCCTGGCGAACCGCTTGTCCGCTGGCGAGGCTATGAGAAACTCGCCAGTTACGCGACGCCCACACTGGCCACTATCCACGGCAGGCGAACGCTGTTTTGTCTCACACGGCAGGGGCTTGTTTCAATGGACCCAAAAACAGGCAACGTGAATTTCAGCCGCTGGTTTCGCGCACGCGTCAACGAATCAGTCAACGCCGCCAACCCAATCGTACTTGGCAACCAGGTTTTCTGCTCAGCCGCCTACTACGGGGTCGGGTCGTTCCTGCTGGACATCGTCAGCGACGGTAAGTCGTTCACAGAGGTCTGGAGCACGAACGAGCGTCGCAAGGCTAATCGCCGGCTCAACCCAGTGCTCGGGATTCACTGGACGACGCCAATCCTGCACAATGGCCACCTGTACGCCTTCAGCGGGCGAGACGAGCCGGACGCGCAGTTTCGGTGTGTGCACTTGGAGAGCGGCAGTGCCAAGTGGAGCCGCGACGAGCGATGGCAGAAACGTGGCAGCAAACAACCCGACGTTTACGGCCGCGGTTCAGCCATCATGGCCGACGGCAAGTTGCTCGTCCTCGGAGAAGGCGGCCTGCTGGGCTTGTTCGAGGTCAACGCCGCGAAACCGGTCGAACTGGGCCGCCATCAGGTTCCCGAGTTGCATTACCCCTGCTGGGCTGCTCCCATCCTCTCCGACAAGCGGATGGTGATCCGCAGCGAGGATTATTTGATTTGTTTTGATGTGGCCAAATGACAACCAGCCCTGTCCGCGCTTGGCCATGGGCTTCACGCTGATCGAGTTGCTGGTGGTGATCGCGATCATCGCGATCCTCGCCGGGCTGCTGCTGCCGGCCTTGGCCAAGGCCAAGGCCAACGCCACCGGCATCTACTGCCTTAACAGCCAGCGGCAGCTCCTCGTCGCGTGGAATCTGTATGTCGGCGACTCCGAGGATCGCCTGCCACCCAACGCCAAGCACATCCAGGATCCGCGCGGCTGGATAAACGGTTTTCTCAACTTCGTGCCGAACAACCGCGATAACACCAACCTGCTCTACCTCATCGGTACACGCAAACAGATGGGCAACCTCTACCCCAAGCTAGGCCCGTACACGAAGTCGCCCGGCATCTACAAGTGCCCGTCCGACAAATACACCTGCAAGATCGGGCGCAAGGAATTGCCACGGGTGCGCAGCGTTGCGATGAACGGCTATATAGAGGGCGGACTTTACGACCCTACACTGAGCTCCACCGTCTCGAGCATACACGGGCGCGGTTGGCGCAAATACGACATCCTTTCGCACATCATCGACCCATCGCCGTCCGACCTTTGGGTTTTTGCCGACGAACATCCAGACAGCATCAACAACGGCGGGTTTGTCTTGTATCCGTACAACGCGACCATCTGGCGCAATCTTCCGGCCAACTACCACAACGGCGCCTGCGGCTACGCCTTCGCCGACGGCCATGCGGAGATCAAGAAATGGACCGATCCCATGCCGAAGAATGAGCCGGTGCAAAAGCGCATGCGGCTTGACTACTCCAACGCCGGTTCCGTCGGCGGCAAGGCCCGCGACTACTGGTGGGTTATCCAACACTCCACCGCACAGTTTTAAGCGTTGATCCAGCGCTTGGCCAAGCGGCGAGCTAAACCAGCTCAAGCCAAAATCTCATTGATGACGTTTCCGGCGACATCGGTGAGGCGAAAATCGCGTCCGTTGTAACGGTAGGTCAATCGCTCGTGATCCATCCCTAGAAGATGCAGTATGGTCGCGTGTAGGTCATTCACGTTGACCTTGTTGAACTCCGCCTTATGGCCAATCTCATCTGTCTCACCGTAGCTCACGCCGCCCTTGACCCCACCGCCGGCAAACCAAGTGGTGAATGCGTGCGGATTGTGGTCGCGTCCCGGCTTGCTACCTTTCTGCGCCACCGGCAGCCGGCCAAATTCACCGCCCCATACGATCAACGTCCCGTCGAGCAGTCCGCGCTGCGCCAAGTCGGTGATGAGTGCCGCCACCGGCTTGTCGGTTTCCCCTGCAAACTGAGAGTGATTGCCCTTGATGTCATTGTGGCCGTCCCAACTACGCTGGTTTTCCATGCCACCACTGTAAATCTGCACGTAGCGAACGCCGCGCTCGATCATCCGCCGCGCGGTGAGGCACTGCGCGGCGATATGCTTGCAACGGTCGTCGTCCAGCCCGTATAGCCGCTGGATGTAGTCCGGTTCCTGACGGACATTCAACGCATCGGGCGCTGCACTCTGCATCCGATAGGCCAGTTCAAAACTTTCGATCCGCGCCTCCAGTTCCTCCTCATACGGCTTGGTCTCAAGATGCTGCCTGTTGAGATGCCGCAACAGGTCCAGTTGGCGTCGCTGTTGCAATGCCGTCATCTCTTTCGACCGAAACAGGTTATCAATCGGGTCGCCGGATGGACGAAAATGAGTGCCCTGATACACGCTCGGCAAAAAGCCGGCACCCCAGTTGGCCGCATGGCCCTTTGGCAGACCGCGTCCTTTCGGATCACTCATCACGACAAACGCCGGCAGACTGTCGCTGCTGCTGCCCAAGCCATACGTCACCCAGGAACCCACACAGGGATACCCCATCCGCGAAAAGCCACAGTTCATCATGAACAACGCCGGCGAGTGATTGTTGCTCTCCGTATGACCGGAGTGAACAAACGCCATCCGGTCTACATGACGGGAGAGATATGGAAAAATGGAGGAGATGTGCTTGCCGCATTGCCCGTATGGCTTGAACTCAAACGGGCTCTTCATCAGACCACCGACAGCATTGGCAAAAAATCCGGTGAAGCGGTCAAAGCCGTTCAGCGTCTGGCCATCGCGCTTGGCCAAGGCCGGCTTGTAATCCCACGTGTCTACGTGACTATGGCCGCCATTGGCAAAAATCCAGATCACCGACTTGGCTCTGGGGGCAAAGTGCGGCCGCTTGGAGGACAACGTACTTGGCCCGGCCAAGCCCTCCTGTCGCAATAGGCTCCACAGGCCAAGAACGCCCACACCCATACCGCAGCGCTGCAACATCGACCGGCGATTCAAGCAAGCCAATTTGTCCAAATTCGTTCCATGTTTCATATTACCACTCCGCGCTACGTTTCGTTGGTGAATCAATACACATACACAAACTCATTTAACCCAAAGAGAACCTGGGCGCAGTCGGCCAGGGCGAGCTTGCGTCCATCTTTACGTCCAGACTTCAGATAGCTTAGTTCCTGTGTCTGGATGAACCGGGTCGTGGCCTGTTGCTCGGCCGGGGTAGGGTTTCGCCCGATTACTGCTCGGTAACCGTTCTGCACTGCGTTTTCGATGGAGCCAAACTCGTACCGTCGTGCGAGCGCCAGCGCCGCCTCGCGCACCTGCCCATTGTTCATAAACAACAACGCCTGCGGGGAGATGATGGTCGAGGGTCGTGTGCCCTGCCCCACCAGTGGTTCCGGCGAGTCAAACAACTGCATCGTCGGGATGAGTTTGCTGCGCTTGATCTGGAAATAAACGCTGCGCCGTTTCATTGCCGGATCCAATGTGCCCTTGCCAAACATAGCGGTGTCGAGCAAACCACTAACCCAAAGCAGGCTGTCCCGAATCGGCTCAGCCTCCAACCGACGCGGGGTTCGCCGCCAGTGTAGTCGGTTCTCAGGATCAACTGAGGCCTTGGCCTGAATGAACTCAGCGCTCTGCGCGTAGGTCGCGCTCATGATGATCTGCTTGTGCAGCGGTTTGAGCCGCCAACCGTTGTGGATCAACTCACCAGCCAGCCAGTCGAGCAACCCGGGGTGCGTCGGCAGTTCGCCCTGCAACCCGAAGTCGCTCGGGGTGCCAACAATGCCGCGCCCGAGGTGATGCTGCCAAAGACGGTTGACCATCACCCTAGCCAGCAACTGCCCGGCCCCGTGCTCCGTATCGACCAACCAATCGGCCAATGCCCGGCGGCGAAAGCTGGTCCGTGCCCAGTCCGGTTTTGCCTGTTGCCAGTGCACCTCAGTCTTTTTGCTGCGCATCAGCACGCGCAAAAAACCCTGCGACATTTTCTCCTGTTTTTGGCTCGGGTCACCGCGCTTTAGCAGGTGCACATCCTGGTAAAAGTGCGGGAATCCCCGCCCGTCGGCATGGTGTCGAATCGGTTTGTAACCCTCGCTGCTGACCTGTACGCGCTCGGTCGACATCGGCTTGGGCTTGGCATCCTTGTGCGCCTGCAGCTTGGCATTGTGCACCTGCCACTCGTTGTCGATTACGCGGTATGACTCCATCAACTCCTTCCGCTTGGTCTCGGTCAACTTATCAAAATCCTTCACCTCAGCAATCGCCTTCTCCAGCTTTGCCAAGGACCCGGACAGTGTGCTGCCCCCAAGCGAGATCGGTTTCGGCTGGCCGGTGATGGCGAAGCGTGGCCGGCCAATCGAGTGCTTTGTATTGGTGAAAAAATCCAACTCCAGCGTCAGCTTCGTACCGCTCGGATGACTGACCGGTGCATCAAACTCAAACACCGCCGACTGGTCCTTGCCAATGCCGCCACGGTCCACCGCCCATCCACTGCTGCGTTTGTTGTCGTCGATCGAACTCGCCACCGAGAGGCCACTCTTGTCCTGCTCATGGGTCGCCTGCGGGTTGACGAGTTTCACGGCAACCCGCTTGCTACTCCCGTCCAGCGGCTCCGCAAACACGCGCAGGTCACTCAACGAAAAATTGCCGTTATCCGCACGACCCGGCCCGTTTCGTTTCAGCGACGAATCAGTCAGCGCCTCAATGCGCACGCCGGTGAACGGGGCCACCGAGGTCTTCGCCGTGACCACCCAGCGGTCATCTTTCGGGTTGTTGCCCTTCAGTAAAAACGATCCATCTTCGCGCCGCTCGATCTCGGCCCCGTTTAGCGACTTGAATACCGGGTTGTCGAGCACGATCCATTTGAACTGCGCCTCGACCCTGATTGGCCGGGACTCGAGCCATTTGCCAAACCGCCCAGGCAACTCATCGCTCTCCCACCTGAGCAGCGCTTGGCCAAGCGCGTCCCGCTTCGCCTGCCACTTGGCCAGGGCGGCACGGGTTTCATCCGGCTTGAGGTCGACGTCGATTTCACTACGGATTGTCGTCGCGAAGGTGGTGATCATGCGGTAGTAGTCCCGGGTCGGGATCGGGTCGGATTTGTGATCGTGGCAGCGGGCGCAGCCGATGGTCATGCCCAGCATCGCCGTGCCGATGGTATTGACCATGTCATCGAGCTCGTCGTAGCGCGCGGACTCAAATTCCTTCTCGGTCAACTGCGTGGGGAACACACCCGCACCAAGGAAACCGGTCGCCATCATTGCCAGCGGGTTATCTGGATCAATTTCGTCCCCGGCAATCTGCCATCGCACAAATTCGTTGTACGGCATGTCGTTATTGAGCGCCTTGATAACAAAGTCGCGATAGTGGTAGGCATGATGCCGATCGGTATCCTGTTCGAACCCGAAGCTGTCGGCATAGCGTGCGAGGTCGAGCCAGTGGCGCCCCCAGCGTTCACCGTAATGTAGTGAGTTGAGCAACCGATCAACGACACTTTCCAGCGCTGAGCGAGAGTTGCCATCTGCTGCGGCGAGAAAGGCCTCAGTCTCCTCCGTGGTCGGCGGCAGGCCGATCAGATCGTAGTAGACCCGGCGCAACAGCGTCCGGTTCTCCGCCCGGCGATTCGGCGAGAGTTTTGCCTCCTCCAGCTTAACTAGGACGAACCGATCAATTTCATTCTCCGGCCATTGGTTGTTCTGGGCCGCCGGTGTGACCGGTTTCGTGAGCGGCGCAAAGGCCCAGTACTGCCGATCGCTGTCCGTGATCTGCATTTCGCCGGACGCCACCTTGGTATCCACCAACGGCTTGTCGTACGGCGCACCGGTGTCAATCCATGCCGCAATTTTCCCCACGATCTCCGCGGAAAGTTTCTCTGCCTTGGCCGGCATGAAAGGTTTCTCCGCATGAGAAATCAGCTTCAGCAGCCGGCTGGCTTTGGCGTTACCGGGCACGATGGCCGCCCCTTCTACGCTGCCCTTCAAAAGCGCTTCGCGGGTCGTGAGGTCGAGATCACCGCGCGTCTTCTCCCCGCCGTGACACTTCACGCAATACTGCTTGAGCGCTTGGCCCACGCCGCTTTTGAAGAGCTTGTGCCCTCGAACCATTTTTTCAGCATGATCCGGCGTCACATCGGCCAGCGCTTGGGCAAGCGACAGATTCAACAGCACAGAAAAAACGGTGGCTGAGAAACGAATCGGCATCCGTGGAAAACTACCCTCAGAACGAAGCTCGGACAACCGTAATTCCCTTGCGTTTACGGCACAATGGTTTCAAATCCCCGCATGAACATCTCACGATGGCTCGGATGGCTTTTTGCAACCTCAGTGGTGTTGAACGTGCAGGCCAAAGATCTTCGCATTGGAATGGTCGGACTCGACACCTCACATGTCACTGCCTTCACGCGCATCCTAAACGACAAGTCAGCCAAGGACCACATCCCGGGCGGCAAGGTGGTGGCCGCCGTCAAGGACAGTAGTCCCGACATTGAGTCCAGCTACTCGCGCGTGGAAAAATACACTGCAGAACTGACCGGTAAGTGGGGCGTCAAACTCTATCCCACCATGGAGGAAATGTGCCGGCACGTTGACGCGGTGATGATCGAGAACGTCGATGGACGCCCCCACCTGAAGCATGCCACCGAGGTGATCAAGGCTGGCAAGCCGCTCTTCATCGACAAACCACTCGCTGGCACACTCGACGATTGCGTGAAAATTTACCGCTTGGCGAAGCGCCATAATGTGCCGGTGTTCAGTTCCTCATCGCTGCGTTTTGCCAAAGCTACCCTCGCTGCGCGCGCAGGCAAACACGGCAAAGTGCTACGCTGCGAGACCTTCAGCCCAGCGCATCTCGAGCCGCACCACCCGGACTTATTCTGGTACGGCATCCACGGCGTTGAATCACTGTTCACTGTGATGGGATCCGGCTGCGTGTCAGTTCAACGCGGCACCACTAAGGACGGAAAAATCATAGTGACCGGCAAATGGAATGACGGCCGCATCGGCATCTTTCGCGAGGGTGAAGGCTACGGCGGCACGGCCAAGTGCGAGTCCGGTGAGCAAAAAGTCGGCAGCTACGACGGCTACGCCCCGCTGGTAAAGGAAGTGATGCGGTTTTTCAAAACAGGCAAGTCACCGGTCAATGCCCGGGAGACGCTGGAAATCTATGCCTTCATGCAGGCAGCCGACGAATCCAAGGTCGCCAGCGGCAAGAAAGTCCCTCTGAAACTCGATTGGAATTGATTTTTGAAGGTTTCCAGATTGATCGAATCACTTTGTCTTCATTTCTGAAAAGTAAATAATTCTTCATAGTCCTTATTTCGTTAAGTCCTAACTTAGATACCCAAAACTGTTTCATGCAACTAACCGACAGCTTTAAACTTCATTGTTTTGTATTTCTCGGTGCCTTTCTGATTTTTACAATGGAACCTATGGTCGCCAGAATAGTTTTGCCCATCTATGGCGGATCTTTTCATGTATGGACAACAACCCTAACTTTCTTTCAAGGCATATTATTTATTGGGTATTTGTACTGCCACTTCTTCGCCAAGCGTTTGGGAGGGTGGCATATAGCACTAGTCGCAACTCCACTGATTTGGCTCCCATTATCAAATCATTTCGGGTTCAACCCGCCGGATGATCACAACCCTGCTTGGTTTCTCCTTTTTCAATTAACGATTCACGTGGCATTACCCTTTGGAGTACTCGCTACTACAAGTGTTATTGCCCAATCCTGGTTTACTCGAAGCAACATCCAGCACAAATCCCCTTATCCATTATATGCAAGTTCAAATGCAGGATCCATTTTGGCTCTTCTGGCATACATCGCTCTATTCGAACCTCTGTTTGGCTTGCGGGTTCAACAAAGCCTATGGTTCGTGGTTTATATAGTGTATGTCTTCCTGGCTTGGTTCTGCTGGAAAAAAGTAACCCAAAAATCTAAAAGTACTGATTCAACTTCTCTACGTTCAACCGGGGTTAAGGTAGGCACTTTAATCAAATGGATATTTTTAAGCGCCCTGCCTTCCGGATTCATGCTGGCTGTCTCGAATGCTGTCACCCTTGAACTTGGGTCCGTACCTCTTGTTTGGGTGCTTCCGTTAGTTTTATACTTATTAAGTTATGTGTTTACCTTTAGCCAAAAGAAAATAATATCCCCAACTATTCTTCATGCCTTTTGGCCCGGCGCAGCAACATTTGGATTATGCTCACTTTATACTCCTTCTCTTGGAGAACTTTGGGAACTCGCCGCTCACTTAATAGCTCTCTTTTTAGTAGCCATGGTTGGACATGGCGAGTTGTACCGCCTTCGACCATCGAGCAATCAATTGACTGTTTTTTATCTGGCAATAGCGCTTGGCGGCTGGCTTGGCGGGATAGCAGTCAGTTTAGTCGCCCCGGTTGCATTCAGTAGCCTAATTGAATACCCAATTATCATAGGAGTTTTTGCCATTACACTACTAACCATTAAGAGAGAATTTCTATACCATTCACTGCTAAAAAGACCATATTTATCAATCTTGGGAGCCTTAGCGATAGCTTTACCGTTGTACCAAATGACAAAAAAAACAAATCGAAATGATGGAATGATCGTGCCATTTTTCGACAGTAAACCAATTTATCAATATCGGAACTACTATGGAATTTATAAAATAGCTGATCTACCCTTGAATCCAAAAGATATATTTCCTCAATGGTCGGAAAAGGATCCTCTTTTTAATGAAAAAGGCCCAATCCTACGAACATTATGGCATGGTTCAACTGTGCATGGTTCTCAAATTATACATCCTTACACACGAAAATATGCACTATCCTATTACCATAGCGAAGGACCGTTAAAGGATCTTCTCATTGAAAGAAAAAAAAATCGAAATGTAGCAATTATAGGTTTGGGTGTCGGCGCATGCTCTACTTACTTTGAAGAACCAGAAAAAATAACCTTCTATGAATTGGATCCGAGCATTGTGGATATAGCTCAGAACCACTTCACATATTTGTCAGATTGTTCAGCCAGCATCACAAATGTAGAAGGAGATGCTAGGATTCAACTGGAACTAGCCCCAGACAACTCATATGATATCATCATGATAGATGCATTCAGCAGTGATGCGATTCCCACTCACTTGCTAACAAAAGAGGCTTTTTCTCTTTACGATAGAAAACTCGCTTCTAATGGAAAACTGATCTTTCACATCACAAACCGCCATTACGACCTTCAAGGAGTTATAAAGTCTACCAGTGGAGAACAATGGGAAGCATTAGCTAGACATAGCGATGAACAACCTAAGCCTTTCGAAGATCATTCGCTTTATTGTGTGCTTCTTCGCAAAGGATCCGACATCACCTCACTTCTCAGGGCAAATTGGCGTTCCCTCGATTCTTATGAATATGAGTGTGATCCATGGAGTGATGATTACATCAACACCCTTGCACCTCTTTACATTATGCTCCGCGCAAAAAAAATACTTTAATATTAATTATACTTACTTTATTTTATATATCTCTGAACAACACTAAGCTTAAAGACGCTTAGCAACTTTTCGATGCGCTGCAGTTAAGGGAAACTTATCAATTTTCGCCAAGGATACCCATTCCCCATGAAGCTTAGCCAAGCGGGGTTTTCGGGAAACTCTCAATAAAAACATCTCAAGTCTATTCCTGTACCGCGTAACCGAGTGGTTGATGACGCAGAGCAACTCCGCTTGGCCAAGCGGGAGGTTAGCCTTGGCCAAGTGAGCGGCATCGGCATCGGCGCTCACTTCCCAGTTGGGGAACTCCCAAAAGCCGGCGTTCACGTCGCCGCTTGGCCGCCGCTGCACAAACACTTTCCCGCGCCATTTGATGATGAATCCGATGAACCGCCGCTTGGTTGCCGCCGCTCGCTTGGCCAAGGCCGGGATGGTTTCGACCTTGTTTTCCTTTCGCGCTGTGCAACGGCCTTGCAGCGGGCAGCCGCCGCAGAGCGGGTTGCGCGGCCTGCAGACAAGCGCGCCCAGTTCCATCATCGCTTGGTTGAAGGCGGAGGCATTTCGCTGTCTTGGCTGTTGCCTCGCCACGGCATGTTTTACGAGGTCATCGGTGAAGGCCCAAATTTTTTCGAGCACCGGCTTCGCCTTGGGCGACTCTTCGATGCCGACCACGCGCGTGAGCACGCGAATGACGTTCCCGTCGACGATCGGTTCCGATTGGTTGAACGCGATGCTGCAGACCGCGCCGCCGGTGTAGCGCCCCACCCCGGGCAGCGCCATTACCCCGGCCAAGTCGCGCGGGAAACGGCCGCCATGTTCGTCGAGAATCAGCCGCGCGGCCTTTTGCATATTTCGCACACGCGAATAGTAGCCCAGGCCCTCCCACAGCTTGATCACCGTGTCCTCCCGGGCGTTGGCCAGCGCGGTGATGTCCGGTAAGCGCTTCATCCAACGTTCCCAATACGGGATCACCGTCTTGACCTGTGTCTGCTGCAGCATGATCTCCGACACCCAGACGGCGTACGGGTCGCGCGTCCGCCGCCACGGCAAGTCGCGGGCGTTTTTGGCGAACCACTTGAGAAGCGGTGCAACGATGGAGCGGAGGCGCATCGGCGCGGCAGCCTACCGCCCGGTACGCGCTTGGCCAAGCGGCGGTCGTTGACTTGGGTGCGAATCGACGACAAAGTCACCGCAGCGGGATGAGTGATTCGCCACAGAGTGTCACCGCCAACGGGCGGGAGATCGCCACCGGTTTGCCGGTGTCGCTGCACGATTTTCTCAAGGCGCAGGGCATGCTGCCGCGCAGCGTGGTGGTGGAACTAAACGGCGAGGCAATAACGCCATCGGAGTTCGCGGAGCGGCAGCTCAAGGCGGGCGACTCAATGGAAATCGTCAAGGTGGTGGCCGGCGGATGAAGGAAAAACTTGAGAACCTTCGTGGGCATTTGTTGCTGGATGCCGGCGGCATGTACGGTTCCTGTTTTCACCATACGGTGATCCTCATGTGCCAACACTCGCCCGGAGGCGCCTTCGGGTTGGTGCTCAATCAACCCAGCGACAAGCGCATCGGCGACGTGTTGCCGATCGACATGCCGCCGTCGGTGAAGAACCGGCGCACCCGCAGCGGAGGCCCGGTTGACGAGTCGTCGGTGCACATCCTCCACAGCGACGCGTTCATGTTCCAGGGTAACGTGATGAACAACCTGTCGCTGGTGCAGGATCCGGGCGAGTTGAGCGACCTCGCCAACTCAGTCAACCCCGACCACAAGATCGAGGTGTTCCTCGGCTACTCCGGCTGGGGCGCCGGCCAACTCGAGAGCGAGCTGGCCCGCAAGGCATGGCTTGTCTGCAAAGCCACGACGGAACTGGTCTTCAGCAACCCCAAGGAGGCGGCTTGGCGCGAGATTCTCCGCGGCTTGGACTGGCAACACCGCCTGCTCGCCGACGGCCCGGACGACCTGTCGTGGAATTGACTCGCTTGGCTTGGCGCGAAGGTGCCGGTACGCTCCCGACGAATTACGAATGAAAGTCAACCTGGCATACGGCTCCGGCCATCTTCCCATCGAGGTTCCAGACGATCGAACGACGGTCATCGAGCCGGCGCACATCGATGGCCTTGCCGACGAGAAGGCGGCCGTGCTCGACGCGCTGCAAAACCCGATCGGCAGCCAAGCGTTGCTCGAGCGCATCACGGCGGACACGAAGATTTGCATCGCTTTCACCGACATCACCCGCGCAACGCCGAACGACCGGATCATCCCGTGGCTGCTCGAGCATCTCGGCGGGCCAAGCGACAACATCACGCTGCTCAACCAACTCGGCACCCACCGGGCCAACACGCGCGAGGAACTCGAGACGCTGCTCACGCCGGAGGTCGTTGCCACCTACCGCGTACTCAACCACGAGCCGGAAAACCCCGACGCCCTCGTGCAGGTCGGCACCACGGCCGACGGCACCCCCGCCCTGCTCAATCGGCACATCGTCGAGGCTGATTTGCGGATCGTCA
>JASMKO010000013.1 GCA_030749225.1 Verrucomicrobiota bacterium
ATTTAACTGTTGCGGGATTTTCAACCCGCATGATGATTAGAGAATGAAAGCTGAAAAGCGTTTCAGAGAACTGAAGATCGAGCGCAAGGCGATTGATGAGGAATCGCGGACGGTTGAGTTGGCGTTCTCCAGCGAGGAGCCATACGAGCGCAGCTTCGGTGTCGAGGTGCTAGATCACGCAGATGGCAGTGCGGACCGCTGCAGCAAATCCAAGCTAGTCAGGACATATTCCGCGACGTGCAAGATCAAGTTACCGGGAGAATTAATCGAACTTAAACCAAGGACTTTATTGCTTCGCTTCGGTTAACTCGTTGCATTCAGTCAGGGCGAGTAGGGCGAAGGTGGTGCCGGCGTGGGTGATGAAGTGATGCTTGTCGTTGTAGGTGGAGCGGGTGAACCACCGGCCGCTTTCTCGCTGGTTGGCCTTGAGCCATAGGACGCCCCGGCGAATGGCAGGGTGGTCTGGCGCGAGGCCGGATTTGCGGAGGGCAAAAACAACAAAACCAGTGCCGTAGCCGTCGCTGCGATTGCGGACCTGCTCGGTGCCATCAGCTCGCTTCCAGTCGCCCAGCGTGGCGATAGCCCAGCCGCCGTCGGCCTGTTGAAGTGCCAACAGGTTTTTTTGCCAGTTTGATTTGTCCTCGGATGAAACGGCGTCCGGTGTGGTTTGGCTGAGCCAGAGCATCATGCCTTTCTGGTGAGCCAGCTTGGGCCGATTTTTTTTTAGCCACGAAAGGAGTTTTTTGTAGCCAGTGGCGGCATCCTTTGAAGCGGCATAGTTTTCAGGGGCACTGGCCACAGCAATGGCGGCGAGGGTGACACCGTAGTGGTCGTCGGATTCGTACGGGCCCCAGCCGCACTTCAGCCAGTCCCACGAGCCATCCTCTCGCTGGGTTTTCCATGCCTCGGCGAAGGCGTTGCGGGTGGCCGGTGAAAGTTTGCCCTTGGCTGAGTCGTCCAGCGCCAGTGCGGCAGCGGTGGCCACAACGATATACGGGTCCGGTTTTTTCTCGGACCAACCGCTGACGTATTGCTCGAAGAATTGGCGGACGGCGACATGGGGCGCGGGGTCGGCCTGCAGCCGTGCCCGGCCGAGAAGGTAGGCGCCGTTGGTGTGGCAGGTGACGCATTCCCGGGAGCGTTGCCAGTGCAGCGAAGCGCGGTCGATGAAGTCCACCGCCTTGGCCGCGGAGAAGCGCTTGGCCAAGGGCTCGTCGGGAGAGTTAGCAGCAGGTTTCTCCAACTTGGCCAAGCTAGGCTGGCCAAAAGCAACCCCGCTGCCGTTGAATAGCATCGCACCGATAAAGCCTATTGATCGCAGTGTTGTCATGGCGAGAAGCCTGCCATCCCTGCGCTGCTTGGCCAAGCGCTTGGTCTAGAAATCCAGTCCGGTGACGCGGGTGTAGGCCTCGATGTATTTATCGCTGGTTTTCTGCACGATATCCTCCGGCAACTCGGGGCCGGGATAAGTCTTGTCCCAGTCGAGTGTTTCAAGGTAGTCACGCACGAACTGCTTGTCGAAGCTTGGCTGGCTCTTGCCCGGCTCATAAAGGTCCGCCGGCCAGAAGCGGGATGAGTCGGGTGTCAGAACCTCATCGATCAAGATCAGTTCGTCCTCGTAGATTCCGAACTCAAACTTGGTGTCGGCGATGATGATACCCTTGGTGGCAGCATGGTTGCGACCGCGCTTGTAAATCTCGATGCTGAGGTCGCGCGCCTTTTCGGCGATGTCGCTGCCAACGATGTTGACGGCCTCCTCGAAGCTGATGTTCTCATCGTGACCCTCTTCGGCCTTGGTGGCCGGGGTGAAGATTGGCTCCGGCAGCTTGGAGGAGTTGTCGAGACCGTTCGGCAGCGCGATGCCGCAGACTGTGCCCTGTTTCTGGTACTCCTTCCAACCTGAGCCGGCGAGGTAGCCGCGCACGACGCACTCGATGGCAAGCGGTTGGGCTTTCTTTACAACCATCGCGCGGCGGCCGATCTGCTCAGCGTATTCGCGGACGGCCTCGGGTAGCGGGTCGTTCGACCCCGCGAGGAGGTGGTTGGGAACAATGTCGATGAATTGATCGAACCAAAAGTGCGAGAACATCGTAAGGACTTCGCCCTTTTGCGGGATACCGTTGGGTAGCACGACGTCATAGGCGCTGATGCGGTCACTGGCCAGCATCAGAAGGCTGTCACCGAGATCGAACATTTCACGGACCTTGCCGCTGCGGACCTTGGGGATACCGGGGAGATCAAGTTGAAGCAGAGTGTTGCTCGACATGCGGGCAGATGATGCTAGCCCAGCGGAAGTTTTCAAGACGATGTTATTCACAGCGCCCGTATCGCGCTTGGCGAAACGGGATCAGGCTTGGGCAGCGACCGGTGAAGGTTCCTGTTCGAAGTCGATCCGCTTGGCATCCCCCCAGAGTCCCTCGAGGTCGTAAAGCTCGCGGAATTTGTCGTTCATCACATGGACGAGGACGTCGGTGAAATCGAGCACGACCCACGGCGTCACGCGGGCGCCTTCGGCCGAGAAGGGGCGGATGCTGTGTTGTTCCCTCAGTTTCTCAGTGATTTCATCGACGATGGCGCGGAGGTGCGGTTCATTGGTGCCGGTGACGATGACAAAATAGTCGGCGACGGAGGAGAGTTCCCGGAGATCCAGCAGGGTGATGTTCTCGGCTTTTTTATTGTCGGCCAGCCGGGCGCAGGTGAGTGCGAGCTCTTTGGATTCCATAAACACGGAGTGGCGGAACCAAGTTCGCTTGGCCAAGGGCCGCCACACGGCCGGAGGCTAAACCAAGACCGGTTTTTGTAAACCGCAAACTGGCCAAGCGACAACGTTGCTGGGTGTTTTCAGCTTAATTGCCCTCTACTTTCAACTCTTGACCCGTTTTGCCACCTTGTTGGCGTAGCATGTTGGCGATGTTGTCATTCAATGTGACATCAAGAGGTGTGTTGCCAAACTTGTCCCTAATGTTGACGTTGGCTCCTTGGCTCAGAAGCAACGATACAGTTTCCTTTCGATCATTGTGTGCAGCACGATATAAGGCGGTCAGTCCTTCCTTGTCTGTTACATCGACGTCCATTCCATCCGCTAGCAGTTGCTTGATTAGTTCGGTGTTACCACGCGTTGCTGCATCCCAATTTCCCTGTGTTGCCGCCTTCCATTTGGCTTCCACTTCTTCCGGGGTTGCAACAGGTTCATTCGGTTCGTCAGGTTGCGATTCCGGCAGAGTGGCGGGTTTGGCCGGTGATGAATTCTTGTCCTGCTGCGCGTCGGTGTGGACTTTTGGCGCAGCCAATTCGAGCTCGGCAGATTCGGTGGCTTGGTCTGGTTTGGCCGATTCCTGAACAGGTTGCGTGCCACATCCCACAATCAGCACAGCTACAGCCGTTGAGACAAAGGTTGTTTTCATGGCGCGGCCACGATGGTTCCGTTGCAGGCTGGCATCAAGTTGTTTTGGCGTCGAAAAAGACGAGGGCGGCCTAGCAAATTTCCGTCAACTCGACCGCGCGGTGTTCCTCGGCGCTGCGATAGGCAGCCTCGACAAGAGCCATGGTTTTGAGGTTGTCACGCGCTGCGATGGCCGGTTCCCCGCCGGTCTCGAGAGCGATCAGCAATTGCGCCATGGTACCAATGAAGGCGTCAGGGAACCAACTCTCCGGCCAGGTGGGCGTATGGAATTCAGCATCGCCCTTGGACGCGTAGGTGATTGTTGATGGTGTGGTGTAGGGATCGTGGCACCAGCCGATGTTGCCCTTGGCCAAGCCGTCGAGCCCCTCTATGCGCCACTCGATACCAATGTCGGCCGGTGCCCCTTCGCGGGCTGGGCCGGTCCAGGTGTCGTCAATGGCGATGGCTCGGAGGCCGCTGGCGTATTCGAGGATGTAGCTGGCGATGCCGTCGGTGTGCGGAAACTGGGTGCGCGGGTCGGTGCGTACGGTGCAGTAGATACGCTCGGGATCGCCGAACCAGTAGCGGAAGGTATCCATGTGGTGGATCGACATGATGCGCAGGGTGACCCAGCCCTGGCGTTCCTGCCACGGCATCCAGTGCGGGATGCCGCGCATGTCGATGGTGGCCAAGACCGGCTCCCCGATGGTGCCGTTGGTCAGGAGAGTCTTGCCGGCACGGACGGATTGGTCGTAGCGCATGTTTTGGTTCACGGCCAATATGATGCCGGCTTGCTCGCAAGCCTCAACCGCGGCGACCGCCTCCGCGTAATTTGCGCCCAAAGGCTTCTGCGCGAGGATACCCTTAACAGTCCCGCGTTTGCAGGCAGCCTTGATGATGCTGAGTTGGTTGTCTGGAGGAACGGCGACGTCGAGCACCTCGATGGACTCGTCGTCGAGCAACTGGTCGATGGATTCGTGAACGGTCGCGATGGCGTGTTGCTCGGCGCACTTGGCGGCATTGTCCCGGGTTCGGGAGGCGATGGCGACCGGGTTAAAGCTGACCTTGTCGTAAGCCACGAGGTGGCAGTCGCTCATGATGAAGCCGCTGCCGATGCAGCCGATGCGCCAATCCAACCGGGTTGGAAGCGGTGAATGGATGTTCAGTTCCATCGTCTGCCTCTGTTTTACCCTTTGCCAGTGCCTACTGTTTGGTCCTTCGCGGGATCCCAAAAGTCTGTCTCGGCTTCAAACAATTTCGATCCCATCTCGCGAATTGCACTGTCAGGGAGTTTTTCGAGCGGCTCATAAAATGGATGGTGAGATGCCTTGTAGGGATTGTTGTGCCGTGTGTTGTAGCAGCAGATCAGCGACCATCGGGGTTTGTCGGAGGTGTTTTGGTCAGAGCGATGCAGGGTGTTACTATGAAAGAAGAGCGTGTCGCCCGGCTCAATCTCCACGTAGACCAGTTCCATGGTTTTCATGGCCGCCTCGACTCGTTCGGGATCCGCGCCGGTCTGGTCGCCGAACCGTCCATGCTCGACTCGTCCCATCCTGTGCGAGCCCTTGAGCACCTGCATGCAGCCGTTAGCCTTTGTATTCTGGTCGACAGCGATGAAGGCCGAGGCCATGTCGGGGTAAAGGCAGCCGTTTTGGTACCAGTACCCATAGTCTTGATGCCAACTCCAGGCCCCGCCAATGCGCGGTTGCTTGATGCTCATCTTGCTGTGGTAATGATATACCTCGTCCGCGAGCAATGTTTCCATGGCGCTGACGATGCGCTCGCATCGGGCGATGGCGCCCCAGAGATCCTCGCCTGCCTTGTTCCAGAGCACTAGGTTTGCCGTGCCGCCTTCGCCGTCCTCAAGGTCGTAGGCGTGTCGTTCGAACGCCTTGTCTGCCTTGGCAGCGGTACGGAAAATCCTTGCTTCTTCGGCGTCAAACAGACCGGGCACGATGAGGTAGCCGTCTTCTTGGAACGCGTTGATTTGTTCGGTCGACAGATGAGCGGACATGGGGAACTCGGTTGAGGGGAGTGTTGCAACCGAAATCCTGCAAGTCAAAGCTGGAATGCGCGGATGATTGGCGGGCGATTTGCCGCTAGCGCGTCAGTTGTGGGGCTTCGTGGAGACCGGCTTGCGGCTGCCCCGTTGGTATGTTGCGGAACTGCCGCTTGGTTTGGCCGGTGGAGGAACCGGCTTGTTGTACAGGTATTGGAGCAGGTTTGTGACGGACTGTGGGCCGCGATCCACGTGTACTTCAACGACGGGTCGTGGCAATTGGCCCGTGCTAATGTGAAATTTGTGCAGCGCATCGGCTTGTGAACTGGGTCGCTCGGCTTCCATCGATTCCTTGATGTAATCCTCGAAGAACTGCTGCAGTGGATCAAGCTCCTTCGGCTCGACGGGCGTGTGCTCTGTCTCGAGCGGTTTCACATAGTCTGGCAGCCGTACCGTGCTTGCGGCCACTGCTTGGTTGAACTCCGGCTCCGGGTCGCCGGTGATGGAGATGGGCGGCAGCGGGCGTATTCTCGGCTTGTGCGGCCGCGTGATGCGAAAGGCCGTGTTTCGGCTGTCGGCCATCTTGCGGATGTATTGTGTCGCATCCGCGATCTCCCCGGCGGAAAGCTCCGACGCAGCCTGGTCCAGTTCCACGACGGAGCGGTGTATATCGCGCGTCTCGGATTTGCTTCCGGTCACCAGAATGATGTTAGTTTGTTTCACCGGAACGATTCGCACATTGGTCTCGCCGTAAAGTGCTTGCAACTGGGTGGCCATTTCCCCGGCGTCGGCATGGTCCAGCTTGATGGCGGTATGGCCGCGCGTCACGGCGGTTGGCTTGCGCTCGATGGCACTGCGTTTTTTTGATGCCTGCAGCCGCTCACCGGGAGCTTGCCGGGGAGGTCTTGTCGGCGTGTCGCGGGGTTTGTCTTTGCCAAACCAATTCATCGGGTTGACCCGCTCTTTCCAACTTCTCTTCTGTGTAACGGGCTCCCTCCTACTCAACCAGCTCATTGGGTTCACGCGTTGCCGCCAGTTTGATTTTTCCTCCCCCACTTGCTTCTCCGCGTTTTTTCTGGCCTCGGTGTAAAAGCTGTCAGGCAGGTCGGCTTCGAGTTCCTCCTCGCTCACAATGCCGTCGGGGAGAATTGTCTTGTTAGCGATCAGGTATTCGCGATCATTCGGATCAGCTTGGGCGAGCAATTCGCGGATGCCGTCGATTTCGCTCTTCGGGCCGATCACCACGACCCCCTTGGCCAAGCGGCTTGGTTCCACCACGCGGAAGGCATGGTCACGGCCGTAGGCGTCGTCCAGCATCCGCGACACATCGCCCGCGGTCAGCCGGTTGAGCGGGATTACCACTTGTCCTACCGGCGTTTGGATTTCGGACGGTGTCGGCTCCTCGGTGGTGGCCTTGCTGCGTTTTAGGATCCGCGGGAGGTACCCCTTCCGGGCCTGCGTCCCGACGGTCGAGCCAAGGATCAACAGTCCCACCAAGGTGGTTCGGATCATCGTTTGAGGGTGGATCAGCTTCATTTCACATCGTCAGTGCCTTCAGTCTATTATCGGTCCCGCGATTGTCAAACCGCCGAGCCGATTCTTCAGCACCTTGTTTCGGCACAAAAACCGCGTTTTCCTGAGCAATCGCCATGCCAACGCCCGGTCAAGCGGGAGTTGAGCTTGCGCAAGCTGAGATGTGACACATCCCGCTTTTTTTGGCACGATCGCTCTCGCGCGAATGTTCTGCATGATTTCCGAAAAACGGTTCCGAATCGTCCCGTTGCTTGTGATCATCCCCACCGTCCAGTTGGCGGGTGCCGGTGAGATTCAGTTCAACCGGGATATCCGTCCGATTCTCTCCGACCATTGTTTTGCCTGCCACGGGCCGGACGCCAACCATCGCAAGTCCGGTCTCCGGCTGGACATCCATGAAGGGGCAGTGGCCGATCTTGACGGCTACTCGGCGGTGGTTCCCGGCGCGCCAGCCAAGAGCGAGTTGCTCGCCCGCATCACCACTGTCCATGAGGAGGACTTGATGCCTCCGCTGGAAACCGGCAAGCCGCTAACCGACGGGGAGAAAAAACTGTTGCACGACTGGATTGCCCAAGGCGCCGAATACGAGGCGCACTGGGCCTACCTCCCGCCCAACCGCCCGGCTTTGCCGAGCGCCGATGACCGCGCTTGGGCAAGCGGAGCGATTGACCGCTTCATCATGGCACGGCTCGAGAGAGCGAACCTGCTGCCGTCGCCCCCTGCGGACGCAGCAACACTTGCCCGTCGCCTGCACTTTGACCTCACCGGCTTGCCTCCATCGCCGCGCTTGGCCAAGCGCCTGGCCGAGTCGTCGCAGGCCTACACGGAGGTCGTGGACGAATTGCTGGCATCGCCGCAATTTGGCGAGCGTCTGGCCAGTTACTGGCTCGATCTTGTCCGTTACGCAGACACGGTCGGGTATCACGGCGATCAGGATCACTCGATCACGCCTTACCGCGACTGGGTCATCAAGGCGTTCAACGACAACCTGCCGTTCGACCAGTTCACTGCCGAGCAACTCGCCGGCGATCTGCTCCCCGGGGCCACGGTGAACCAGAAAATCGCCAGCGGCTACAATCGTCTGCTGCAGACCTCGCACGAGGGCGGCGTGCAAAAAAAGGAGTACCTCGCCAAGTACTCGGCCGACCGCGTGCGCAACGTTTCCAACGTCTGGCTCGGGGCGACGATGGGTTGCGCCGAGTGCCATGAACATAAATACGATCCGTTCACGCAACGGGATTTTTACAGCCTGGCCGCGTTTTTCGCCGACGTGAACGATGACAAGACATTTAAAGGCACCAACACGCTTCCGACCAAGCGCGAGCCGGAATTGCTTGTCGCCTCGCCGCTGACCGTGTCACCTGCCAAACTGACGCGAACGATGGTAACCGGGCGCATCCAGCCGCGCCCGATTCGCATTTTGCTGCGCGGCAACTGGATGGACAACTCGGGCGAAATCGTCGCCCCGGCGGTGCCGCATTTTCTCCCGTCGATCAACGCAGCTGGCCGCGCAAACCGGCTTCACTTGGCCCGGTGGTTGACGGCCGCCAACAACCCGCTGACCGCGCGCGTGTTTGTGAACCGGCTTTGGTACCTGTTTTTCGGTTCAGGCCTGACGCGTTCGCTTGACGATACCGGCTCGCAGGGCCAATGGCCGACGCATCCGGCGTTGCTCGACTGGCTCGCGGTCGAGTTCATCGAGAGCCGGTGGGACATCAAGCACATCGTCCGACTCATTGTCACCTCGAGCACCTACCGCCAATCGTCACTTGTCACCCAGCAACTGATCAAACTTGATCCGGAGAACCGCCTGTATACGCGGCAGGGGCGCTTCCGGTTTCCCGCCGAGACGATCCGCGACAACGCGTTGGCACTCGGTGGCTTGTTGAACGACCAAATGGGGGGGGCGGTCGCCAAGCCTTATCAGCCGGCCGGCTACTACGCGCCGCTCAACTTTCCCAAGCGCGCCTACAAGGCCGACGTGAACGCCAACCAGTACCGGCGCGCCGTCTATGTGCATTGGCAGCGGCAGTTCCTTCACCCGATGTTCCGTGCGTTCGACGCGCCGACTCGGGAGGAGTGCACCGCGCAACGCCCGGTCAGCAACACACCGCTGGCCGCACTCACTCTGATGAACGACCCGACCTTCATTGAGGCGGCCAAAGGCTTTGCGGTTCGCATTCTCACCCAAGCCGGGCCGGCCGATCACGAGCGGCTGGCGTGGGCGTGGCGCACCGGGCTTGGCCGTGAACCGGGGCGGGACGAGCTCGCCGTGGCCGGGTCGTTCCTAGTTGAAACCCGCCGGCGCTATGCGACCGACCCCAACGCCGCCAACGAGTTGCTTGCTGTGGGCATGCTTCAACTGCCCCGCGGCTTGGTGAAGCAGGAGGCCGCTGTGTGGACGGTTCTTGCTCAGGCGCTGCTGAACCTCAGTGAAACCATCACGCGAAACTGACATACAACTCTCTCGTTGCATCAAATGGATACGCTCACAAACCGACGCTCGTTCCTGGGCCGGGCATCGCTTGGCCTAGGGGCGACCGCACTGGCTACCTTGGCCAAGCCGGGGCTTCTCTTCGGCCAAGGTGCTGCCGACGCGTCGTTCGGGCTGCCACACCATGCGCCCAAGGCCAAGCGGGTGATTTTCCTCTGCATGGCTGGTGGCCCGTCGCATTTGGAGACGTTTGATCACAAGCCGGAATTGGCAAAGCTGAACGGCCAGCCGATGCCGGAGTCGTTCACCAAGGGACAGCCGATCGCGCAACTGCAAAACCAGCAGCTAAAGTGCCTCGGCCCATTGTTTCCGTTTCGGCGGCACGGTCAGTCGGGGCAACACATCTCCGACATCCTGCCCGGCATCGCCGGCATTGCCGATGACATCGCAATCGTGCGTTCGATGCACACCGACCAGATCAACCATGACCCGGCGCACACGGTGATGAACACCGGCACCTCCATTTCCGGCCGGCCGAGCATGGGTGCCTGGGTGACGTATGGGCTTGGCTCGATGAACGATGATCTCCCCGGATTCGTGGTGCTGACCAGCGAGGGTGGCCGCAATCCGCAGCCGATCTCCTCGCGCCAATGGGGTGCCGGCTTTTTGCCGAGCCGCCACCAAGGAGTCCAGTTTTTCTCGCAGGGCGACCCGGTGCATTATGTCCGCTCCGCGCCTGGCGTGAACCGGACACAGCAGCGCCGCCTTGTGGATACGGTCGGCCGACTCAACCGCCTGCGCAGCGAGCAGGTGGCCAACCCGGAGATCGACACTCGCATTGCACAGTACGAGCTGGCGTTCCGCATGCAGACCAGTGTGCCGGAGTTGATGGACTTTTCCGGCGAACCACAGCACGTGCTGGAAGCCTACGGAGTCGACGGCATGGACGGTTCGTTCGCCGCGAACTGCCTGCTGGCTCGTCGTCTGGCCGAGCGCGGTACGCGCTTCATTCACTTGTACCACCGGGGCTGGGATCACCACGGCGACCTTGAGCGGTACATGAAGATTTGCTGCGGCCTGTGCGACCATCCCAGTGCGACACTGGTGAAGGATCTGAAGGCGCGCGGGATGCTCGACGACACGCTGGTGATCTGGGGCGGCGAGTTCGGGCGAACCCCGATGTTTCAAGGCAAAGGCTCCACGGCCGGGCGTGACCACCATATTCGGGCGTTCTCGATGTGGTTGGCCGGTGGCGGGATCAAGGGGGGAATCACCCACGGCGAGACGGACGAGTTGGGCTATCACGCCACCACGGATCGGATACATGTGCGTGATCTTCACGCAACCATGCTTCATCTGCTTGGTATTGATTCCCAGCGGTTTACGTATCGTTTTCAAGGATTGGACGCCCGGTTGACGGGGGTTGAGGAAGAGGCTCATGTCGTCAACTTCATCCTTGGCTGATCGGAAAAAATAGCCAAACGCTTCGCAAGGTGCGAATTAGCGCCTTTCGCGGGACTATTTTTACCAAAAAGCGGCTTGACTCATCGACGCCGTGGGCGTACGCCTCGCGTCTCAGCGAACGATCGGCTTAACCCACCGAAAGATGAATGCGGCCAACAAAGACAAAAGCACCGTAACGAAGAGGGACTTGGCCACCCGGGTGCGTCTTTCTCTCAAGCCGGAAGTAAAGCTTCAGCAGGCGCAGGTTACGGATGTTATTACCCACACGCTGGATGCCATTCGTGATGCCCTCGTTAATGGCGATACGGTGGAGTTGCGCAATTTCGGCGTCTTCAAGATTGAGATTCGAAAGGAACGCATTGGCCGCAATCCCAAGGATCCGAGTGTCGATATTCAGATACCAGCGCGAAAGGTAGTTAAGTTCCGTTCCGGTAAAGAGATGAGGAATCAACTCGATTCGGCTCCCTTCCATTCACCCGAATACCCTCCTGCCCCTTAGGAGGGCGGTGTCGGCATCGAAGCTGAGTGAGGCTCAGGGCTGTTCGCTCGCGGCACGGATTCCCTCGAGTTCCTCCCACCGGATGTAAAGCGAGGTAGCTTGTTGCCTCGCAGCATCCAATTCCCTGGTCAGTTCCCCGGCTCGCGCACCGTGGTTTGAGTGAAACTCCGGGTCGGCGAACAGGCTCTCGATGCGGGCCACCTCCTCCTCGGCATTGAGGATGGAGGCCTCCATGCCTTCGAACTCTTTGCGCTCCTTCCAAGTCAATTTTCGTGGCTTGGGCTTGCTGCCTTGGCTTGGCTTGTTTCCGGATCGGTTGGCTTCGGGCCGCTTGGCCATTTGCGTCGTCCGCTCGGCGAGTTTTTCGCGGTAATAGTCGTAGTCGCCCTCGTTGTAGACGACCTGCCGGTTACCCTGGAACGCAACGATTCCCGTGCAGACCCGGTTCAGGAAATAACGGTCGTGACTGACCACTAGCACGCAGCCGGTGAATGCGAGCAACGCCTCCTCCAGCAGGCGCAACGTCGGGAGGTCGAGGTCGTTGGTGGGCTCGTCCATGAGCAGGAAGTTCCCGCCGTGTTTCAGAATGCGCGCCAGCAGAAGCCGGCTTTTCTCGCCGCCTGACAGGCTCTTGACCCGCATGTTGATCCGCTTTGGATCAAATCCGAACCGTTGCAGGTAGGCGCGAATCGCCAGCTTGCCGTTGCCAAACGGGATCGAGTCCGCATCCTCGGCGACTTCCTCCAGCAATGTTTTTTCCGGGTCAAGCTGAATACGCTCCTGGTCCACGTAATTAAACTGTGTGAGCACACCGGCCTTGCGGCTGCCGGCGGTCGGGATCAGTTGGCCAAGCACGATTTTAAGTAGGCTCGTCTTGCCAAGGCCGTTGCGTCCGCAGACGCCGATCCGCATTCCGGCCTTGAACTTGAAATCGAACCCGTCTATCAGCCGCTTGCCGCCCAGTTCCAGCCCAACGTTGATGAGGTCGACCACGCGGTTGGCCAATTGCCGCGGCGGCGGGATGATCAGGTCCATCGACAGCTCCCCGTCGGGGGGCTGGGTGCTCTTGATCGAGTGAAATTTCTCCACGCGAAACTTGGCCTTGGTTGTGCGTGCCTTTGGACCGCGGCGAATCCAGTCGAGTTCGCGCCGTAGATAACGCTTTCGCTTCAACTCGATCGCCTGCTCGTTCTGCATCCGGGCGAGGCTGGACTCGAGGTAGTCGGAGTAGTTGCCCTTGTGCCTGAAAATCCGTCCCGCTTGCAACTCGGTGATGTGGTTGCAGATGGCGTCGAGGAAGTACCGGTCGTGCGTCGCGACGAGGAACGCCCCGTGAAACTTGGTTAGGTACTCCGCCATCCACTCAATCGAGTCGGTGTCGAGATGGTTGGTTGGCTCGTCGAGCAGCAACAAGTCTGGATTGGCTACGATGGCGCGACAGAGGGCGACCCGCCGTTTTTCGCCCCCGGACAATGTGCCCATCAACCGGTCCGCGCAGGGCGCATTCAGGTGCGTCATCGCCGTTTCGATTCGCGTCTCTACGTTCCACGCATCCGCGGTGGCGATCTGCTGTTCCAATTCGCTCTGCCGGCCCGAGTCAGCAGAAAGCGTCTCGTACTCGTTGAGCAGTTCGTACTGGTGCGCGGCCCCGGCGCGGATCGTCTCAATTACCGAGGCGGCGTCCGGCGTGTCGAGATCCTGCGGCAGATACCCGGTAACCAGACCGGCGCGTGTGGTGACCCGGCCAGCGTTTGGTTCTGTCTTGCCGGCCACGATTTTGAGGAATGTCGACTTGCCGCAGCCGTTTCGCCCCACCATCCCCAGGTGATCCCCGCTCCGGATTGTCAGTGATGCTGCCTTTAGCACATCATGTTCGTTGTAGCGTACCTTCAACTCCGAGGCGTCCAGCAGCGTGATGTTCGAATCTTGGGGCACGGGAGATAGCGCGGCGCGCTTGGCCTAGTGGAATGCGGCGAGTCAGGTGCCGTTTCGGCTGGGCGGCACGTTCGTGAGTTGCAGTGACTCGTTGTTTTGCTCGAAATACCCGGCGGCCCAGTCGCTTGCGAAAAGCAGCACCGGATTGTCATCGGAATCCCACCCAAACCGTGACCCGGTCGGGGGCGAGAGCCGGTCCATCTCCTCCTCGCCGAATCCTTCTGGTAGCCAGCGCACGACCTGCCACGGGGCGGGCTCAAGCCGCGAGGCTGCGTTGTACTCGCTCTCAAGTCGGAACTGCACCACGTCAAACTGCAGCGGGCCAACCGCCGCCAACACCGGCGCCGTCACAGCGCCACCCTTGAGCCGCAGACATTGAATTGCACCCTCCTGCAGCAGTTGCTCCAGCCCCTGTCGGAACTGCTTGAACTTGCCGGTGTCGGTGTTGTGCAGGAACGAGAAGCTCTCCGGCGTGAAACGCGGAATCTCGTGAAATTCCAAGTTTTTTTTTGTGGTAAGCGTGTCACCGATTCCAAAGTCGGAGTGGCCCACCAGCCCGATAATGTCCCCGGCATAAGCCTCGTTGACCGTTTCGCGCTCCTTGCCAAACAGCCGGTGCGAGCTGGCTAGGCGCACCTTTTTTCCCGTGCGCGAATGGTACACCGTCATGTCGCGCTCGAACCTGCCGGAGCAGATACGAATGTACGCGATGCGATCGCGGTGCTTCGGGTCCATGTTCGCCTGGATCTTGAAGATAAACCCGGAAAACGCCCCATCGCTCGGCTGGATCAGTTCGCCGTCGACTTCGCGGCCTTGCGGTGGCGGCGCGTGGTGAAGGAATCCCTTGAGGATCAGCTCGACGCCGAAATTGTTCATTGCGCTCCCGAAGAATACCGGCGTTGTGTTCCCGGCAAGAATCTCCGCGCTGTCAAACTCCGCGCCGGCCATCTCCAGCATCTCCAGTTCCTCCGTGACCTTGGCCAAGGTGTCCCCCGGCACGCGCTCGCTGACAAAGTCGTCCGAGATTCCACCGACCTCGACCGGGGCCATGTATGCGCCGCCGGTCGTGCGCTCGAACAAATGCACCTGCTTGGCCAAGCGATCAAACACGCCCTTGAAATCCGCACCGTCGCCGATCGGCCAGTTTACCGGGAAAGGCTTGAGATGAAGCACGCTCTCGATTTCATCCAGCAACTCGATCGCCCCCTTCGACGGCCGGTCACATTTGTTGATAAACGTGAAGATCGGTACGCCCCGCTGGCGGCAAACCTCGAACAACTTCTGCGTCTGCACCTCGATGCCCTTGGCGGCGTCGAGCACCATCACCACCGCGTCCACGGCGGTGAGCACTCGGTACGTGTCCTCGGAGAAGTCTTTGTGTCCCGGGGTGTCAAGCAGGTTGATCTGATATCCTTGGTAGTCGAACTGTAGCACTGTCGAGCTGACCGAGATGCCGCGTTTGCGTTCCAGTTCCATCCAGTCCGATGTCGTTGCTCGCTGGTTTTTGCGGGAACGCACCGATCCGGCCAACTGCACCGCGCCACCGTAAAGAAGCATTTTCTCGGTGAGGGTGGTTTTGCCGGCGTCCGGGTGCGAAATGATGGCGAACGTACGCCGTCGGCTGATCTCTTTCTGCATGGTCAGAAAACCAAAAGGGCGCGGACTGTAACAAAAGCCCAAAGAGCAACAAGAACAATGCCCGACGACGCGAGGCCAATTAGCGCTTTAAGCGTACAACCCGCTTCGAGTTGTTTTTTGGAAACCGCGAATGAACACAAATCAACGCAAATTTGAGATCTTCGACTCAAATCGATGAACAATTCGATCAAAACAACCATTCCTAGTAGCAGAGAGGTAATGAGAGGGAGAAAACAAGCTGCATTTAATGAACAAAAAAGTATTAAAAAGTATTTTAATGTATTATATTGACATTTAATTTCATTTTATGGCTTTTTCTTTGTGCTGAGTAATGATTGAAGTGGATGATTTTAAGGCATTTGACGCGCACGAAGTGGCGGCGATGTTGTGTCTCAAGTACCGCACGGTGACGCGCTACATCCAAGCCGGCAAAATCCGAGCCCGGAAAATCGGCAAAAAGTATTTCGTCACCGAACAGGATGTGAAAGCCTTCATTCTGGCGCAGGAAACGACTGTTAAGTCAGTCGAAACGCAGGAAAAAGACCTTTATAGCGGTGTAATTCGCGAAGATTAACGATAAAGTTATTCTCGTTCCGTGTTATCGGCGAGCCAAGCGAGGTATTTTCGGCTTCCGGCGGTTAGGGGGAGGGAGATGAACTCCGGGGTGTCGTAGGTGTGAATTTCCCGAATGGCTCGCTCCAGATTGGGAAGCAGTGACTGTCGTGTCTTGAGCAGCAGAAGCAGTTCATCGCTGCTTTCGAGTTTGCCCTCCCACCAGTAGTGGGACTCGACAGCCGGGACAATGTTGGCGCAGGCGGCCAGTTTGGCTTCGAGCGCAGCCTTGGCTAAGCGCCGGGCCAAGTCCTTATTCGGCGCGGTGACCATCACAACAGCAAAATCATCTGGAACAGTCATGCGCTCCAGCTAACTTGGCCTAGCGCTGCAGGTCAATTTCCTTGACCGGCAAAGCGACTAGCCAAAAGCTCCCCGCGCACCGTTCTCATGAAAAAAATCGTCCCTTTAATTGCCTGCACCGTTGCGCTTGGCCAAGCGGTGGCAGAGGAGAATTGGCCGGCGTTTCGCGGTCCGGAAGCACGGGGTGTGTCCGCCAACCCCCATTTGCCGCTTGAGTGGAGCGACACCAAAAACGTCGAGTGGAAGGCCGCTGTTCCGGGGTTGGGCTGGTCCGGACCAGTGGTGCACAGCGGGCGCGTCTACCTGACCACGGCGGTTAGTGACGGCGAGATTGAGAAGCGCAAGCCCGGGCTTTATTTTGGCGGTGATCGGAAGGAGCCTATTCCGCACCTGCACCACTTTCTTGTGCTCTGTCTTGACATCAAGAGCGGCGAGTATCTCTGGCAGAAGGAAGTGCTGGTGACTCGGCCTCTCACGCCGATTCATGTCAAGAACAGTTACGCCGCCGAGACGCCGGTGACCGACGGTGAACGGGTATACGCCTACTTCGGCAGCCATGGCCTTTACTGCCTGGATAAAACCGGGAAGGTGCTATGGGAAAAAATGTTCAAGCCGTACAAGATGCGTAACGGGTGGGGCACCGGTGCATCCCCGATTCTTGACCGAGACAAATTGATTATCGTGAATGACAACATGGAGCAAAGTTGGCTGGCTGTGTACGATAAGGTCACGGGCGATCAACTCTGGAAAATCGAACGTGAAGAACCGAGCAACTGGTCCACTCCCTATGTCTGGAACTATAACGGGGCGAAGGAACTGGTTTTGACCGGCCGCAATCGTACCAGGGCCTATGACCTCTCAGGGAAAGAGCTTTGGAGCCTAAAGTGGAATACGCGCACGTCGATCGTGATCCCGACTCCGTACGAGGCGCACGGGTTGCTTTACATTGCGTCCGGTTACGTGGGCGATCGCGAGAAGCATGTTTATGCCATCCGGCCCGGTGGCCGGGGCGACATTTCTCTGAAGGGCGGTGAACGAAGCAATGCACACATCGCGTGGTACGACAAACGTGCCGCGCCGTACAATCCTTCGACGCTGGTTTACGGCGACGAATTTTACACGCTGTTTGATTTTGGATTCCTCGCCTGCCGCGATGCCCGAACCGGCAGGGTCCACTACGACAAGCAGCGCATCAACGCGGACAAGCCGGTCGGGTTCACTGCATCGCCCTGGGCATATCGCGGCCATCTGTTTGCGTTGAATGAAGCCGGCGACACGTATGTTTTTGCGGCTGGCAAAAAATACGGCTTGGTGCGCGTGAACAAAACCGGCGGCATGAGCATGGCCAACCCGGCGTTGGCAGGTGACCGGTTGCTTATTCGCAATCAAACCCACCTCTTCAGCATCCGGGAAAAACGATAACGCTTGGCCAAGCGCTTGACTGCCTTCGCTTGGCTGCGGTTTGGCTAACCGGGTTGACTGGCAGATTTCCGAGGTGTAGTTTGCAGGGCTGTCACCCAGTCCGATGAAAGCTGCCTTCTTCCTCAATAGCCCCTTTTCCCTCAAGTTTTTAGCGTTATTGCCGATGTGAGTCGTGGTGGAGTGTTATTAATCGGGGGCATTTAGCGGGATTGATCTGGCGTGGGATTAAGTAATTTTGACAGTTGAAAGCGAGAATCGACGCCATCCGAAGGCCTCAGCAGCGCGAGACGTTGAACGGAGCAGAATGAATCCCCGGAATCATTTTTTTGTGATGACTCTCGTGGTGGGGTGCGCCTTGTTCTGTCCCGATGCGGTGGCCGGGCCGGATTATGATAAAGTGGGTCTCCTGTTGCCATTTGACGAGTCGCACGGTGCAACGTCCGCCACGGATATTAGCAGAAGCGGCCACGTCCCGGTTTTCAACGGGAACACTAAGATTTCGGCGGGACGCTCCAAGTATGGGGGAACCAGTTGTTACTTCGACGGCAAGGGGGATTATTTGACGATTGCGGAGAGTGAGGACTGGAACCTTGGGACGGGTGATTTCACGATCGAGTTTTGGGTGCTGAGAACCGGGGTAAGCCAATATGAGGGTATCCTCGGCGAGAATGCCAAGAGCTGGAATAGTGGCGTGCCGGTGATAGTGATTTACAACACCAAGATCTTGATCACCGAGGGGAAGATTGGAAACAAGACGCAGGCATCAACTTCGTTTGTTGCCAACACCTGGTATCACGTCGCTTTTTCCCGTGGGGGTGGTTACATGCGGTTGTTCGTAAACGGGAAACTGGAGGACTTCAAGGAGGACACCCATGCCTACGATTTCAACGAGTTGAGGATTGGGCGCTACAATGTTGGATCCGATTACGACTTCGGTGGCTATCTTGACGACTTGAGGATCACCAAGGGCTTGGCTCGTTATTCGTCAAACTTTGAGCTTCCCGAAGCAATGAAGGGCGATGCCTTGCCGAACATCGCCCTGTTGACTGAACCAACGACCGTTGCCGAGGGGGCGAGCGTTGAATTGTTGGTTACGGCGGTGGGTGCGCCTCCGATTTCCTATCAGTGGAGCAAGGGCGGGGTTGAAATCAGCGGGGCGACCCAGTCGATCTTGAACCTGACTGACGTGGCGTTGTCGACTGCGGGTGATTACCGGGTGGCGGTCAGCAACGGTTTGGGTGAGGCGGTGTCGGAGGCCATCACGGTGACAGTGCTTCAACCTGCGGGCATTGATGTCCAGCCGGTAGGCGGAGGCGCCAATCGCGGCGGCTCCTTAACATTGGAAGTGGTTGCGTCCGGCTCGGAACCAATAAGCTATCAATGGCATCATGGGGGCGTGCCGATTGACGGCGCGACAGGAAGCACCCTGCGCCTGACCAACCTGAAGACCAGGGACATGGGGGGGTACCATGTGGTGGTCTCCAACCCGGTTGGCGAGCAAACCAGCGAAACAGTCAACCTTTCGATGGTCCCCACCATAACAAAATTGACAGAATCAATGAACCCGGTTAGGGGGACGAACGTTGAATTGTCGGTCGGCGCGACTGGCACCGAGCCGATGAATTATCAATGGTATCACGCGGGTACATTGATTGAGGATGCAACGGCCACCACCCTGTTTCTGAATGATTTTCAGGCCAATGAGACGGGGGATTATCATGTGACGGTCTCCAATGCGGGTGGCACGGTGACCAGTGACATGGTGACTCTTTTGATGCCTCCAGCCATCACGCGATTGACTGACGACATTTACGTGATTGAGGGGGACACATTAAAATTAAATGTCACACCAGTCGGCACGCCGCCATTCACCTACTTTTGGAGCCATAACGAGTCCTCTCTGGAGAACGACATTCAAAACTCCGAGTTGATGGTGGAAGGGGTAAAGCCGTCGGACGCCGGCACTTATTCAGTGGTAGTAGAAGGACAAGTTGGCGAACCCGTAACCGTTAACATCACGGTAGCTGTTTTACAGCCGGCGAGCATTATAACACAGCCGATCGGGGGAGAGCCGGTTTTTGGGGAGTCCTTTTCATTTGAAGTCATCGCTACAGGCACCGAGCCGATCATCTATGAATGGTATCACGGCGGGGCGTTGCTTGAGGAGGTCACGGGGAGTACCCTGCAATTGACCGATCTGGAGTCGGCTGATTCCGGGGAGTATTACGTTGTGGTCTCGAACGAGAGGACAACAGACTCCGGTGAGACGGTGTCGTTGGGCAAGGAGACGAGCGACACGGTCTCACTGACTGTTGTGGTGCCCCCGGAAAATGTGCAGATCGCGGGCAGTATGGAGAGCGGGCTTAATCAATTGTCTG
Source organism: Verrucomicrobiota bacterium (assembly GCA_030749225.1). Taxonomy (GTDB): domain Bacteria; phylum Verrucomicrobiota; class Verrucomicrobiia; order Limisphaerales; family UBA1096; genus UBA1096. Next base: position 19,600 of record JASMKO010000013.1, read on the forward strand.
CCACTGCGGAGGTCACGGCCGACGAGGAGGAGCCGAAAACCTACTCATGGAGTGAGAGCGGAGTCTTGGCTGAGGGGGACACCATGGTGCTGACTGCCACTGCGGCCGGCACCGAGCCGTTTGTTTACGCATGGAATCATGACGGCAGGAAGTTCGACGGTGAATCGACTGAGTCCCTACGCTTGGCCAAGGTGGATGACTCCGTGTCCGGGGAGTATCAGGTTGAAGTTGCCAATGATGCTGGCGTGGAAACCAGTGATCCGATGATGCTCGAGGTCAAACCCGCAGGGACGATTGTAGAACTGGCCGGAGCGATCGGTATGGCTGAGGGGGGCAACGTCGAATTGAGCGTTACCGCAGTGGGTGCTGGGACATTGAGCTACCAGTGGAGCAAGGACGGGGCAACGATCGATGGGGCGACGAATCCCGGATATGCAGTGGAAAATGTGGATCAGGCGGCTGTGGGTGAGTACAAGCTGACGGTAAAACGCGATCAGACCCTGCTTGGTACCGCCGAGATCACTGTCGATTTGCTCGAGCCGCCGGTTATCGTGACACAGCCAGTCGGTGGCCGCGCGGATATGGGTGGCACCTTTACGTTTGAGGTGATTGCGACCGGCACCGAGCCAATGAGCTATGAATGGTATTTTGATGGGGAAGCAGTCGAGGGCGGCACCGGCAGCACGTTGAATTTAACCGATTTGGAGGAGGCGAATGCGGGCGACTATTACGTGACTGTCTCCAACGCCGTCGGCACCAAGACCAGCGACACGGTAACCTTGGGGGTGAACATTTCGCCGTCGATCGCTGCTTTGGCCAAGTTGGTCGATGGCGCTGCCATCGGGTTGTCCGTAGCGGCCGTGATAACGGGGGATGAGGAGGAGCCGACAACCACCCGTTGGGAAGAAGAGGCCGCGATACTGGTGGGAGACAATGTTGGACTGACCGTGACTGCGACCGGCACCGAGCCGATCACTTATCAATGGCATTACGGGGAAGAGGTCGTCGAGGATGTTACGGGAGGCACATTGCGCTTGGCTGATGTTCAGGTCGCGGACTCCGGGTATTATCATGTGGTCGCATCCAACCGACTCGGCGAGGCAATCAGTGAAGTCATTACCCTTTCTGTGGTGACCCCGCCGGCGATCACGGAGGTGATCGGGACGATATCCGTTTTGGGAGGGAACAGTGTCGAGTTGTCCGTCGCGGCAACCGACGCCAATGAAGCCCCATCAGACATAGTCAACTATTTTGATAACGATCTAGTTGCCTATTATCCACTCGAAGATGGCAATGGACTCACAGTATCGGATGTCAAAGGTGAAAACGATGGGACTCTTAATGGCAATGTCACATGGTCAATTGGTAAATTCAACGGAGGATTGGAGTTTAACCGTACTGCTGCCGACGGCTCCCTTACTGGGCCAACCTATGAGAACGGCTGGGTTTCTGTTGATGGTTTGCTCGACGGCATCGGTGCAAGCGGGTTACTTAACGACAATGATTCTTATACCTTTTCAGCTTGGGCAAAGTGGGCACCGCCGGCAGGTGGAAGTGCTACTTGGGGCTATGTAATTTGGGGTTCCAATACTACACCTAGCGAGGCGGGCAATGTAATGCGAGTTGGCGTGAATAATGACGCTAAAACATTATTTACACATGGAAATCGTGATCTTGGCGCATTCGATTGGACGGACCAAGATTGGCATCTCTATACGATTACATTTGGACCTGATGGCAAGGCTGATTTCTATGTCGATGGAAATATCCTGATAAGTAAAGACGATGACCCTGATGTCGATCGAGAGAGACCATGGAGTTCGGCGGGTCTCTTCCAATTTGGCATGGAGTTGGAACGAAACTTAGCCACCGACGGGTGGAGCGGTAAGCTGGACGAATTAGCTATATGGAAAAGAGAACTATCCAGCCAAGACATCAGTAAACTATTTAATAACGGTTCCGGAATCCAGTTGGGGAGCTTTGGCTACCAGTGGAGTAGGAATGGGGAGTTGATCGACGGGGCAACGGCTCCCACATTGGACTTGGGCGTGGTGGGGGACTCAGTTCAAGATGAATACAAGGTCGAAGTGACCAAAGCCGGGGAACTTGTGGGGCTGGCAGTCATTAATGTAACCACGGCCGAGCCGGTGATTATCGTGACACAGCCGGGAGGAGGTTCAGCCGATGGGGTGACTGTTTACTACGAGACATTTGACGATGTTAAGCTAGGCCCGAATGTGGATGAACGCCTTTCCCGTAAGAAAGCCTGGACCCGCACGGGGCCAAAAGGGTGGTTGGTCGATCGTTCCGGTGTGCCGGGCAACAGCGAAGATCACGTGGGGTACGTCGCGGACAAGGATGAGGATGGCTACCCGGACAACGATGGCGTCTCCGAGTGGGCCGGCTGGAGTTTTGCGAACTACAAATGGTGGGTTAAGACCGCCGGCGACCAGACACGTTCCCAGTTCACACTCGCCAAGAATGTGGTGGCGGTCGCCGATCCTGACGAGTGGGATGACAAGCCGCACGCCAGAAGCGCAGCCAATGGTTGGTACAAGACCTTATTGAAAACACCTAAAATCGATGTTTCTGGCATCATCGCGGGGACATTGTCTGCGAGGTTTCACTCGAGCTGGCGTCCAGAGTTCGATGGCAACTACCATCAGGAAGGTTACATCTTGGCAAGCTACGACGGGGCGGAGCCGGTCGAGATTTTGACCTGGGTGTCGGATCGGGGGTCCCCGAACTACCACGGCAATAACCAGAATGAGGTTGTGACATTGCCGCTGAATAACCCGGACGGCGCAAAAAATCTCCAGTTAAGCTTTGGCATGCGCGAGGCCGGTAACGACTGGTGGTGGGCAATTGATAATCTTGTCGTTTTTGGCGGTGCGATTGCAAGTGCAAGTGCGGATCTTGGCGGTTCCATAAGCTTTGAAGTGGTGGCAGATGGTACTGAGCCGATCAGTTATCAATGGTATCGCGATGGTGCAGCGATTGAGGGGGGAACGGGAAGCATACTGGCATTGACCGATTTGGAGGCAGGGGATGCGGGGAATTACTATGTCGATGTATCCAATGCTGCCAATAAGGTAACCAGTGAAATGGTCTCCCTGACAGTGCACTTGCCGCCGACCATCACGGGGTTGTTTGAATCGGCCGGGGGCGGTATCGACTTGATTGCGATGGCGGTGGTTGGAGATGGGGATGGGGATGAGCCGACGATCCAACAGTGGAGCCAGAATGGAACCTGGGTTGCGGGAGACCACTTTGAATTGGCTGCCACGGTGACGGGAGCTGAGCCTATAAGTTATCAATGGTATTTTGATGGCCAGCCTAAGCTTGGGCAAACGGATAACCCACTGCGTTTGCCTGCACTCAGTGTTGAAGACTCGGGAGAGTACCATGTTGTTGCATCTAACCGACTTGGCCGCGATACCAGCGAGATGTTTAACCTTATACTTACAGCGACCCGGACGGTCACCGAGGTGACCGGGTCGATAGATGTGATTGAGGGGGAAAGTGTCGAATTGTCTGTCACGGCGTTTGGCGGTGGGGCGTTGGCTTACCAGTGGAGCAGGGACAATGTGGTGTTGGAGGGTGCAACCAGCCCGACATATAACCTGGGCAATTTTAAATCAACGGCTGCGGGTAATTACACTTTGGCGGTGAGCGAGGGCCCCGTGCTTGTGGGTTCGGCTGAGATCGCGGTTGCCATGGTCGAGCCGGTGACCATCGTGAAGCAGCCGGGAGATAAAAGTGATTACCCGGTCAGCACGCTTGCGGGAAGTGGGTTTAAAGGAAGCATCGATGGCAATGGGGTCGAAGCTCAGTTTGACGGGCTACGTGACATTGCACTGGATAGTTCCGGAAATGTTTACGTGGCAGATGTGGGTAATCACAAGATTCGGAAGATCACCCCGGAAGGTGTGGTGAGCACGCTTGCGGGAAGTGGGTCCAAAGGAAGCATCGATGGCCCTGGGGCAGATGCCCAGTTTTCTATGCCGAATGGCATTGCATTGGATAGTTCCGGAAATATTTATGTGACAGATTTGATTAATCACAAGATTCGGAAGATCACCCCGGAAGGTGTGGTGAGCACGCTTGCGGGAAGTGGGGCTTCAGGAAGTGCCGATGGTCCCGGGGCCGATGCCCAGTTTTACTGGCCGCGTGGCATTGCATTGGATAGTTCCGGAAATGTTTATGTGGCAGATATGCATAATAACAAGATTCGGAAGATCACCCCGGAGGGATTGGTGAGTACGTTGGCGGGAAGCGGGTCTGCAGGAAGTGCCGATGGCTTAGGGGCCGATGCCCAGTTTTCGGTTCCGTTGGGCATGGCATTAGATAGTTCTGAAAATGTTTATGTGGCAGATGCGATTAATAACAAGATTCGGAAGATCACCCCGGAGGGATTGGTGAGTACGTTGGCGGGAAGTGGGGCTGCAGGAAGTGCCGATGGCTTAGGGGCTGATGCCCAGTTTTCGTTCCCGTGGGGCGTGACGTTAGATAGTTTTGAAAATGTTTATGTGGCAGATGTGGGTAATCACAAGATTCGGAAGATCACCCCGGAAGGTGTAGTCACCACGCTGGCGGGAAGTGGGTCCAAAGGAAGTGCCGATGGTCCAGGGGGCGATGCTCAGTTTGCCTACCCCAGTGGCATTGCATTGGATAGTTCAGGAAATATTTATGTAGCAGATACGATTAATAACAAGATTCGGAAAATAATTCCCGGGGGCCGAAGTGCGAGCGCGGACCTTGGCACGACCATTAGCATCGAAGTGGTTGCCACGGGTGCTGAGCCGATTAGTTATGAATGGTATCATATGGGAGTCTTGGTTGCCGGTGCCAATGGGAGCACCCTGCAATTAACCAATCTGGAGGAGGAAGATGCGGGGGGATACCACGTGGTGGTATCCAACATCGCGGGATCGGTGACCAGTGACACGGCAGTATTGAAAGTGGAGTTGCCACCGACCATCACGCAGTTGAATACATCGTCAAATGCAGACCGGCTGGATTTGGCTGCCACGGCGGAGGTGACCGGAGAGGAGCTATTGACGTATGAATGGGGCCAGAACGGTCCTATCTTGGCGGGAGGCGACATCGAGCTGACTCCTACGGTGGCGGGAGCTGAGCCGATGGATTACCAATGGTATTTTAATGGCGAGATTGAGGTTGGAAAAATAGATAATCCCCTACGCTTGCCCAAGGTGGGGGTTGAGGTGTCTGGAGAGTATTACGTTGTGGCCAAAAATCGGCTTGGCGAGTACACCAGCGAAACGATCACCCTTGAAGTGAAGCCGTCCACGACAATCACGGAACTCGCCGGCTCTCTTTCCGTGTACGAAGGGGAAACGATCGAGCTGTCTGTCACGGCGTCCGGCATGACCCCTCTGTCCTACCAATGGAGCTTTGGCGGGATGGAGATCGATGGCGCAACCAGTGCAGCATTAAGCTTGAACGGTATTGAGGCCGATGCCGCTGGGGACTACAAGCTGGCGATCAGCCATGACGGCCGGCTCGTGGGTGAGGCCGTGATTACAATCGTAATCCCTGCTGCAAGGATTAAGGAACAGCCGGTTGACGTTAGCAAGTTTGAGGGTCAGCACCATACATTTTCAGTGGTTGCAGAAGGCACAGAGCCGATCACATATAAATGGTATCACAGCGATTCACTCATCGAGGAGGTCACGGGTAGCACGCTTGAGTTGAAAAACCTGACGGCCGAGGAAGCAGGGAGCTATCATGTTATTGTGTCCAATGAAGAGCTGCCGTGGGGTGGCGAGGAAACCAGCAACCCAGTTATGTTGACAGTGCTGATCGATATCGAGATCGAGCTGGCAAAATCCAAGCTGCCGGAGACTGTGGAGGGGAATTGGCAATGGGCACTGGAGGGGGGAAGCGTCAATTTGTCTGCCACCGCAGTAGGCACACCACCACTCACCTACCAGTGGAAGAAGGATGGCGAAGCCATACTGGGTGGCACCACGCCGACCATCACCCTGGACAACATCGAGCCGGCCGATGCCGGTAAATATAAGGTGACGGTCACAAGCACTTCTCCTGCACATATTCAGAGTGATTTCGAAGTGCAAAAAGAGAGCGAGGTTCCGATCGAGGTCATGGTGATCACGCCGACGACTGCCCAGCCCGCCAAAATTATTTTGCAGCCGGAAGCTGTCAGCTTGACGATCGGAGAGACCGCGGAATTGAGCGTGTCTGTTGAAGGCTCCGCCCCGATCAGCTACCAATGGTATTATGCAGACGAGCTGATCGAGGACGGGACCGAAAGAATCCTGTCCATTCCCGACGTGCAGAAGGCGAATGCCGGCGAGTACCACGTCGTGGTTTCCAACGAAGGATTTCCATGGGGCGCAACAGAGACCAGCGACACGGCCACCCTCACGATCACCGCTCCACCGGTGATCATGAAGCTGACGGAGTCGATGATCTTGTCGAAGGGTGACACCATAGAGTTGTCCGTCACGGCAATCGGTGATGAGCCGCTGAGCTATCAATGGAGCCTGGGCGGCGTGGCTATCGAGGGGGCCACCAGTGTGGTGCTGACCCTGGCCGACGCGACCCAGTCGGATGTGGGCGACTACACGGTCACGGTCAGCAATGCCGTTAGTGAGGTGGTTTCCAATGTCGTCTCGGTAACCATGCCCGAGCCGGTTAGGATCGTGACACAGCCGCAGGACGTGTTCGTGGTCGCCGGCGCGTCGGCGACCATGACAGTGGTCGTGGAAGGATCCGAGCCGATCGAATATTATTGGATGCACGACGCCAAATGGGTCGATGGCGGAAGGGGGAGCACGCTGAGCCTGAGCAACCTGCAGGCTGCGGATTTCGGGGCGTACAATGTTCTGGTAAGGAATTCAACCGGCATCGAGATCAGCAAGCCGGCGATCTTGTCTGTGATGTCGCCCCCGGAGATCACGCAGTTGAGCCAGTCGCTTACCCTCATCGAGGGGGAAAGTGTCGAGTTGACCGTCACGGCAGATGGCAGTGAGCCGTTGGCCTACCAGTGGAGCAAGGGCGGCGAAGCGATCGACGGAGCCACCGGCCCGAGGCTGGCCCTCGCTGACGTGACTGCTTCTGATGCGGGTGATTTTACGGTAGCAGTGAGCAACGCTGCCGGCGAGGCAGAGTCGGAGGTCGTGACGGTCAAGGTGATCGAGCCGATCAGGATCGTGACGCAGCCGGAGGGAGGCAGCGCCATTGTCGGCGATACCGTGACGCTGGAGGTGGTGGTCGAGGGCACTGAACCAATCAGTTATTATTGGTATCATGATGGCGAGTTGGTTGAGGGCGCCACGGAGAGCATCCTGCGCTTGGCCAAGTCACAGGAAGCAGACTCGGGAAGTTACAATGTTATCGTGCAAAACCGAGGCGGCACGGCGATTAGTGACATTGCCGAACTGATAGTGCTGGTGCCACCGCAGATCACACAGTTGACAGAATCGCTGACGGTGATCGAGGGGGAGGGTGTCGAGTTGAGTGTCACGGTGGTTGGCAGCGAGCCGTTGGCCTACCAGTGGAGCAAGGGCGACGATGTGATCGAAGGGGCGACTGCTCCGGCACTACGCTTGGCCAAGGCGACACCGACAGATGCGGGGGGGTACTCGGTGATGGTGACCAACTCCGCCGGCCAAGCAGAGTCGGAGGTCGTGACGGTCAAGGTGATCGAGCCGCTGAGGATTGTGACGCAGCCAGAGAGCGCCACCGCTATCCTCGGGGAAACCTTGACCCTGCAGGTGGTGGTTAGGGGCACCGAACCGATCACCTACGCCTGGTATCACGACGGCGAACCGGTCGAGGGCGGCACGGAGGGGATATTGCGCTTGGCAAATGTTCAGGCTGCGGACGCGGGCGGGTATCACCTTGTTGCATCCAATTCTGCCGGCACCGCTAAAAGCAGGATCGCCGGGTTGGTGGTGCTGCTGCCGCCGAAGATCACGCAGTTGACTGAGTCACTGTCCGTGATGGAACGGGACAGCGTTGAGCTGAGTGTCACGACGGTTGGCAGTGAGCCGTTGACCTATCAATGGAGCAAGGACGGCAGTGAACTGGAGGGGGCAACCTCCCCGGTACTCCCATTGGTCAGGGTGGCACCCGCCGCCGCGGGGGATTATTCAGTAGCCGTCAGCAACGCTGCCGGCGAGGCGGTGTCTGATGCCATATCAGTGAACGTTATTGAGCCGGTACAGATCATGATCCAGCCGGAGGGAACGACCACCACTCTCGGGGAGACCGTCACCCTGCAGATCGTTGCGGAGGGTACCGAGCCGATCAACTATTTTTGGCTGCACAACGGAAAACCGGTCGAAGGCGGCAAACATAACACTTTGGAACTGACGGAACTTGAGGCCGAGGACTCTGGACAATATGTTGTGATGGTCAGCAACATCGGTGGCCAGGTAACGAGCAAGTCGGCGTTGCTTTCTGTGGAACTGCCCGAGGGAGCTTATTTGGTCGAAGATTTTGATCAGTTAACACTGGGTCCGTGGGTTTCGGACAGTCAATCGGGTGATGGCACAGACTGGACTGCAGCACCTCCAACCGACTGGATGATGGTGCGTGGCGAGGATCATGGGCCTACCAGTGGCACTGATAACGGTGTGGTAGAATTTGACGGCTGGACATTTTTGGATCCGGTTTCATGGCAGAAGACCGCCGGCCCGGAACGGGATCAGTTTACTAAAGGCAGCGGCTTGATTGCTGTCGCCGACTCGGAACAGTATGCAGAAAATATTGAAGCTAATTTTAATGCATCGTTGAAAACTCCGGTGATTGACATCGCCGATGCACAGGCCGGTTCACTCGTCCTGACCTACGACTCCAGTTGGCGGCAAATGCAGCGGAAGCGGGTACTTGCATCGTTCGAGGAGGACTTCGAAGGGGACGACGTGGGCGAAGGGGTCACCATTGCCGGCTCGGCCGTCCAGGCCATGCAGTTTATGAGAACGGGGGGCGCTTGGCCGTGGCTGAAACTCTTCGGCATCCTCAAGATTACAGAAGATGTTTATTCGCAGAGCGGCGGTATGTTGATTGGTGATTTTTCGAATGGCGCAGCGTTTAACGAATTCGAAATCAGCTTTCGGTTGTTCATGGGCAGGGGCACCCGACGCCCGGCGGACGGTTTGAGTGTGAGCATCGGAAATAACCTGCCGACTTTGGCTTATCCGGCGGAGGAGGGTGCTCCCGATGCGGCCTTCCGGGTTTGCTTTGATGCCTGGGACTCGGGCGGAGGCGAGGCACCTGCAATCGAGATTTTTAACGGTAAAAAATCCATTGCCATTCAGAAGTTTCACGGGCAATCCGGCGCTTCCGACAGTGAGAAATTTGTCAAGGAAGACGGTGAATTTCTGATGATGTGGCACAACTCGCAATGGACTGATGTCAACATCCGGGTTGCGGATGGATTGGCGACTGTCAACTTCCGTGGCTATGACGTGATCAAGAACGCGCCAATCGACCTGTCCCCAATTGAGGCTGCACAGTTCCTGTTTGCCGCACGCACTGGTGGCGCCCACCAGAAACATTATATCGATGATATAAAGATCAAGCTGTTTGACTCGTCCAGTTCACGGGTCACTGTGGCTTATGATGGCGGCGAGCCGGTCACCCTGCTCGAGCTCAATTCACAGACTCCAACTTTTTATAATGAAACTATCTCGTTGAAACTGAACAACCCTGTGGGGGCGAAGTCAGCCGTCGTGGCTTGGGATTACGAGGGTTATGACAACTGGTGGGCAGTCGATAATATTACCGTGGCTGCTGACATTGAGCCGGAGCCGACCCTTTCCGGCTTGGCCACGGACAAGGATCGCTATCTCATCGGTGAACCGGTCACGGTGAATTTCAGCGATGGCCCCGGCAATCCACGGGATTGGATCGGTATCTATCGCTTGGACATGAATCCCGGCGAGCAGGGCAGCTTGGCCTGGGTGTATGTCAACGGAAGCAGCACGGCAGGCGAAGGTTTTTCCGACGGCTCCTTGACCTTCACCAACAGGCTGCCGGCGGGGGATTACGTGGCGCGCTACTTCAAGAACGACGGCTACAACCAGCTTTCCAATGCGGCGGCTTTCATGGTGGTTCATCCTCCTGGGGTGGCCACCAGCAAGCTGAACTACGACCCGGGAGAAGCCATCACAGTCAATTTTAGCAATGGCTCCGGAAACCCGGGTGACTGGATCAGCCTCATGCCACGCGGTGAGACCAGCAGCATCGACTGGGCATACGTTGGTGGGACCCGAACCCCCAGTGACGGCTTGGCAAACGGCAGCGTGACCTTTGCTGCCGGGCTGCTTGCGGGTCAATACCGCGTGCAGTTTCTTTCGAAAGATGGCTACCGATCACTGGCATCGACCGAATTCACTGTCGCTGGACAGGTCACGCCTCCTCCGCTTGGCTTCGGCAACAACGGAGACGGTACGATCACACTCACCTTTGAGGGCCGCCTGCAAACCGCACCGACCATCCACGGCCCGTGGCAGGATATGGACGCCAAAAGCCCGGTCACACTGCGCACCAACCAGAAGAAGTTGTTCACCCGCTCGGTGAAGTAATCCCAGCCAGTTTGGCCAAGCGCTTGGCCTTATTTGCCTTCAGCCTTTAATTCCCCGCCCGTCTTTGCACCGTGTTTGCGGAGGGTGTTGGCGGCCTCGGTGCGGTTCCAGGAGACTGCCCAGTCGAGTGGGGTGTCCCCTTTTTCATCCGGGACGTCGGTGTCCGCGCCATTAGTGAGCAGCAGCTTGATGACATAGGCGTGGTTGTTCGCGGTTGCAAGGTGCAACGCGGTTTGGCCAAGGTTGTCCTTGGCGTTCAGTTTCGTTCCGGTGGCGATGTGCAGTTCGATTTCCTTTCGGTCCCCCTTGGCTGCCGCGGTCCAGAGGCTCATGGAAGGCGGCAGGGCGACCGCAGCCGGAGCGTTGGCATCGGGGGTGGGGGCAGCTAACTCAAGCTCGGTCAACCGGGACTCCAGATTGGACACCCTCGTTTTGAGTTCATCAACCTCCGGCTGAAGATTCGGGGTGGTCGGTTCATCGTGAGTGTGTGTTCTACCGCTGCACCCGATCAAGAGTGCCACAGCCAGTGTTGCGGACAGGATGTTTTTCATTTTTCTTTTATGCTTTTTTTCGTGTTGCCTTTTGGCAGGTCGGCTTTTTTCCAGGTCGGCGCGTTGGGTGTGGGGGGCAGCGTCTGGATGGTGACATCCTTGAATTGCACCACCGTTTTGCCATTGCCGTGGACCTGCAGGCCAATCTGGCCGTCCTGCGGGATGTCCGGCTCCGACTCGGTGTAGTCGAGGGCCGCCACGCCGTTGATCCACGATCGGATGCGCCCGCCCTCGGCGCGGATGCGGTAGTCGTTCCAGCCGTCCGGCTTGACGGCGCGGCGGACGGCCTCCGCATCGATCAGTTCGCCAATCACCTTTCGGCGGCGCGACTCGTCATACAGCTTGCCCCACCAGTCCCGGCCGGCATCCGCCTGGTAGCCGATCATCTCGTGGCTGCCGGGAATCCGCACGCTACGAATCTGGATGCCGGAATTGACGAATCCCTCAGTCCCAGTGATGCGAATTTTCAGCCGCAACTCGAAATTGTGGAACGACTGCCTCGAGGCGAGGAAGGAATTGTGCGGCACCTTCTCCGTCAGCGAGCCGGCGGTGATGGCCCCGTCCTCCACCCGCCAAAGCCGCTGCTCACCCTCGAGCACCTCCCATCCTTCAAGTGATTTGCCGTCAAAAAGCGGCTTGTGCGAATCGTTGCCGTTCGCCACCGGGGCAGCGAGCCACCCCAGCGCAACGGTACCTATGGTTGCAGTTAGTAGTTTTTTCATTTGCCTTCAGCCTTCAATTCTTCACTCGTCTTGCCGCCGTGTTTGCGGAGAAGAACAATAGTCTCATTATTATTTGAGCTTCCATTAGATATAGCGAAATCAATGGGGGTTTCTTCATTTTCATCTCTAATACTTAATTTCGCCCCTTTTTTGATTAGCACTTCGCAGGTTTCCAATTTGGAATTCAAAGCGGCCCAGTGCAATGCAGTTCTGCCTTGATTGTTTAACGCATTCAAATCTGCCCCATTACTGATGAGAATCTCAACTGTGCCTTTATGACCATATTCAGCTGCCCACTGTAAAGCAGTCGCATTATATTGAATATCTCGCTCATCTATATCATTACCTTCGGCAAGAAGAACAATGACTTCCCCAGCATTCCCGACTCTGGCTGCTTCAGCCAAAGGGGATGAAGCTTGCATTATCATGTCACCTTTTATGCCCCCGTCATTACTGGCGCAGCCCACCAACAGCATGGCTGCGATTGTTGTGATCGACGATCTACCCATAAGTCTGAATGCCGCCAGACGGTAGCCGCCCGGTGCAGGCCAGGCAACGTCACATTTCCCCACACTGGCGGCAGCGGCTAGAGTCCGTCTTGCCAATCATCCCCGCTTGGCCAAGCGGGCGGCCCGAGGTTGAGGCAGCATGGGCCGTTTTTCACGCCGGAGGCGTGACAGCCATTAGCCGGTGGTTGAGCGTCAGTGACACCAGCGGTTCGCGGTCAAACGGGGAAAATCCTTCACTCGAGTTCCATCTTGAGTTTGATGAATTCCAGTGTTTGGGCGTCTCGATGATTCACCAAAAGGGTTTCGGCGTTGAGCTGGGCCAAATCTTGCAATTCAAATTCCGCTTGGCCTGTGATTAACGAGTCACGCTCGAAGTGGCTATTGATCCGATAGAACGTCTTGCCGTGAGAATGGACTTGGAACTGGTCGGTGGTAGGCAGGTATTCCAGGCCTTGGATTCCAAACGGAGATTTGAAGTCAATGGCATGGGTTTTGATGTGCCGAAAGGATGAGTCGAACTCCACGACTCGATCGAGATGTTCATCGTCAAAAAAGGACTCTGCCACAAAAAAGTGACCTTCTCGGTGTGCAATTCCACCAGCGCAAACGGTGAAGTGTGGCCCCAGGTCGTGTTGCTCGATTAATGCGAGTGACTGGGCATCATAAACATGCACGTGATGTTGGGTTGAACCCGTCGGTTCACAACTGCTGACAGCTGCGTAAACACGGCCATTGACATAAACGATACCTCCGTGATGCAACTCCAGTTTGGGCCCAGCTTTAACGAGTGTGCCGTCCAGTTGGTATTTGAACAATTGCTGCGTATTTTGAACGTAGGCATGTTTTCCATCCGTCGCGACTCCCTGCTGGCCATCGTCGCTTGGTATCTCCAATCGACTGGTGATCTGGAATCGAAGCGGTTCTTTCGCATGACTATTCGGCGGTGATACGGGTCGCTGCGTTATCGAACACCCCAACGACGCGATGGCTGCGATTGTTGTGATGAGGAGGCTTTTCATGGGGCGATCAGTATCATCAATCCCCATATTTTTGATGCCATTTTAACGACCAAAGATCATTCAATTGGATGAGTTGAGCATGGCCGTCTGAAAACACGACGTTGATGGCGCCGGGCAATTTTCGGTTTTTACTTGTTGCTCGAAACTCCTCCCCTGGCGAGACGCTTCCATGTCTGGTGAGGGTGATTCTGGAAAACCCCACATTTTCTGTGCTGCCTCTGGACAGGCTTGAAGCCGGACTCTGTTTGACCATGGGCCATTGGTTGCGCCACATGGCATCACAAAATAGTGGCGTGCGCGAGGAAGTCAGAACATCGCTGTCCTTGAGGAAGGCCAAATCTCTGGCCATCCCGTGCTGTGTTACCCAGCTTTGAGGCCAATCCCCGGCATAAGTCCATCCATTCAACCCATAGCTCCCGGCCCAAGGTTTGCCCGTGCGCCCGTTTATACCCTTGTTCGACCACGCCCTTGTCGCGGTTCCCTCTGTTCCGAGTTTCGACGGATCGACGGGAGCCACGGGGCAAATTCGTATCTCGTCCACCTTGGAGTAGTTTTTGCTTAACTGATCCAGCCAGACGTATTGGCGGGTGGGTGATTCAAACGGCAGCATACTTCCCGTATCATTGGTGTATAATTTGTGAGCCAGGCCAAGCTGCTTGAGATTGGAGACACATTTGATTCCCTTGACCTTTAGCTTCGCGCGACTCAGGGCTGGCAATAACAGGGAAGCCAGAATCGCAATGATGGCGATCACGACCAATAGTTCAATAAGAGTAAACCCTAGGCTTGGTTTTGTTTTCATTTCCCGAAGATTCGGGCGATCGGTTTGCCAGCTTTTGGGTTTTGCTCGCTGTAATCGAGTCCCAAGAAGTGGCAGAGGGTGGCGGCGATTTGATCCATCACGACCGGCTCTCCATCGGTCCACTCGCCGCGCAGCGGACTGTCTGGGCTGATGACAGCCAGCCAGGTATTTTTGGCGTCCTTGATCTGTGCATTGTGGCTGTGCCAGTTCAGAGAAATATCGCCTCTGCCGTGGTCGGTGGTGATCATCAGGGTGGTCTTGTTCCGGTATTGTGCCTCATTCTGAAGCCAATTCCATAGTTCCTTGAAGAAGATGTCGAACCGGGCGATGGCGGCAAGAACACGATCGTACCGTTTGTCGTGCGCCCAGTCATCGGTCTCGCCGAGGCTGAGATACAACACCCGAGGCCGGTGGGTCTTGAGGTGCGCCATGGCAAGCCGGAAGGTGATCTCGTCATGCCGCACCGTGTCCCACGGCGTAAGCATCTCGAACTGTAGCCGGCTTATGGACCGGATAACCGGATCAGCGTGCGTGTAGGCCTCGTATCCGGTGTTGGTGAAAACCGCGCCTGCCTTGTGCTGCACTGCCACTCCAATCACGTCCCACGAGGCAAACGCGGCGACCTGTTGTTGCGGCAAACCCAATTTGCGCCGGAGAAACTCGAGCACGGTGGGGTTGGGGTTCAGGACCTTGTCATTGCTGGTTATCAGGTCGTCCCGCGCCTGACCAGTGAGGATCTCCGAATAGCCGGGATAGGAAAAAAGCAGCCGATTGGCAAGGCGCACGGAGCTTCCTTTTTGCGGGTTGCCGGCAACGGAACCGTGCTGCTGCATCCATTCGCGCCAGAAGAACGGCATGAGTTTTTCGCGGCGCGCTATCGGTGTGTCGGCCCAAAAGCGGTTGTGGGTTTTGGTGCCTCCCGGTTTGCCGTCCTTGGTCGTTGCCTTGAGAACCTCAAGGTCGAGCCCCCCAAACAGTTCCTGATGCCGCAAACCGTCGAGCGTAATCAGAATCAGGTTTTCCGTCTTGCGTTCGGCGGCCAAGCCGCTGTTGAGCAGTAACGCGCCGGTCAGGACAGCCAGGCACTTGGCCAAGTGGAAGGGTTTTTTTTTTGTCATGTCAGAGTCGTTTCACGTAGACGTAGTAGGCACCGCAAATGGGATTCGATCGGCCCTCGGCTAACCAGGTGTGCAGGCGAACTTGGCCAAGCGGGAGGGTCACGGTGAACGTTGCGGCCTTGTCGCCTGGCTTTACCGGCTGGATTGCCAATTCGCGGTTCACAAACAACCGCGCTTCGGTAATCGGCAGCGCGCCCTGGCCATTGTATGCTGCCCCTAGCGGAAGGTCGGCCTCGCGCGGCCAACGGCGCAGCTCGAACTCGTACCGGCCGGCTTGGGCGACGTTGAGTTCCCAGTAGCCGTTTTTCTGGTCGCCACGCCGGATCTGCCCCTGCTGGTCGATGAACACGTCGAGCCACTCGCAGGCGGTGATCATCATCGGGTTTTCGGCGTCGTGGCCGATGATCACCCGCTGCGGTTCGTTGGCGGTGTCGCGAACGGAGGTCCACCAGTCGTTTAGGTGCGCCCGCATTTTCGCGGCCACGTCGGGGTGTCTATCGATCACGTTTTTTTTATGAAGCGGATCGGTCTCGAGGTTGTACAGTTCGCTGTCGCGCAGCATGCGCCACCGTTTCCAAAGCACAGCACCGCTTTCACGCCTCAGGATGGAGGGTGAGTCTGGCGTGGGAAAATCGAGGCTGCCGGGCATGCGACTGTAGTTGATGACCAGCATGCGTTCAGCAGGCAACTCGGCTTCGCCGCGAAGGGCTGAGGCCAGGCTCATACCATCGAATTTGTGAGTGGCTTCGATGTCGCAAAGGTCGAGCAGCGTCGGGAGCAGATCCTGTGTCTGAGTCAGGCCACCTATGTCGCGCGGCTTGCCGAGGCTACCGCCAGGCCAGCGGATGAAACAAGGCACACGGTGGCCGCCTTCCCAGAGTTGGGTTTTGCGGCCGCGCATGCCGGCGGGATAATAGGCGTGGCCGAAGGTGCTGCCGTTATCGGTCATGAAAAGCAGGATGGTGTTTTCCGCCAGGCCGGCCTCGTCGAGAAATGCCATAAGTCGGCCCATGTTGGTGTCGACATTGCGGATCATCGCGAGGTAGCGCACGAGGTTGCTTTTACTACGGGGTGTCATGCGTGGCAGCTTGGCGTTGGCCGCCATTTCCTCCATTACCTCGATGTCCTCGTCCGGCGCGTAAAACGGCCCGTGCGGTGTGTTGGTTGGCAGGTAGGCAAAGAACGGTTCCCCGGTAGCGGCGCTGCGCTTGATCCAGTCGATGGCGTGATCGAAGAAAATATCGGTGCAGTAGCCGGTGAATTTTTTGCGTTTGCCGTTCCATCGGTAGGTGTCGTCGAAGTAGTTGTTGCCCCATTGATCCGGCACGGAGCCGATGTGTGAGGAGGGGAACCACAACGTCTCGTCGAAGCCGCGATCCTTCGGACGGTACGGATAATTGTCGCCGAGGTGCCACTTGCCGAAGATGCCAGTGCGGTAGCCTTGTTCGCGTAGCAGGCCGGCCATCGTTGGGAGGTTCTTCCTAAGGAGCGTGCGGCCGCTGCTCACGTTGATTGCCCCGTGGCGCGCCGGGTCGAGTCCAGTCATGAGTGAGCCGCGTGTCGGTGTGCACATCGGCGAGGCGTGATAGTCGGTGAGTCGCACACTCTGCCCGTGCAGCTTATCGAGAAACGGTGTGTTGAGCACCGGGTTGCCGTGCACGGAGAGTTCGGGATACCCCTGATCATCCGTCATTACGAGGATCACGTTCGGCCGGGCCGCTTGGCCAAGCGGAAGGGCTGTCGCCATCGACACTGACAGGAAAAAGGCAGGGAGAAATCGCATGGGTGGATTGTAGCGGCAGGCAACACCGTTGCGCAACCCGCTAGTGTGCCACTTGGCCAAGCTTGCTGGTCAATGGGTTTTGTGAGTTGATGGCTGCCCCCGGAATGACGCAGTTTGGCACATGGCAACCGAAGATTCGTGGCAGACTGTTTTACAACTGGCCGTGCGGCACGTGCGAGGAAGCACTGCGTTTCATTAGTCCGGTTCAGCTTGGCTCCAAGCCTTACGATGTCGCTATCGTCGGCGCGGGTGTGGTCGGCTGTGCATTGGCGTACCGGCTGTCGATGTACGACTTGCGTGTGCTTTTGGTCGAACGCCTGCATGATGTTGGCGAAGGCACCAGCAAGGCCAACAGCGCGCTCATCCATACTGGCTATGATGCCAAGCCGGGCACACTCGAGTCGGAATTGCTCCGCGAGGCTGCGGCTTACTGGCCGGATCTGGCCGCGCGGTTGAAAATCCCGCTCGATCCGATCGGTGGCATCATGATGGCAGTGACCGACGAGCAGGAACGCCAGCTCGAGGTCGCTAAAAAAAATGCCTACGCCAACCGTGCTACGGACGTGAGCATCCTCAGCGCTGCAGAGGTTCGCGAACGCGAGCCCAATGCCTCGTCCGACGTGTGCGGCGGGTTGCTTGTACCACGCGAGTCGATGATCGATCCGTTCATGGCATCGATTGCCTACGCTGAGGTGGCCTTGGTCAACGGCATTGATCTTTTGCTCGGCGTGGACATCGCCGGCGTGGAATTGGGCCAAGCACTGCATCACCTCATCACCGCCGACGGCCACCGACTGCCGGCATGTCGCATCGTCAATGCCGCCGGGCTAGGCAGCCGCCGGTTGGCGGACGGCTACGGTGGCGGCGCCTTTGACATCAATCCGCGCCGCGGCCAGTTCGTGTTGTTCGACCAATCCGCCCGATCGCTTGTGCGGCACATCCTGCTGCCGGTGCCCACAGTGAATACCAAGGGCGTGCTGGTCTCGCCGACCATTTTCGGGAATCTGCTCGTCGGGCCGACCGCCGAGGATTTGCCACTCGATGATCCAGAGGCTGCGCATACCACCCTCGAGGGTATACGTAGGGTCATCGAGGGCGGCTCGTGTTTGGTCAGCGGCCTGACTGAGCAGCCGGTCGTCGCCACTTATGCCGGAGCACGATGTGCCTGCAACCAGGGAAGTTACGTGATTCGCTACAACGACGGCGCCCCTGGTCTGGTTACGCTCACCGGCGTGCGCTCCACCGGGCTGACCGCCTCGATTTCGCTGGCGCGTCACTTGATCGATGGGATGCAAAAAGAGCTTGGCCTTGAGCTTTCACCTGACATCGAAGCGTTGGATACCAGACCTGAGAGCGCTTGGCCCGGTTGGTGGCGGCGACCGTTCGCAAACGACACAGTCGATGCCCGTGTCGATCACGGCTGCGTCGTTTGTTTTTGCGAAGTTATCAGTGAAGGTGAAATCCGTGACGCGCTCGATTCGCCACTCAAGCCCCGCACGATGGATGCGCTCAAGCGGCGAACGAGGTCGATGATGGGGCGCTGTCAAGGATTCGACTGCCAGGTGCCGCTGGCGGAAATCATGTCCAGTCACACCGGCATCACCATTTCGCAACTCACCAAGAATGGTCCTGGCAGCGAGTTGGTCGCACCTAGCCAAAGGGCGTTTACTGCATGAGCAACGCGCAACATTTTAAAGTGGCGATCATTGGCGGTGGGCCGGCCGGCATCGGCGTGGCTGTCGGCTTGGCCAAGCGCGGTGTTGGGCCGGTCGTGTTGATTGAACGCCGCACTGAGATCGGTGGCACACCGATGGGTTATCGCAAAAAACCGGGCGGTGTGCCGACCTTTGTTGAGTGGACGCGTGGTCGGGTGGTGTTCGGCGAAGAACTGGCTGGGCGATTGGCTAAGCGTCTGGCTCTTACCGACACCGCGATTCGGTTGAGCACGCAGGTGACAAAAATTGATCCCGCTGAAAAACGACTGACTCTGCTTGGGCAGGAAGGTGTTTGCGACATCACCGCCGATGCCGTCGTGTTGACAGCCGGTGCGCGCGAACAGACACCCGCCGAGAAGGGTTGGCTCGCCGGTGCGCGAACGTCGCGGGTCGGTTTCACGCGCCACCTGACTGGCTGGCTGGATGGTCACGGGTTGCTCCCCGCACGCAAGCCGGTCGTCGTTGGCTCGGACCTGATCGCCTACTCGGCGGCGGCGAAGATGCGTGATGCGGGCAGTGACGAGCCGGTGATGATCGACCAGCGACGTGGCCCCAGTGCTGGGTTGTTTGAGCGGTTTTTTTTCCGTCGCTGGACACGCCCTGATTGGCCGGGTGGCGTGACGGCTGTTGAGATAAAGGGTGACCGCTACTTTGTCGGTATAAAGTCAAACGATGGGAAAGAGTGGCCCGGGGACGGCGTGATTATTTGTGGGGAACTGGTGCCTAACACCGAGCTGGCGCTACTGGGTGGTCTGGCCGTCGAGCTACCATCTCGACAACTGCAATTGGCACGTGGTCAAGCGCTCTCACAGCCGGGTTGGTTTGCCGCTGGCAACGTGCTTGGTGGGTTCCATGGCGCGCAGTGGTGCTACTTCAACGGCCGCCGCGTGGCCCGTACAGTCTCGCATTTTCTCTAGGATGTTGATTGGAAAATATGTCCCATGATAGTTTTTCTCGCATAAGATTCAAAGGGCTGATGAACAGGACTTTTGACGTGATTATCATTGGTGGTGGCGCATCGGGTTGCAGCACCGCAATGCAGCTTTCGCTTCAGGGCAGGAGTGTCCTTGTATTGGACAAGGCCCAGTTTGGTTCCGGATCAACCGGACAGGCAGCTGGTTTGGGAGCTCAGTTGCGGAGCAACCCGATCGAAACACGGCTTCTCATGGAGGGCATTGAGGTGGTTGGCGAAATGGAGAGGAAACTCAACGAGAAAATCTTTACTAGGACGGGATCGCTTCACGTCGCCGCCACCGAGGATCGTGCAGAGGAATTGAGGGACTTTGTTGAATCTGGAAAGACCATCGGTTTCGATATCGATCTTGTGGACATGGAGTTCGCCAAAAGTCGGCTGCCTTGCATGCGAACTGACGATCTGATTGAGTTTTGCTACTGTCCGACCGACGGGCATTTCGCGCCCAGCGAACTGTTGAACGGCTACATCAGGATAGCGCGGGATGCCGGGGCCACTTTCTTGTCCCAGACACGCGTGGAGGACATCATGATGTCGGGGGGTAGGGTCAAGGGCGTCCAAACAGCCAGTGCATCCTTTTTTGCTCCAGTTGTGGTTAACGCGGCCGGTCCGTGGTCCTATCTGGTTGCGGAGTTGACGCAGACTCCCATGGCGACCGCGACGCTGGGGCATTACTATCTGGTGACGGAGCCGGTTCAGGGGGTGGAGATTTCTCCAACGGATGCGGCCATTAGGGACAGGGCCAACCGCATTTATTCGAGACCCGAGATGGGTGGGCTACTGGTTGGGTCGTACGAAGAGGAGCCTGTTGAATACAGCATGGAAGCACTGCCCGAGGATTTCCAAATGTCGGAAATTCGGATTCAAAGGGACAACCTCAATGTTGCTTTGCTGATCGAGGCCGCATCGCAGCGATTCCCATTCATCAACGAACGAACACCCATGAGTGTCACAACGGGCATCATGACTTTCACCCCCGATGGGCATGCGCTCTGCGGTCCGGTGCACGATGTCGAGGGGCTTTACTACTGCACCGGGTTCAACGGCCGTGGTGTATTCCAGAGCACCTCGGTAGGTCTTCTCCTGTCTGACATCATATGCAAAGGACACAGTCGCTACCAAATGGGACATCTCGACGTGGACCGGTTTTCAGGTGAGCCATGGCTTGGCGACCGTGAATCCATAAGGACTCGCTGTCGAGACCGCTACGCGAATCATTACTTGATTGCCTCCAAGAGCTGATCTTGAAGTTCAACCGGGTAGTTCCGTTGGAAAAAAGGCTCACCATGCTCGGGTCGGCCGTTTGTGAACTGCCTCCGGCAGCTAAGCGCTAGGCCAAGTGGAGAGGAAATATCGCTTGGCATACTCACCGTCAATATCCGAAGGCAGGCTTATAGCAGGCATTATCGGGTGCGGATTGAGTGTCTTCAGCTCGTCCTGACGGGCCGTCCGTCAGACCGAAGTGTTTGGCGCGAAGTGCGGATGCCTTGCGATACTCAGCATGGCCGTCGGACATGACGAGGTTCCCGCCCTTGAAATGCACGGAGGCGTACCAGTCTGATTTGGGACCTCTTGAGTGATGCCAGTAGGTGTACATGCCCTTGCCGCAGCCACCGAATGATGGGCCGTAGGAGGGGCGCAATGCCGTGTAGCTCACAAGACGAACGGTTTCCTGAATGATCGCCACCTCCGAAGGGTTGAGTACGCGGTCCATCGACATGTCCATTACGACGCCGTTGGGCAGGTAACTGGTGGCACTGGTTTTGGTGGCGTCCGAGGCGTCACCCGGTTTTTTCGCATCCGGGCACGTGTATACCTCGGTGCTGGGTCGATCTTGTTTTTGGAGATAGGGCGCGATGGCGTATAGGCAGTTGTTGCGCCAGTAGGAGTTGCGCTTGTTCATGAAGTCCGGCACCTGCGACGCCTTGGGCGGGTATTTCTCGAAGTCGTTCTCGTAAAGCACCAGTGCGATGCCGATCTGTTTCATGTTGCCGAGGCACTGGGTCTGCCTGGCCTTTCCCTTCGCCTTGGCCAGAGCCGGCAGCAGCAACGCCGCAAGGATGGCAATGATGGCAATGACCACCAAAAGTTCAATCAGCGTGAATGCCCGGTTTGATTTTGGTTTCATTTTGAGGTGCGAGTTGTCGGGCGAATGTACCAACTCGCTCAATGCTGTCAAACGGTAATGGGCAATGGACGTGATCTTGGGCAAGTGCTTCGCCTTTCACTAAAACCGTCCCACCCAATGCGCGGTTCGCTCGAGGTACCAGTTGGGATTCCGGGGTAGGTAATTCTCGTATTTGTAGACATCAATCCGTTTGGGTATCGCTGGTTCAATTTGTGTTCCCTCATGCCATTCGTTGAATGAGGTGATTCCGATCACATCGGGCTCAACCTTGATGGCTGCTTCAAATCCGCGATCGTAATACGAGCCATTCTCTCGGCCCCTCGTATTGCGTCCGTTCCAGGGTCGGATCCGGGTGTCATCGTAGCCGGGCGCTACGCAGGGGATAAACAGTTTGTCATTTTTTTTCGCCCAAGAGGCCAAGGATTTCCAGTTGGACGGAGTCGAGCCGTAGGTGAATCCATCTATGGCAAAGTAGGTGTAAAAACCGTCAAAATGTCCCTTCAAAAAAAATTCACCCTCCTTTTCCTTAACCCATAGGCCGATGATGATTGAATCGTACTGAGTTCCCCGAATCGTTTGCGCTCCGTTGGGAGAAAAAACCGTGGCCCAGTCGTTGGGCTTCGTCAGGTAGGAATCATAGAGATAAAACATGGTGCGATTCCCTTGCCTGCTGTCCCGGTAAAGGGCGGGATGGGAGCCGTGACGGTCCAACAGGTAGGTGATGGCTTCACGGACTGTGCCCGGGTTGCGGCCGCCTGGGCCAATGTGGGGTTCTATGTGAAAATTAATCCGGATGCCTTCCTTTTGCGCCGCATCGAAAAGTGCAGGCAGCGTGCGGTCCGTGAACGAATTTTTCCCCCACCAGGACACGCAGATGGTTCCGACCCCTGCCTGTCTAAGCTGTCCCATGTGTTTCCGGAGCGTGGCAGGGTCATTCACGCTGTAACAACCTAGGTCGGGATAGAAATTGGCCCCGATGTCCTCACCGCCTGGGTACGATTTGGGGGGACCACTCCGTGTGGAGACGGCATGATTCCAGTGATCGTAAGCGCCATCGGTTTCTGGATTCCCAAACCAAGGATAGTAAAAGGCGTGAACCCTTCGGTTTATCGGGGTGGCTCGTGGTTCGGCTTTGGCATTATCCGGGGGCCGCTTGGCCAATTTCCCCCCATCGACAATTGCAGGTGAACCGGTTTGCTACGTTGCAGAGAATTGCGCCGTGACACCTTGAAAAATACCAATCAACAGGATTGCCCTGAGTGCCGCGCTACAAGGAAACGTCAGGCCATCATTCATTTTGATTTTTCATCCCTTAATTCTGCAGCTGTTTTGCCGCCATGCTTGCGGAGGAGAGCGATGATTTCGTTTTGGGAGAAGTTTTCCGCGCAATCGAGTGGCGTTTCGCCGTCGGAGTTCACCGCGTTCACGTTTGCTTTGGTTGCGATGAGTAGTTCCACGATATCCGAGTGGCCGCACCACGCCGCCCAATGCAGGGACGATGCGCCGTACTGTCCGTCCCTGGTGTTCGCATCGGTACCAGCAACCAGGTGCCGCCGGACGACTTCCCTGTTCCCTGCCTCGGCAGCAGCCCAAATGGGTGTCCCGGGCGTTAGAATGGCTGCTGGCTCTGGAGTTGCACATCCTGCCAGCAACACAGCTAAGGTGGTTGTTAGTAGGAGTGACTTCATAAGACTACTGGCTGGGAAACCTAGAAAAATGGTTGAAAATTAACAAACCCAATCCTTCAAAAACAAGTTCGGCAGGCAAGAGGCGGTTGGATGGACGAGCCCGGGAGTCCGTTATTTAGCCAAGCGTTTTCTTGATTGTCTAGAAGTGTTGAGGACACAATCTCTCGCGTTCAATGTATCTCTCAAGCAAACTCCATCAGCAACACCTCAACGTGACGCGGCGTTACTTCTTGCAACTGGGTGCGGTTGGTTTTGCCGCGCTGAAGCCTCTGCAGGCTTGGGCGTATTCCGACCAAGCCCTTCTCGATGAGGCAACGGCTGACTTGGGATATTTCACGCCTCAGGATGATTTCGACACGGTTGAGCGTGGCGATCCCCTGCCGTACACACTGCCTTTGGCCAAGCGCCTTGAGGTCGGCTTGGAACGGGAAACCTGGAAGCTCGATGTTGTGCCGGATCCCGAGAGCAATCCGCAGATGGGCAACCCGCTCTCGAGGGCGAAGGGCAACGCGCTGGATTTCAACGGGCTCATGAAGCTCGCCGGGCAACATGCGGTGCGGTTTCTCAAGGTCATGACCTGCAACAATATGAGTGAATTTCTAGGCATGGGCTTGTGGGAGGGGGTGCCGCTGCGCGATGTTATTTGGGCCACCAAACCAACGGTGAACATCCGGCGTGTGTTTTACTACGGCCATCACAACGAGGATCCCAAGCAGATGTTCCGGAGTTCACTGCCGATCGGCCGCGTGCTTGAGGATCCGCCGGGCGACAACCCGGTGATCCTCTGTTACAAGCTCAATGGTCAATGGCTCACTGGCAAACGAGGTGGCCCAGTGCGAATGCTGGTACCCGATGCCTACGGCTTCAAGTCAGTCAAGTGGCTTAAGAGCGTTGTGCTTACCAACAATTATCAGGCCAATGATACCTATGCCGGTGGCAACAACGACATCGACAGCTGGATGAAAACCATGAGCCGGTTTCACTTTAAGCCGGAAAAGGCCAAGGCTGGGGAGCCGATCCCGGTGACCGGATGGGCACAGGTTGGCGTGGGCGGTCTTAGCAAGGTGCAGATTTGGATCAATCCGAAGGAGAACGAGTGGCCTGAGGACGATCCATACTTTAACAGGGCACCTTGGCGAGATGCGACGATCCTGCCGCCACCCAGCCGATGGGGTGGTGACCTGCCCGACGGCAGGCTGCCGGACAACGTGCAGTTCTTTGGTAGAAACGGCCAACCGGAACATTGGCCCATGCGCTACACCCTTGCACACTGGGCCACGTTGCTGAAGGGGATCGAGCCCGGCAATTACGATGTGCGCTGTCGGACCATTGACCTCAACGGCATCGCCCAGCCGATGCCACGCCCGTTCCGTAAGTCCGGTCGCAACACCATCCAGAAATTCTCGCTGACGGTTGAGGCTTAAGCATTTTTCAAATCTCTTCACTTGAGGTTTGAAGTGCGGCCTCATCGGGAAGGTCGCCCCGCCAAATTAGGCTTGCCTGGTATGTCGCTGGGTTGGAGGATTCGTGTCGTCTTTATTTTGAGTCCATTCATTCCGTTGAATTATCGCCGCTTGGCCAAGGCGACCGGCTTGGCCGCCGCATTGGCTGTCGGCTTGGCCAGGCCGGGGGCGGCGGAGATCGATTTCAACCGGGATATCCGGCCGGTGCTTTCTCGGAACTGTTTCCAATGCCACGGGCCGGATGCTGCCAAGCGCAAGGCCGGGCTTCGGCTCGACACGCGCGAGGGTGCGACCGAGGCGCGCGACGGCGTGCGGGCGATCGATCCGGCAGGTTTGGCCAAGAGCGAGTTGCTGGCACGCATCGCGGCCGCCGACCCCGACACGCGAATGCCGCCGCCGGAGGCGAACCGTCAACTGACCGCGGGGCAGGTGAAGTTGTTGGCTGAGTGGGTCAAGGCTGGTGGCGATTACGATCGGCATTGGGCGTTCAAGCAACCGGTTCGCCGGCCGCTGCCAGGCCTGGCTCCTGAGCGGCGCGCCTGGGCGAAAAACACGGTCGATGTTTTTGTCGCGGCAAAGCTGGCAGAGGCCGGCGTTGATCCATCGCCGGAAGCGGCCAAGGCGACCCTGTTGCGCCGCGTGAGCCTCGACCTGGTTGGTCTGCCGCCGTCGCCGGAGCAGATTGCTGCGTTTGTGAATGATGCAAGCGCCGATGCATTCGAAAAGGTGGTGGATAATTTGCTGCAATCGCCGTACTACGGCGAGCGTT
This sequence comes from Verrucomicrobiota bacterium, assembly GCA_030749225.1. Lineage (GTDB taxonomy): Bacteria > Verrucomicrobiota > Verrucomicrobiia > Limisphaerales > UBA1096 > UBA1096. The sequence continues at coordinate 45,417 of JASMKO010000013.1, forward strand.
GGGGACGCCATTGGCTGGACGCTGCGCGTTATGCCGACTCCGACGGCTACAGCCACGATGCCGCACGCTCGATGTGGCCGTACCGAGACTGGGTCATTTCTGCGGTGAACAGCGACCTGGCCTTTGACCAGTTTATCGTCGAGCAACTTGCCGGCGATTTGTTGCCGGACGCCACGTTGGCCCAGCGTGTGGCCACCGGGTTTCACCGCAACACGCAGATCAACACCGAGGGCGGGGTGGACAAGGAGCAGTTTCGCATCGACTCGATCTTCGATCGCCTTGTTACCACCGGCGAGGTGATGTTTGGGTTGACCCTTGGCTGCGCCCAATGCCATGAGCACAAGTATGATCCGGTTTCACAGACAGAATACTACCAGCTGTTTGCCTTTTTTAACAATGCGGACGAGCCGCGCATCGAAGCGCCGACGCCCGTGGTCACGGCTAGGCGCGGCGAGCACGGTGCCCGCGTGAGGCAGCTTGAGGCCAAGCTGAAATCGTTGACCAAGGAGGATGCCGGGCGCAAGTCGGTCGAAGTCAGCTTGGCCAAGCTGAGAAAGGCGCGGCCAAGCGCGGCGACAACATTGGTGATGGCTAGGCGCAAGGAGCCCCGCACCACTCGGCGGTTCGTGCAGGGAGACTTCACACGGCCGGCGGAGACCGTGCAGCCTGGCACGCCCGCGTCGCTGCATCCCCTGGACAAGCCGACGCCGGACCGGCTCGATTTTGCCCGCTGGGTCGCCGACCGCGACAACCCGCTGTTGGCTCGCGTGACGGTGAACCGCACTTGGCAGCACCTGTTCGGGCGAGGCATCGTGGAGACGGAAAACGATTTTGGTTCGCAAGGCATCCCGCCGACGCACCCGAAGCTGCTCGACTGGTTGGCGGTCGAATTTATGGAGAACGGATGGAGCCTGAAGCAGATTCACCGGTTGATCGTGACTTCGGCGACGTACCGACAGGCATCCTCCGTGCGCCGTTCCGATCTTGATCAGCTTGATCCGCACAACAGACTTCTGGCCAGGCAGTCGCGTTTTCGGCTGGATGCTGAGGTGGTGCGTGATTTGGCCTTGGCCTCAAGCGGGTTGCTCAGCGAGAAGATGGGCGGGCCAGGGGTTTTCCCGCCGCAGCCGGACGGCTGCATGGACCTTGGCCAGCACCGCAAAACGTGGAAGGTCAGCAGCGGTGAGGACCGGTTCCGCCGGGCTGCCTATACGTATCGCTGGCGCAACACGCCGCACCCAGCACTGAAGGTGTTTGACGCCCCGGACGGTCTCGCCACTTGCACGCGCCGTATTCGCTCGAACACGCCGCTGCAGGCGCTGACGCTGATGAACGACCCGGCGTTCGTAGAGTTGGCGGTCGGCTTGGCTAGGCGGCTGATGACGGAGGAGGAAAGTTCAGCGAACCGCATTCGGCTTGGCTTTCAGCTTTGTCTGGGTCGTGAACCAGATGCTGAGGAATTGAGACTGCTTACTGAGTTGGTTGCAGTCCAGCAAACTGAATTTGCGGCACAAGCTGCTGAGGCCAAGGCAGTAGTGTCCAAGGCGTCTTCGCTTGGCCAAGTGGGAAAGCAGGTCGGCAGCGATGCGGCGCTGGCGGCGTGGACGATGGCCTCGCGTGTATTGCTCAACCTCGACGAAACGATCACCCGCGAATGATGAACGCTTTGAAGGACAGCCAAGTGCGGCAGGCGATGGATTTACAGCAGCTTACCCGGCGGCATTTCTTCAGCCACTGCTCGATGGGCCTGGGTTCGATCGCGCTCGGTTCGCTGCTGGGCGACGGCTTGGCGAAGGCGGCTGGCGAGAACCCGTTTCAGCCCGGCAAACCGCATTTCACGCCGAGGGCGAAGAACGTCATTTACATGTTCATGGCTGGCGGTCCGTCGCAGTTGGAACTGTTCGATTGGAAGCCGGAACTGGCCCGGCGCACCGGTGGCGACATTCCCGAGGAGTTCATCAAAGGCAAGCGATTTGCCTTCATGGATAGCAGTTTCAAGGATCAAAAAAAACTGCTCGGACCGGTGAAAAAATTTGATCAGCACGGCCAGAGCGGCATGTGGTTCAGCGAGAACATCCCACACATCGGCGGCATCGCCGACGAGATGACAATGTTTCGCACGTGCAAAACGAATCTGTTCAACCATGCGCCAGCCAAGCTGTTCATGAACACCGGCACCGGGGTTTTTGGTCGGCCCAGCATGGGATCGTGGGTGACCTACGGTATCGGCAGCGAGTCGCAGAGTTTGCCGGGGTTCGTGGTGCTGCACTCCGGCCCGCGCGGTCCACGTGGCGGGGCATCCAACTGGGGGAGCGGCTTTTTGCCGACCACTTACCAGGGGGTGCCGCTGCGGGGTTCCGGAGATCCGATTCTGAACCTGGCCAACCCGGCCGGCGTCACCACCGGACGCCAGCGAGCCTCGATCGATCTCATCAACAAGCTTAACCTGAAGCGCCTGGTGGCGACAGGTGATCCGGAGATCAACACGCGCATCGCCTCGTACGAGATGGCATACCGCATGCAGGCCAGCGCGCCTGAGTTGATTGATATTTCCGGCGAATCAAAGGCGACCCTTGACCTTTATGGCATCGAGCGGGGCAAACCGAGTTTTGCAAACAACTGCCTCCTGGCTCGCCGGTTGGTGCAGCGTGGCACGCGTTTCGTGCAGTTGTACCACACAAACTGGGACAGCCACGGCGGTCCGGGCGAGACGTTGAACAAGGATTTCGACAAGGTGACCCACGACGTCGACCGGGCCAGCGCGGCATTGGTGAAGGATCTCAAGGTGCACGGAATGCTCGATGACACGCTGGTGATCTGGGGTGGTGAGTTTGGGCGGACACCGATGAGTGAGGCGCGGCAAACGGCAGGGCGCAACCATCACATCGACGCATTCACCATGTGGATGGCCGGAGGCGGCATCAAGCCCGGCAACATTGTCGGCGAGACGGATGAGTTTGGGTTTGGTGCGATCGATCAGGAGTGCCATGTGCACGACCTGCACGCGACGGTGCTGCACCTACTCGGTCTCGATCACGAGCGATTGACTTTTCGCACCCAGGGCCGCGATTACCGCCTCACGGATATCCACGGCAACGTGATTGAGGATGCGCTGGGATAGGGGACAGTGCCAAAAGATCCAACGACCAATTCGTGATTTTTTGTAACCATTTTGCTCGAAATTGCGTTTGTTTCACGTTGGGGTTGACTGCTTGGGCTTGGCCTGTGACCTTGGCGAGAGTGAAATCGTGAAAAACGGAGGAAAGTTGGTGTTGGCGGTGGCTGTCTTCGGCATTTTTATATTGTCTGTCGAGACCGTGCGGTCGATCGAAAACCCGTCTCGAACCATCAGCAACCGCAATGCGTTTGATCTCACCGGTGAGCCGCCCCCCGCACCAAAGGCCGCCCCCGAGCCGCTCAAAAGCGAGGATGTCAAGCTGACCGGGATTTACCGCCGGGAGGGTGTGGAGCGCGCGGCATTGGCATTGGTCGATTCCAAGAAAAAGAGCGAGCCTCCCAAGTACCTGCAACTGGCTGCCGGCGAAAAAAAGGACGGTATCGAGATCGTTTCTATCGACAAACCAACGGGCAAGGTCACCATTCGGGAGTTCGGTGAACTGCGCAGCCTGACCTTCAAGGAGGATGCCTTCAAGACCTCTGTGTCCAAGGCGCCCCGAACCTCCTCGAGAAGTTCCTCCTCAAAGTCGTCCAGTTCCAGTGCGAATGCCAAGAAGGCGGCTGAACTTAAGGCCTCTATCGAGAAGAAACGTGCCGAGGAGGCGGCCAAGCGTTCTCGGGACAGCGGATCATCATCGCGGGCGGATGAATGGCGGCAGCGGCTTTCCAATATGTCGGACGCAGACCGGCAGCGTGTCGAACAGCAGATTCGCGAGCGGTTCAGCAGCCGGGGCGGGAGCGATGGGAGAGGGGACCGTGCGGGGGACGGACGTCGCGGGCGCGGACGGTAGTCCTCCATTTAACGTTCCATCGTCCAAGCGCGTTTGGCCAAGTGACAAAAAAAGCGGAGCCATCTGGCTCCGCCTTGCGCAGGTCGTGGTCCTTAATGCAAATTATTCTGCGATGGAAACCTCGAACGGTTTGCTGGCCTCGACCTTTGGCAACTCGACCTTGAGTAGTCCGTTCTTGAACTCGGCCTTGATCTTTCCGTTCTCCACTCCGCTGCCCAGTTCGAACGAGCGGCTGAACTTGCCATAAGCCCGCTCGTAGCGGTGGCCAAATTCCTTACTTTCGCTGTGCTCGCTCTTGCGCTCGCCGGTCAGCGTCAGCACGCCATCTTCCAACGTCAGGTTGATGTCGTCCTTGGTCAGGCCGGGCAGATCGGCGGTCAGTGTATAGGCGTCGGTCGACTCGACAATATCCACCGGCGGGTTCCACGCACCGGCTTGGGCGGCCTTGGCCAAGCTCCCGATTGAGTCGTTGAACAGGGTGCCGAACACATCCTCAAACACATTCAGCGGATTCGCATTTCGTTTCGTGCATGTCATCATACTCATTTTCCTTTCTTTTCAGGGTTAAAGGTTTCTCTCAAACCAACTGCCGTACTTAATGCAAACCACATGCCAAGGACAAACATCCAAAAAAAGGCGAAAAACTGCATAAATTTGACTGAAAAACGCTTAACAGGGACATAGTGACACATCTTTTCAGTGGCGATTGTCGGGACAAATTGACACAAGTTACCCGCTTGGTCATGCCATTTCCATGTCCTGATCTTTACAGTATCGCGGGTGCATGGGCATGGTTTCGCGCGGTGAGCTTGGCCTATTTTTTGAGGCGCGTGGTGATGCTGGTGCCGTTGGTGCTGACGATCAGTTTTCTCGCGTTTTGTCTTGTGCGCGTTGCGCCGGGCGGGCCGTTTGACAAGGAACGAGCGCCGGCCTCGCCGGACATCGAGCGCAACTTGAAGGCCAAGTACCACCTCGACGAGCCGCTGTGGCAGCAATATCTGCGGTTCGTTGGCATTGGCTTCGAGAAACGGGACGGCGAGTGGCGGGCGTTCGAGGGCGGTCTCGTGCGGGGCGACTTTGGGCCGTCGCTCAAGTACCGCAACCACTCGGTCAACGATATCATAGCGCAAGGTCTGCCAGTGTCGCTGTCGTTGGGGATGCTGTCGTTCTGCTTCGCGCTGGGTATCGGGATACCACTTGGGGTCTGGACGGCGATTCGGCGTGGGCGCTGGCAGGATCATGTCGGCAGCTTTGTTTCCATTCTCGCGGTGTGCATCCCGGCGTTTGTGCTGGGACCGGTATTGATCGTGTTGCTGGGTATCCGGTGGCCGCTGTTCCCGGTTGGGCTTTGGGGCGGGCCGTGGCATGTGATCCTGCCGGCGATCACGCTCGGCACCTATTTTGCCGGCAAGGTGTCGCGGCTGGCCCGCGAGGGGATGAGCCAGGCGCTGCAGTCGGACTTCATTACCACGGCGCGTGCCAAGGGGGTGAGTGAACGATCGATCATCCTGCGGCACGCGCTGCGCGAGGGGTTGTTGCCGGTGGTGACGTACAGCGGTCCGCTGCTGGCCGACCTGCTGGTGGGATCGTTCGTGGTGGAGAATCTTTTTCAGATTCCCGGCATCGGGGTGTTCCTCGTGAGCAGTTCGATCAACCGCGACTACACGATGGTGGTGGGGCTGGTGATCCTGTACTCGGTGATGTTGCTGACGCTCAATCTCATGGTCGATGTCGTTTACGGTCTGCTGGACAAGCGGGTGAAGTATGCCTGAGGCAGTGCACCAACCCGGCCAGGCGTTTGGCCAAGTGATTGAGCTGGGCGAGTCGCCCAACCGCAGCGCCTGGCTGCGGTTCCGCAGCAATCGGCCGGCGGTGGTGGCGACGGTGTTCCTGCTTGGCCTGATTGTTCTGGCGCTGGCCTGGCCGTTGATCTCGAGCCAGGGCGACGTGCACAGCGAGGCGCAGTTTGCCGCCCCGAGCGGAGGCCATTGGTTTGGCACCGACGTACACGGGCGCGACCTTTTCGGGCGCGTGATGGCTGGTACGCGGATTTCGCTGATGGTCGGCTTCGTCGGCGCGCTGGTGAGCCTAGTGATCGGCGTGCTGTGGGGTGCGACGGCCGGCTTCCTCGGGCGCTGGGACAACCTGCTAATGCGCACTGTGGATGTACTGTACTCGCTGCCGTCGATCATTTTCGTGATCGTGATCATCACGACGCTGGAGGAGATTTTGCAGCGTTGGCTGCAATCAACCTTGGGCGGTGACGGCGGCGAGACGGCGCGGATGCTCCTGCTCTTCGCTGGTTTGGGCGCGGTGTCATGGTTGACGATGGCGCGCATCGTTCGGGGACAGGTGCTGGCACTGCGCGAGCGGCAATTTGTCGAGGCTGCTCGGTCGCTTGGCCTCGGCACGGGGACAATCCTGCGGCGGCACATTCTGCCGAACGTCTTTGGCGTGGTGATCGTTTACCTGACGCTGACGCTCCCGGCGGTGATACTGTACGAGTCGTTTCTGAGCTACCTCGGGCTGGGTATCCACCCGCCGAGGGCGAGCCTCGGTTCGCTGATCGCCGAGGGCGCGGCGCAGATCAATCCGATTCGTGTTTATTGGTGGATTATTGTGTACCCGGCCGGCTGCTTGGCCGCGCTGCTGATGGCGCTCAACTTCCTGGGCGACGGTTTGCGCGACGTCTTCGACCCCAAGGCAGACAATGAACACTGACCCACCAATCGTTTGGTCAAGTGGATTTTTTTGGAGTGCGGTGGCAAGCGAAGCGCGACACCCCTTTGGTTAATGCTTGGTTTTTAGTTTTCTCCCGTCTCACGCTTCAGTTCTTCTGAATGGAGGAATTGTATTTTCAAACGCCCTCCCTCCTTTACAAAGTAGGCATTCTCCAGCCAATGAATATTCAAAACCGCCTCCTTCCCTTCCGCAGTTTTTGAAACAAAAGTCCCCACATTTTTGTAGCTGATATGAGCAGAATGTCGATCGGTGGCGATTCTAAAATCCGAAAGCAGCCAATCATTAGAGATTGACGCATCAGAATGTGTGCTTTCGATAAAATCAAAAAATTCGCTTCGGGACATATGCTTTCCTGCCTCATAGATGTGAAAATCGTCCGTGACCATGGCTCGAAAAGTGTCCCTCTCATATCGTTTAAAATCCAGATTGTGAAAGAATTCATGCAACACACGCTTCACATCTTGTTTTGCCATATGCTGCGTGGAAGCACACCCCACCAACACTATAGCTGCGATTGTTGTTAGTATGTGTTTCATGTCGCCCAAAGTTTAGCTTTTGTGATTATTTTTTCAATCATTATTAAATCATAATACCCACTCAAAATGAGTTGTAAAATCGACACAGTAATTGACACGGTAGCAAGTTTTTTGGACTTAATCTGTACACAGTTCACTCACCTTGAGTTAGTAAAAGTAGGTAAACGTTAGGAAAAATGAATGGTCGGGACGGCGGGATTTGAACCCGCGACCTCCTAGTCCCGAACCAGGCGCGCTACCAAGCTGCGCCACGTCCCGACCAAAGGGCCAGACAGTCTGCCGATGCCGTGGGTGCTTTGCAATCTGTTTTTCGTGGACGCTCATCCGGCCTTTTTTTTCATCGAAAGCGTGCGGTCGTTGACCCGGGATGGCAAAGGGGGTAAAGATGACCGGCCTGATGAACGAGGCAATCAGCCAACTTTTGGTTTTACAAGATCGCGATTCGAAGGCCACCCGGCTTGAGACCGAGTTGGAGTCGATCGATCCCGAGCGGGAGAAAACCAAGCGGGAGAGCCTCCAGGCTCAACAGGTGCTGGAGCAGGCCAAGCAGGCCCAGATGCAACTGGAGGTGCGCCGAAAGGATCTGGAAAACGAGGTGGAGGCCAAGAAGGAACAGATCCGGAAATATTCCCAACAGCAACTCGAGACCAAGAAGAACGAGGAGTATCAGGCGCTGGCCCGGGAGATCGAGCACGTCGACCAGGCGATCTCGGAACTCGAGGACCGGGAACTGGAGTTGATGGAGGAGCAGGAGGCCTTCAAGGCGAAGCTCGCGGAGGCCAGCCAAGTGGCCGAGGCGGCCAAGGCGTCCGAGGCCCAGTTGCTCTCCGAACTCGACGAGCGCGAAAAGAACCTTGGTCAGGAACTCGAAGAACTGGACGAGGAACGCGAAACACTCGCTGAGGCGATCGACAAAAAAACGCTCTCGCACTACGAGCGGTTGCTCGACACGAAGGGGGGCAAGGTGGTCGTCGGCATCGACCACGGCAGTTGCGGTGGTTGCCACATGAAGCTACAGGCACAGGAGATCGTCAACGCAAAGAGTGGGCGGGAGAGGGTCGCCTGCACGAACTGTGGCCGGCTGCTATACTACACGCGCGAGATGATTCTGGCCAACGAGCTAGAGGATTGATAGGCGGCTGGTAAGAATTTTGTAACCCCGTTGTCTTGGGAACGTTTAGTTGTGTAACCGGTTGCATGGCTGGGATGGGAAAAAGAATCATGAAACTAAACAAGATAATTGGAATGACAGCTGCCCTACTGGTTGGGGCGGGAATGACCTCCGTCGTGATGGCGGACAATGACCGCGGGCATCGCGGGGGTAAACGGGGCGAACACGCAAAGCGCGGTCAGTCAGGCCCGCCGCAGCAAGTGATTGAGATGTGGAAGAAGCGCCGCGAAGCCGCCCAGCGGGGTGGACGCGGGCCACAGGCCCGTGGCGGATTCAAGGGATTTGGGGGACCAAGAGGTCCGCAAGCACGCGGTGGCCAGAAAGGTGCGCGCGGTCCGAAGGGCCGCGAAGCCGCCCAGCGGGGTGGACGCGGGCCACAGGCCCATGGCGGATTCAAGGGATTTGGGGGACCAAGAGGTCCGCAAGCACGTGGTGGCCAGAAAGGTCCGCGCGGTCCGAAGGGGTAATGGTTTGCAGCTTGGCCAAGCGCCCCGAACGCTTCGCCAAGTTTTGATTTACCGGAGGGCAGGCATGCTTTAAAGCGTGCCTGCCTTTTGGTTGCCGAGAGGCATTTTGCAGTGAAAATTTCAGAAATAATATCACCTCGCTTGGCTCCGCTTTGGCTGGCATTTGGCCTTTTGGCATTTGTCGCGCCGGGTTTGGCCAAGGCGGAGGAGGGGCCATGGCGCTGGTCCAACCCCCGGCCGCATGGCAACTCCATCCGTGCCATCGCCAACGGCGACGACTTCGCGATTGAGGTCGGCGACAACGGCTCGATTCACACCAGCCAAAACAGGGTGCAGTGGTTCCCGCGTGAGAGCGGTGTGGAGCAGACGCTGCGCGCGGTTGTGTTCTTTAAGGAGCAGGCGGTCGTGGCCGGCGGTGACGGTACGCTGCTGTACAGCAAGGGCGAGGAACAGTTTACGCCGGGCGAACTGGATACGCCGACAGATGAAGCCTTCCGCGCCCTGGCGGCCTCGGACAAGACGATCGTGGCCGGTGGCAGCAATGGCACGCTCTACACCAGCACTGATGGCCGGAAGTGGCACAAACGAACCTTCCGGTACAACAACCACATTCATGCACTAAGTTGGACTGGAAAATATTTTGTTGCCGTGGGCGAGAGCGGTCTAGTGGTTACCAGCACCAACGGCAGTTCGTGGACCAAGCGCCAGAGCCGTTCGAACCGCGACCTCAATGCGCTGGCCTACGTCAACAAGCGCCTATGGACCGTGGGCAATGACGGCGTTGTGTTGCTCAGTTACAACGACGGTGTCTCGTGGCTTGCGGCCAGTTCTGGCACCGACAAAAATCTGAACGCCGTCACCGGCACGCCATCAGAGGTCATCATTGCTGGCGAGAATGTCGTGCGGAAGGGCATTCTTGATTTTTTCATGTACTGGGTCGACCTGCTCGAGGATGACGAGGGCACCAACCCCTCGCCGCCACCGGACTGGACCTATTACTGTGCCATCGAGGTGGATGGTAAATACCTGCTCGGCGGCCGCACTGGCATGCTCGTGGACAGCGTGCGCGACGAGGAGGATGACGCCTACCTCTACTGGTTCAGCGCCGACGACTCGGTGCGTAACTGGCTTTGGGACATCAACCGGGTTGGCGACCTGATGGTCACCGTCGGCGACCATGCCACCGTGTTGACAAGCCGCGACGGTGTCGCGTGGAATCTTGAGGTCGTGCCCGAGGCGGCGACCCAGTCGATCCTGCTCGGCGTCGGCGGAACAACCAACCTGCTTGTTGCCGTTGGCAACCACGGCCAACTGCTGACGAGCCACAATTCCTGGACCAATGTCGTGACAAAAAACGACCTTGGCCAAGCGGAGACAAACAAGGTCAACACCCTGGGCGTCGTCTGGGAGGCGGTTACACCGAAGCCGACCATCAACGATCTGCAGGGTGTCGCCGCGCTTGGCGGCACATGGGTCGTCACCGGAGGCAAGGGCACGGTGTTGACAACTCAGGACGGCAAACAATGGGCCGCCCACCAGGCCCCGGCCACCGGCATCCTCACCAGCGTTGAGGCGTTCGGGGAACAGTTCGTGGCCACTGGCGAGGACGGCGTTATCGTCACTTCGCCCGACGGCGTCGACTGGGCCAAGCGCGACTCAGGCACGGTCCACTGGATTTACCGCGTGCGCGTGTTCGACGGCCAATTGGTTGCCGTTGGCCAAGCGGGAACGATCCTCACCAGCGGCGACGGCGAGACTTGGGTCAAGCGCGACAGCGGCACCGGTCAATGGCTCAACGACGTCACTCGAGTCGGTGGCACGTGGTATGTCGTCGGCGCGAACGGGACGGTGCTGACCAGCTCCGACCTCGTGTCGTGGGAGGCCAAGGGCACGGTCACTGGGCTGTCGCTTTACGGTGCCCTGGACAACGACGGCCAATTTCTGTCCGTGGGGCTCGAGGGGATAATTCTCCGAAAACAAATTGTGCCGCGCACCAATCCGATCCTGATACGCTGGGAGCGCAGCGTCACCGCCGATGGCGAGGTCACGAATCAATTCGTCTTTCGCGGCTTCCCTGGCCAGCGATTTTCGCTTGATCGCAGTCCGGACCTGAAGACATGGGAGTCCGGGCCGGAGTTGGAGTTGCTCGACGGCTCCGGTGTGCTCGAGTACTCCAACACCACCCGCGCTGGAGGCGAGTTTTACCGCGCAAAACTGCGCTGATCACCCGCCGGGTGTCACATCGGTCAGGAGTATTTCCATCAGCACCACTGAGTGCGCCGGGACGCGATTGGCGAACCAGCCAAGCTTGCCGTAAGCCAGCTCCGGCGGAATGTAAAGCATCGCGTGGCCTCCTTTTTTCATCCGCTTCAGGCCCTCAGCAACGCCCGGCAGCGATTTCGCCAGATCCTTCATCGAGAGTATGAGTGGAGCGGGTGCCGGATTCACTGAGTCGGCGAATATCCTGCCAAACTCGTTCGCCTCCGAGACCAGTTCCGCAATGAAATGAAACGTGACTGTGTCGCTGTCTTTAACCAGCGCACCGCTTCCCGGCTTCAGTTCCTCGTAGATGAGTCCCGACTCGGTCGGCTCGATTTTTAGCAATTCCTGGATTTCCTCCATCTGCCTCGCGGCGATGTCCTGCTGCATCTGGTCGATCGTTGTCTCGGTGGCCTCGAATGCCTCCGCCTTCTCCCCTACGCGCAGGATGCGAATGCTCTCGATGATGACGTCCGTTGTGGGTTTGCTCGGGCCGCTGACATCGACGCCGGCGATCTTATCGACGACATCGAGACCATGGATCACGCTACCGAAAACGGAGTGGTTTCCGGCGCGGATGTCGGTGAAGTCCAGCCACGGTGTCGCGGCGTGTGTTATGAAAAACTGGCTGCCGTTCGTGTGCTCGCCGGAGTTGGCCATCGAGAGGACGCCCGGGCCATCGTGCTTGAGGTCGGGATGAAACTGGTCCGGCAACCAGTAGCCGGGGTTGCCGGTTCCGTTGCCCTGAGGGCAGCCGCCTTGGATCATGAAGTCTTTGATGACGCGGTGAAAAATTAGCCCGTCAAAGTACGGCTTGCCCTCGGGGTCGGCCGGGAATATCTGGGTGTCTTTGCTGTAAAACTTTGTGCCCTCTGCCAGCGCGATGAAGTTGGCGACAATGAGCGGCACCTTCTCGTACTCGAGCCGGGCTGTCATCTCACCGAGACTAGTCGTGATCTTCGCATAAATGCCGTCTTCCATCACGTCGGATGGGGGTTCCACTTTCAACCGAATAAAAAAGGGCGATTCAGCGGCGGGCCGTTGGGTCTCCCAGTGAAGGGGCGTTTTCCCGGCGACCTCTTGGCCGAGTGCCTCCCACTGTTTGAGGTCGGGGGACCCTTGGATGAACAGTTTCGAGCCGGCCTCCGCGTCGCGGATCGTAAGCGCGACTGTTTGGCGTTTGGCATCGCCGTCGACCGGCGTGACATCGATCGACAAAATCGCGTCGGTACCTTGGCCAAGCGCTGCCGCGCTCAACAGGCAAAGCGCCAGCGCGGCGAGAGTTCGGTAAAAAACATTCAACATGACTCTTGGTCGGGGAGTGTTGCTGTTGTGCTGCTGCGCGGCCATCTTTTTCGGTCTCCCTATCTTGGCCAAGTTAGCCGTCTGCCCAATTATGGTTGCTGTTTTGCGATTGGCCAGTAGCATCGCCGGAGTTGCCCGACGAAACCCGACCAGATTGTCGTGCGGCTTGTTCTCATGATGAAATATTATTTCGCAACGCTCTCCTTGGCCACTCTTAGCTTGGCCGTCGCGGTGGCGGCCCCGCTTGAAGCCAGGTTAGATGCCGGCTCCGGCACGATCACCATCCACCGCGAAGGCTTGGCCAAGCCGGTGGTCACCCAGAACGCCGCGCCTGATCATCGGCCGTACCTGCACCCGATTATCGGGCCTGACGGAAAGGGTGTATTTACCCAGTACAGCCCCGGGCATCACAAGCATCAGACTGGCATCTACTGGGGTTTCACCCGCGTGAACGGGCGCGACTATTTCCACCACCCCGCCAGCGATTACTGGAAGCGCAAGGGAGTGAAGGTGCTTGAGGCCAAGGGCGACTCGGTGAAGTGGGAGACGGTCTACGAACTGCTCGATGCCGACGGCAACGCGGTGCTGACCGAGACGCAGCGATGGACAATGCGTTCCGATACCGGCCGTCACATCCTCGATCTAGAATGGCGCGGTCAGGCGCGAACCGATGTCACGATAGGCAAGTACGATTACGGCGGGCTGTTTCTCCGCATGCCTTGGGAGAAGGGCATCGAGGGCGAGGCAGTCAACGCTGCTCGCGATTCCAACCGCCGCGCCGAGGGCAAGCGTGCCATGTGGCTCGATGTCGGCATGGAGATCGAGGGTCGCGACGACAGGGGACACATCGCGATTTTTGATCATCACAAAAACACGGGCTATCCGCAGCCATGGCGGGTCGACGGTCAGCTCGGTGTCGGCCCGGTGCGCGCGCGGCTTGGCGACTGGAAGATTGCCCAAGGCAAGACCGAGACCATCCGCCACCAGATTCAGGTTTACGGTGGCAAGCTCGATGACAAGGAGTTGACCAACCGCTGGAAAGCCTACACTGGCCAAAGAGGTACGTACGCGCTTTGGCAACTGGCCAAGCGCGCCGGTCGAGAGGCCAAATTTCTCTCCCCACAAGAGGCGGTCGATAACTCGACCATCGAGGATGGCTTCACCGTGAACTCATGGGCCAACGAGCCGATGATCACCCAGCCGATGGCGTTTTGCTGGGATGACAAGGGCCGCATGTGGGTGGCCGAAAACCGCGACTATGAAACCCGCGGCCGGGGCTTCTCTGCCTTTGGCGACAGTCGCATACTGATTCTGGAGGACACCGACCGCGACGGTGTGGCTGACAAGCGATCGGTTTTTCTCGAAGGTATTCCGTTTCCGTCCGCTGTGGCGGTGGGGTTGGATGGACTGTGGCTCGGTGCTCCACCAAACCTACTATTCGTCCCGGATCGCAACAAGGACGACAAGGCCGATGTTGACGACATCGAGGTGCGCCTGACCGGCTGGGGCATCCGCGACCGGCACGAGGTGCTCAACAGCCTGCACTGGGGGCCGGACGGCTGGATTTACGGTTGTCAGGGCGTGTTCACCCCGTCGGTGGTCGGCAAGCCAAAGGGGGCTGGAAAGATTTTCAGGCATGGCGAGCCATACCCGAAATCGGTCGAGTTTGAGGGTGAAGGCCAGCCGATCAACGGCGGTGTATGGCGTTATCATCCGACCAAGGATGTCTTTGAGATTGTCGCGCACGGCTTCAGCAACCCGTGGGGCATCGACTACGACGCCAAGGGGCAGTTGTTCATTAGCGCCTGCGTGATCCCCCACTTGTGGCATGTCATCCCCGGCGGTGCGTATCATCGCCAGGCCGGTCGTCATTTCAACCCGTACGTCTACAGTGACATCCGCACGATCGCGAACCACCGTCACCGCTCGGCACACGGCGGTGCGCGCGTCTATCTGTCTGACGCCTATCCGGACGAGTATCAGGGGAAGATTTTCATGGCCAACATCCACGAGCATGCGGTGTTGACCGATGAACTGGTTCCTACCGGCTCAGGTTATTTGGGCATACATCACAAGGATTTTATGCATGCCAATAACGAGCAATGGATTGGCTTCAGCATGGAGATCGGCCCGGCTGGCAACGTGTTCGTCCTCGACTGGCACGACGGCGACATCTGCGGCAACGCCGTGCTGCAGAAACACACCGGCCGCATCTTCCGGCTCGCGCCCAAGAAGAGCCTGGCCAAGGACTGGGAAGGCCGCTACGACGACGTTGAAAAACTTAGCGACGCAAGGCTTGTCGAGTACCAGACTAACGCCAGCTCATGGCACGCCCGCCGCGCGCGCGTCGTCCTGCAGGGCCGCGCCATCAACGGCAAACTCGCCAAGGGCACGCACCGTACGCTCAAGCAGATGTTCCGCAAAAACAAAAACGCCGACCACCGCCTTCGCGCGCTCTGGGCGCTTCACGTTATCGGCGGGCTGAGCGAGTCGGACAACATCAAGAATCTCAACGACAAGGACGAACACATCCGTGCGTGGACGATTCAATTCCTCTGCGAAGACAAGACCCCGTCCAGCCGTGCGCTGAAAAAATTCGCGACCATGGCCGGCAAGGATGCCTCACCTGTGGTGCGCCTCTATCTCGCCTCCGCGATGCAGCGCATATCGCTCGACAAACGCTGGGAAATTGCCGCCGGCCTGGTTACCCACTCGGAGGATGCTGATGACCACAATCTGCCGAAGCTGATCTGGTACGGCATCGAGCCGCTCGTGCCGGAAAACCAGGCGCGCGCCATGAAGCTGGCCCAAGCCAGCCAACTGCCGTTAGTGACCGAGTACATCGCCCGCCGCGCCGTGGATGCCCGCCAGCTTGAGGCACTCTCTCAGGCACTTGGCCAAGCGGAAGGCAGCGAGACCGTCACCAACATGCTGCGTGGGTTCGGCGCCGGGCTTAAGGGACTGCGCGACGTTGAGGCACCGGCCAGCTGGGGAGCCACCTATGCCAAGCTGCAGAATCACCCGCTGGCCACGTCGATCGCACAGATTCTCGGCGATGCCGGGGCCGTGACTGCCATGCTGGCAACACTCGACAACGCCAAGGCCAAGCCGGTTGACCGCCAGACGGCACTTCGCGGCCTCGCCTCGCAGGAGCACGACGCCCTCAAGGGACGCTTGGTTGGCCTGCTCGACGACAAGGCGCTCCGGGTTGATTCCATCCGCGCCATGGCCTCGTACGACGAGAAGGTGTTTTCCCGGGAACTGCTCAAGCGCTACGCCAAGCTGAGTGCCGATGACAAAACCGCCGTCGTACAGACGCTCGCTTCGCGGCCGTCCTACGCGCATCGCCTGACTAACGCCATCAAGTCCGGCAGTGTGCCGCGGCGTGACATCCCGGCCTACATCGTCCGGCAGATGCGCCGCGTCGCCGGGCCGAACTTCGTCGATGTCTGGGGCAAGATCGATTCACTCTCAGCGGACAAGGAGGCGGCATTTGCGAAGTACCGCACGCTACTCACCGGCGATGCAATCACCAAGGGCAACGCCGTTAAGGGACGTGCCATCTACGAACGCACCTGCTCCGCCTGCCACAAGCTCTACGGGGCCGGCGGCGAGATCGGCCCGGACATCACAGGCTCCAACCGCGCCAATCTCGACTACATCCTCGAGAATATCCTCAACCCAAGCGGCGACATCCCGGAAGGGTATCAAATGTTGTTGGTCACCACCCGTGGTGGGCAGACCTATGCCGGGACACTGGCCAGCGAGAACGACCGGCAGCTCGTTTTGCGTGTCGTCGGTTTGCCGCCGGTGACCGTGGCCAAGTCGGAGATCCAGTCGCGCGAAACCATCCCCACCTCCATGATGCCGGAGGGGTTGCTGGCTTCCCTACGGGACAGGGAAGTGATAGACTTGATCAGCTATCTGCGAACCACAAAGCAGGTGGCCAAGCCTGAGTAAAACGACCAAATCATGCCTGAAACAACGCCAGAGGAAGCCCAAGCGCCCGCCAAGCGTGCGTCCCAGCCGAAGGACAAAGCCGCCCGGATACTCGGTTGCTGGATCGTCGCCGGCATCATCGTTGAGACTTCTGCCGACCAGATCATCCACTTTCTCCGGGCCCTTACCTCCACCTGAGCGCTTGCATGGCGACGGAAAAACTCAACTTCCTCCGGGAGATTTTGCATGGGTACGGCTCCTGTTTGGTGGCGTACTCGGGTGGGGTAGATTCGGTGCTGCTGGCACATGTCGCCCATGAAATGCTTGGCAAACGTATGCTCGCGGTGATCGCCGACTCGTTGAGCTTGCCGCGCCGCGAATTGGCCGAGGCTCGGGAGATCGCCGAGGCGCACGGCTTCCCGCTACGGATCATCCAGACGCGTGAATTTGCCAACCCGGACTACACCGCCAACCCGTTCAATCGCTGTTACTTTTGCAAACGCGAGTTGTTCACGCGGCTCGAGCCGATCGCGCTCGAGGGCGGGTTCGCGGTGCTGGCCTACGGCGAAAACGCCAGCGACATAGGCGACCACCGGCCCGGTGCCGAGGCGGCCAAACAATTTGAAGTGCGCGCCCCGCTTAAGGAGGCCGGCTTGGCCAAGGGCGACATTCGCTCCCTCTCCGCTGTGCTTGGTTTGCCCACCGCCGACAAGCCGCAAATGCCCTGCCTCAGCTCGCGCATCCCGTACGGCCAAGCGGTCACGCCGGAAAAACTGGCAATGATTGAGCAGGCTGAGGGCGTGTTACGTGACGCCGGTTTTAGTGAAGTGCGCGTGCGCCACCACAGCCAGCCTGGCGGCGCGCTGGCTCGGCTCGAGCTTGGCCAAGCTGAGATGAAACGGTTTGTCGCCGAGGGCATGATGGAGACCGTGTCGTCGCAAATCCGCGAGGCCGGTTTCACCGACGTCATCCTTGACACAAAAGGCTACCGGCGCGGCAGTCTCAACCAGGGCCTTCCGGAAGCGGTCTTTGCCAACGGCTGATGCGCAAAAAAGTGGCCAGGCTCGACGACTTGCCCGAGGGAGCGACCCGTCAGTTTTCATTCAAGCGCGACGGCATTCGTGTGGATGCCTTCGTGGCCAACTACAAGGATCAGATTGTTGCATACGAGAACCTCTGCCGCCATCAGCCGCTGACCCTCGACTACGGCGACGGTGAGTTTTTTACCAGCGACGGTAGTCTGTTCGTCTGCCAAACGCACGGCGCAATGTACCAACCAAAAACCGGTCTGTGCATCGAGGGCCCCTGCGCCGGTGCCAGCCTCCACTCGCTGAACATCGAGGTTGAAAACGGCGAGATTCACCTTGTCGATTGATTATTTGGCTGCTTTTTCCATGGCTGGTTGTCACTTTGTGCGCTGCGACGGTGTATCCGTTTATCATTCTTTGGAATAAAACCTAACCCAAATCGTAGGTGTACTTGTTAAGTCGTTTTTACTCAGTGATTTTTTTTGCCGTGGCGATGTCGCTTGGCCAGGCGCTTGGTCAGGGGGAGAAACCGTCCGCCGGGCCGGAGTTGCTCTTTGGCCTGGACAACGTCATCGATGTCCATATTCGGATCGAACCGGAGGAATGGGCCAAGCTACAACCACCCAAGGGGACGAAAATGGATTTCGGTGTGGCAATCCAAGGTCTGATGGCGGACGCCTTGACCGGTGGGCATTTTCGTAGTGAGAAATCGACACGGCCTGGGCTGGCCGGCTATCTGGGTGTCGATCACCAGTATGGTAAAGCGGAGATCACGATCGACGGCGAAACGGTTAAAGGGATCGGTCTACGCTACAAGGGGAACGGGACATTTCTTGAATATGTTGAAGGTGATGTGACAAGGCGATTGTCGTTCAAGATCGATTTCAACGAATACGATGATGAGCTGGAGTTCCGAGACCTGACCAAGGTAAACCTAAACAATAACAGCACCGACCCGTCCCTGATGCGTGAGCCGTTGTCGTATGAGCTATTTCGTGAAGCGGGGATTCACTGTTCCCGGGTCGGATACGCGAAGGTCAGCCTGACCATTTCTGGCAAAGTCGATCGTCAACCTCATGGGCTCTACACGGTGGTTGAGCAGGTGGACAAGCGGTTTCTCAAGGATCGTTATGGCTCGGCGAAGGGATTGTTGATGAAGCCAAGCACCTTCGGCGCGTTCCGGTATTTTGGCGAGGAATGGGATGAGTACGAGGTTGGCTTTGTCCCCAAGACCGAGCCAACCGAAGAGCAAAAACAGCGTGTCATCGAGTTCGCGAGGTTGATCCACAAGTCCGAGGATGATGCGTTTGAAGAAAAGGTCGAGAGTTACCTTGATGTCGATCAGTTCCTTAGGTTTCTGGCTGTAAATGTTTTACTTACAAACCTCGACAGTTTTCTTGGTGGTTCCCAGAACCACTATATTTATCTTGAGCCGGATTCGAACAAGTTTCAGTTTTTTCCATGGGACATGGATATCTCGTTTGGCGTGTTCCCTTTTAATGGGACGCCGGAGACGCGCCGCAAGTTGAGCATTGATCATCCCGGCGGCAAGGGGCACATACTGATTGAGCGCGTGTTGAACATTCCACGGCACAAGAAGACATATCACGATTATCTGGACACCTATCTAAACAGTATCTTCGCTGAGGAAAAGATGCACCAGCAGATTGAAAAAGTGGGAGAATTTGTCCGGCCAATGGTTAAGATCAACGGTCCTAAGGCCACTGATGGCTTCGACGGAGTGTTGGCTGATAGTCCGAAGTGGTACGAAGAGCATCCAATAAAGTATTTTGTAACCAAGCGTAGAGAGTCAGTAAGGCGACAGCTTGATGGAGAGTCGGAAGGCCATATTCTGCATGACCCGCCGCCGAATTGGCCGGAAATAATTGGTTGGAGCATAGCGTTTTTTTCGGTCTTGTTACTCAACCTTGTGGGGTGGATTTGGGGCATCGTGGTTGGTTTTCGTGGGAGCACTCTTTGGGGTTGCCTGAATATTTTCTTTTCCCCATTGGCTCCGGCGATATACGGGTTTGCTGTTCGACGCGACCTTGGTTTTCGTTGCGCGATTTTTGCGACATTCTGTTTGATTAGTTGGATTGTTTTTATTGCTAGTGCCATCATCGCCAACAGCAATTGAGATCCATCCCAGATAGCCCAGTTTTCATAACATTATAGTGAAGTATCAAATTACAACGATCGGATTAGCACTTGTGGCCGCACTTGGCCAATCGCAGGCGCAGGAATCGATCGAGCCTAAAGAGGCGGATCACAAGCTGATCCCGTATGGAAAAGAGAAACGACAGGTATTGCACCTTTGGCTGCCGAAAACCAAGACGCCCGCCCCGTTGGTGCTGCATTTCCACGGAGGAGGGTTTGTAACCGGAGACATTCGCCAAAAAACGCATAACCGAACGGCTGCCATGTGTAATGCTGCTGGGATAGCGTATGCCGATGTGGAGTATCGGTTACTGAATCAGGCGATGTTGCACGAGATTATGAATGATTGTGCAAGAGCACTCCAGTTCTTGAGGTATAATGCAAAGAAATATAATCTTGATAAAACTCGTGTGGCGTCATACGGCGAATCGGCCGGCGCAAGTGCCAGTCTTTGGTTGGCAACCATTGACGATCTCGCTGATGCAAATGCCAAGGATCCTGTGCGTCGTGAATCTACTCGTTTGGCTGCAGCAGGTGGTTTCATGGTTCAGGCAACATTTGATGTTGTTCAATGGCCGAAAATACTTGGTTTGCCTGAAGAAAAAACACCGTATTGGCGCATGATGAAATCCTCAAAAGTTCGCCTTGGTGAGAAGCGTTTTAACGAACTTCGCAAGCAAATGGATATGCTTGGAAATATGGATAAGAACGATCCGCCCATGCATTTCTCGCCTGGAAGGGAGGACAGGGGCGTTCACAGTCAGCTTTTCGTTGAAGTTTTAAAAAAGCGAGCCAAGGAGACTGGTGCGAACTTGATTGTTAGAGGTGGTAGAGAGTCACTTATTCGGTTTCTCACTGACAAAATCAAAACCAGGCGGAAGCCGGATGGTAAACCTGTTCGTAAGCCTTTTCCGAAACACTGGGGTGATCCACCGGCAATCCAGACACGTGATTATCGCAAGCTTCCCGGTGGCTATGGATTCGGCAGCGGCACACTAGCCAAGTGGATTCAAAAAAACTTGGACAACGATGCAAACAAACAGAAGCGCGAAGGCAAATGAAACAACCACATTTTGTTCCCATGTATCATGTTGGTTTCGGTGGGCTCTTGCCAAGCATCCACTAAGTTTTCTTGGGGTGTTTTTTTCCATTAATCAAATAAGCGAATGAATGGCCAATGTCCGTTCGTCTTAGGTGGTGTGCCTGCCACTAATATGAATGTGCGGCATCGCATCCAGTTTTCGGTTGGCGATGCTGTGTTTTATATCTGTTTGCCGCGTTCCGACGGTGGTTTTCACTCCATCTTGCTCGTGCGCGATATCGAGATGGGGCTGGCCCGAAAACACGCTCGGGCTGATGAGATCGGTTGTGCGGCTGATTACGAGCCTGAATGTGGCTTATCCGGGGATCGCGATACAGCGCTGGCTCAGGCCGGCGCGGAGTGTCTTCGTCGCAATGGCATTGAACGGGTGCGTACGGATGGTTCGTTGCCGATGATCTTTACTGCGCATCTTCGTGATGTCGGAATTGATGTTCAGTACGATCCGCAACTGGCTGTTCTGGATCGGCGCACCAAGTCGGACAAGGAACTAGCGCATTTGCGAGAAGCACAAGCTGTGACTGAGGAGGCAATGGAGTTTGCCTGTCACAGCATTTGCGCGGCGACCCCCGATGAGGAAGGCATACTTCGCGATGGCGACACGGAGTTGACTTCCGAGTTGATGCGCCAACGCATCACCAGTTTTCTGATCGGCAAAAACTGCTCGAACCATCACGACTCGATCGTGGTGACCGTGCCGCACGTGGCGGATTGTCATCACCACGGGAGCGGACCGCTGCTCACCGGGCTGCCAGTGATTGTCGATATATTTCCGCGTGTCAATGCCACCGGCTACTGGGGCGACTGTACGCGCACGGCGGTTAACGGCGAGCCATCGTCCGAGATTGTGCAGATGCATGCAGCTGTGGTGAAGGCCAAGGCCGATGCCATTGACGCGTTGCGCGTGGGCACCACCGGCGATGCGGTGCACCAGGCCACGGTGAAGTCGATCACCGGCAGCGGTTATGTCATGGGACTGCCCCCAGAGGAGGCAGGGGAGGATTTTACCTCGATGCGTCACGGCACCGGTCACGGTATTGGGTTGGATGTGCATGAGTCGATCTTGCTGTCGAACGGGGGCGGCGAGATCTTGGTTAACGAGGTTTTCACTGTGGAACCGGGGCTTTACTCGGCTAAGTTTGGTGGTGTCAGGGTGGAAGACATGGTGGTGGTCACCGAAGCTGGACCGATCAATTTCAACCGCATACCTGACCATCTCGATTGGCGTTGATTTTGTCCAAGCGGGGCGGGGATTTCGGCATTGAACCGGCGGCTCGGTTTCCGTAGTTTCAGCTGCTCACAGGTTTAACCATGAGATTTGGCATCAATTCATTCTTGTTCGTGTCGCCGTTCGTGACACAGAGTTCCCGGCTTTTTTTGAAGTTTAAAAAGTGGGGTTTCGACACCGTTGAGCTGCCCATTGAGGCGCCGGAACACATCGATTCGGTCAAGGTTAAGAAGGCGCTCGACCGCGCCGGCCTGGCCTGCGGCTCGGTTTGCGCCTGCATGGGCCCGGGGCGTGACTTCCGCGGCTCGGCCAAGGATCAGCGTGAGGCGATGAAGTACTGCAAGGCGCTCATCGACCACATGGTCAACCTCGGCTGCCCCTCGTTGATTGGACCGGTGTACTCCGTGGTGGGCAAGGCCGATGCGGTTGAGCCGAAGGATCAAAAGAAGGAGTTTGCCCTCGTGGTGAAAAACCTCAAGGTGCTGGCCGCTTACGCGGAGAAAAAGGGCGTCCAGATTTGTGTCGAGCCGCTGAATCGGTTTGAGACTGACTTTTTGAACACCTGCGAAAAGGGCTTGCGCCTCATCAAGGCGGTGGGCAGTCCCGCGCTCAAGCTGCACCTCGACACGTTCCACATGAACATCGAGGAGAAAAACCAGGCCAAGGCCATCCGCGCTGCCGGCAAACACCTAGGGCACTTCCATGCCTGCGGCAGCGACCGTGGCACGCCTGGCAACGACCACATCGACTGGAAACCGATCGTCGCCGCACTGAAGGCCATCAAGTATAAGGGCGACATCGTGATCGAGTCGTTCACGACCGACGTAAAGGTGATCGCTCGGGCAGCGGCCATCTGGCGCAAGATGGAGCCGACCCGCGAGGAGATCGCCACAAAGGGCCTGAAGTTCCTGAAGAAGGCATTCAAGTAACCTGAATTTCAGGGGAGGGCAGCGCGTCCATTCCTCGCATTTTTCACTCTTAAACGAAGAATCCATCCGATCATGATGACAAAAAAAATAACGACCCTGTTGGGCTTGGCGGCGTTTGCGTTTGCCGGGCAGTCGGTTGCCGAGGAGAAGGGATTTGAAACCATCTTCGATGGGAAAACCCTCAAGGGCTGGAACGGCGACCCGAAGTTCTGGAGCGTCCGTGACGACGCCATCACCGGGCAGACTACCAAGGACAACCCAACGAAGGGCAACACCTTCATCATTTGGGAGGGCGGCAAAACCGGCAACTTCGAGTTGCGGCTCGACTACAAGATCATCGGCGGGAACAGCGGCATCCAATACCGCAGCTTCAAGGCCGAAGGCCCGGATGAGTGGCGCATAGGCGGCTATCAGGCCGACTTTGAGGCCGGCGACACCTACTCCGGCATCTGTTATGGTGAGCGCTTCCGGGGCATCCTGTCGCTGCGCGGCAAAAAAACTACGCTCACAATCGACTCCGACGGCAAGTTGAAAAAGGCAGTCGAGGAATTTGCCAAGGATGCCGACATCGCCAAGGCGATCAAAAAGGAGGATTGGAATAGCTACCGCATCGTTGCGCGCGGCTTCAATTTTTCCCACTACATCAACGACGTGAAAACCACGCAGGTGATCGATCGCGACAAGAAGTCTCGCCGGGCCGATGGCCTGCTCGCGTTGCAACTGCACGCTGGCCCGCCGATGACCGTCCAGTTCAGGAACATCCGCATCAAGGCCTTGCCCAAGCGCGACAAAGAGAAAAAGTAAACCGACGACATGAAAACAGTTCTCTCCCTAACCTTGGCGATTGGCCTAGCTGCCGGTGCCGTGGCTGCGCCGAAGAAGGTCGTGATGATCGCCGGCAAACAAAGTCACGGCCTGCTGTCCCATGAGCACAACGCCGGGATTCAGCTGCTGGCCAAGTGCATGAACGAAGGGGCCTCAAAACTCGTCACTCCGGTGGTGCAACTCAACGGTTGGCCCAGTGACGAGTCGGTTTTTGAGGGCGCGGACGCCGTGGTGATCTACGCCGACGGCGGGGGGCGTCACCCTGCGATTCAGGGCAATAACCTGGAAAAACTCGGCAAGTTGATGAAAAAGGGAGTCGGCTTCCTGACCATCCACTACGCCGTGGAGCCGACCACCAATAAGGGTAACAAGGAATTTCTCGACTGGCAGGGTGGTTGTTTCGAGACACACTGGTCGGTCAACCCTCATTGGACCGCCAACTTTAGCAAGCTGCCTAAGCACCCAATCACGCGCGGAGTGAAGCCGTTCAAGGCGAATGACGAATGGTATTTCCACATGAGGTTCCGCGATGACGAAAAGGGCAAGCTAATCCCGATCCTTAGCGATTTGCCGCCGAAGGAAACCATGAGGCGTGGTGACGGCGCTCACAGCGGCAACCCGGCTGTTCGCAAGGCGGTGGCTGCCGGCGAATCCCAACACGTTGCTTGGGCCTACCGGCGTGAGGATGGCGGACGCGGCTTCGGCTTTACCGGTGGGCACAACCACCTGAACTGGGGCAACGACGACCTGCGCAAGACCGTGCTCAACGCCATCCTCTGGGTGGCCAAGGCCAAGGTGCCTAAAGAGGGCGTCTCGTCCAAGGTGACCAAGGAGGATCTCTACGCGAACCTCGACGGTAAACGCGGCAAAAAGCCGGCCCCGAAGTCTGCGCCAGGCTCCAACAAAAAGTAGGTCGGTTTGCCGCGCTTGGCCGAGTGCGGGAGTTACTCTGCTGTGCCTGGCTTGGTTTGGGGGTGGATGACACTCGCCAAGGTGTTTCTGACGGCTAGCTGGGCATCATCTAGCAGGGTGTAGAACACGGGAACGAC
The DNA here is from genome assembly GCA_030749225.1 of Verrucomicrobiota bacterium. GTDB lineage: Bacteria > Verrucomicrobiota > Verrucomicrobiia > Limisphaerales > UBA1096 > UBA1096. Next base: position 70,119 of record JASMKO010000013.1, read on the forward strand.
GAGCAAGGTCAGCAGGGTGCCTGAGATCATGCCGCCAATGAGCGTCAGGCCAAAACTGTTGTAGCTCATCCCCATATCGCTGGATTTGCTCAAGGTTAAGGGGATCATGCCGATGATGGTGGTCAGGGCGGTGATTGCGATCGGTCTGAACCGGTGTTTGGAGGCTTGTAGCAGGGCTTTGGTACGATCCATGCCGGTTTGTCGAAGGCGGTTGGCATAATCGATCAGCACGATACCGTTGTTCACAACTACTCCGACAAGAAGCACGCAACCGACGATTCCAAGAAAATCCATTTCCTTTCCGGCGATAAGATGTATCCAGACTGAACCGATTGCGGCTAGGGGAATGCTCAGGACAATCGAAATGGGCATTATCACGCTCTCGAACAGGAAAGCCATGAGCAGGTAAATGAAAGTGATGGCCAACATTACTGCATAAATGCCGTTGAAGATTTCCTTTATGTCGAATCGCTCTTTTATTTCGCTAAAGGAGATCCCCTCCGGCAGGTCGATACTATCCTGCAGTGACTTGATTGCTCTGCGGGTCTCTTCTTCTTTGCCATTTTCCAGTTCCAGGCCGAAGGTGTGGCTGACACTTTTATCGGTACGCCTTATATAGCGAGGGCTATTGAGTATGGCTGGGCGTGTCAGTGTGCCGATGGAACTGAATCGGCCATCCTCAGTGGGCACACGGAAGTTGTTCAAGTCCGCCAACTCGGCCCGGTTCTCTTCGCTGTAGCGCATACGGACCGGGATCTGTCGACCATCGCTGTTGAATCTAGGAAGCGTGCTGCCGCGCAAAGCGTAGCCAACCATGCCGGCCAGGGTGGTGGGGTTCACGCCGATGGAGTTGGCGCGGTCGCGATCGACGATAAGCGCTAGCTCGTTAGGGGTTTCATCCTGTCGTTGCTTCAGGGCGATGACTCCGGGAATATTGAGGAATAACGGCTTAAGTTGGTCAGCCAACTTCTCGAGTTGCTCCGGATCCTGACCCTTTATTCGGACGTAGTGCTGACCTTTTTTATCCTGTTTTTCTCCCTCCTCGCCCATTCGTTGGTATTCGATTCGCAGGCCGGGAATCTTTGGGAGTTCTTTATAAATTTGCTCGGCAACTTCCCGGGCGGGGATGGTTCCTTTTCGGTCCCGTGCGAACCAACCTTCAAGTTCACCGAACCAAGCACTGTAAAAGATGATGAACCCATCAAGTTCATAGTAATCTTTCCTTTTGTTTAGTTTTTGCTCGATCTGCTTGAAATACTCGGTTCGTTCGTCAAATGTGAATCGGCTTGGAAAACGGAATGACAAGTTAAATGACGCCATATTTCCCTCCTGCTGTAGTGAGAATCCCACCTTTTCAGACACAAAGAAAGTTGCGGACAGAAGGGCTAACAGGAGGAAGGCAAGATCAAGCCGGCGTTTCAGGAAGAAACCGAGTGCCTGGTTATACCAGCGATTAAACCTGCCAAAGGAGGCTTCATACATTTTTTCCAGCCAAGCTTGAATTGGTTTAGTTCGTGGTCTTGTCTGATTGATTTGGAGGTTCTCTCTTGGAGAGAGGGTGAGGTACACGCATAGAGGTATGAACACCAGTGCCACACCAAGAGAGGCCAGCAGCGCTACCACCACTGGCAATGCTAGGCGCATCATAAAAAAGCGCATTTCACCTTCCACGAGTAATGCCGGTAGGAATACAATGACGGTTGTGAAGGTGGCCGTGGTAATGGCAAGGCCAATTTCCTGGACGCCCTTGATGCAGGCTTCGTGCCGTTTCATGCCGTCTTGAAAATGTCGTTGGATATTCTCAGCGACCACGACGGAGTTATCCACCAGCAGCCCGACGCACAGCACCAGGCCGAGGATGGTCAGCAGGTTCAGGCTTTCCCCAGCGAAATACATTGTCGCGATGGCAATGAATAGGCAAAGAGGGATGGCTCCAGCTATAATCAGAGTTATCCTGGTACGTCGCAGAAAGAAGTAGAGAACAAGGGCTGCAAAAAAAGCACCGATACCTCCGTTATTAAAGAGGGTATTGAGTTGTTCCATCACAATTCCTCCCTGGTTCATGTGGATCTCCATATCAAAACCGTTCAATGCCGGGTTGTTTTTGATTTTGTTCACTTCAGCTACGATTCGATCGCAAACTTCAATAGTGTTGGCTTCGCTCTCCTTGACTACCGTGATCATCATCGCATTCTTGCCATTTACCCTAGCTTTGAAGCGTCTTTCCTCCGGTTCGTACTTCAGAACGGCGATATCCTTCAGGATTACATTGGTGCTGATCGGCAGGTTTTGAAGCTCATCCATTGTCTGAAATCTGCTGGAGGATTTTAAGAGGAATTTTTTGCCTCCATCCCGGACGTTGCCGCTGGCTAGGGAGAGGTTATCACCCTGCATTTGGCGGGAAAGTTGATAGATATTCAGGCCGTATGCCTCAGTACGGTCCTTGTCTGCTTCGATGATGATCTCCTTCTCTTTCAGACCTTTCGTATCGATATTGGCTACGCCATCGATACGTGAGAGCGGCATAATAATGTGCTTGTTGACCAGGTCGTAAAGATCGCCGTCGGTCTCATAGGCAATGCCAATCATGCAAACCGGAATGCCCGACATATCCATTTTATAGACATAAGCATGTTCGACATCGTCAGGAAACCGTAACTTTGCACGTTCCAAACGATCCCGAACTTCGCGGTAGGCGATATCCATGTCTATTCCCTGTTTGAAGCCTAGGTAAACTCTTGCGCCTCCTGAGGAGCAGGAGGAACTTATTGAGTCCAAGCCTCGGACCGTGCTCAATTCTTCCTCTAGCGGCAGCGCGAGTTTCTCCATCACCTCCTGAGGTACCGCGGCATTCCACGGCACATGCACCGAAAGTGAACTCCCTTCAAACCCTTTTGGAAAAAGTTCAAGCTTGAGCCTGTTCGTCGCAATCAGGCCGACAATGATAATTGTAAGAAATAGAACAAACATGGTCACCCTCCGATTGAGGGACAATCGGGTAATCTGGGTCGCTAGCTTGTTGGATTCCATTTAGTTGACAGTTTGAGTCAGTGGTGAAAATTACTTGGCAAATGTTGGCTTGGATGAATGGTGAAAGACAGTTGCTATGATATTTCGCAATGCCTTTTGGGCATCATCAATCAGGGTGTAAAAAACGGGAACAGCCAGAAGAGTAAAGAGGGTTGCGGAGGTCATTCCCCCAATCAGCATGAAACCGAAACTCTTAAAACTCATCCCCATTTCGCTCTCAGAAGCCAATGTCAGTGGGATCATCCCAAAGATGGTCGTCAAGGCAGTCATGATGATAGGCCGAAAACGATGCTTTGTTGCGAGTAGCAAGGCCTCCGTACGCTCCATGCCGGTTTTGCGAAGACGGTTGACATAGTCAATGAGAACGATGCCATTATTAACTACAATTCCCAAAAGAAGAATTGCACCAACGATTCCCATCTGATCCATGGTGGTTCCAGTGTACGATCGAAACCCGGGGATACCGTAATGCATCCATACCGCGCCAATAGCCGCCAAAGGGATCGTGAGTACTATTGATAACGGCATCAGCATGCTTTCGAACAGAAATGCAATGAGCATATAAATAAAGACAATCGAAAGTCCAAGGGCAATCAGACTGGTGTCCACCTCGTCATCATCAAAAGTGAGTTCTATTTCACGGAAAGAAACACCCTCAGGGAGATCGATGTTTTTTTGAGCGTTGTAAATGGCTCGGCGGGCTACTTTTTCCTCGCCGCTCTTGAGTTTCATTCCGATGTAGGTGCTCACTTTTTTATTGTTTCGACGAATGTATGTTTCGCTCTTGAGCATGGCCGGCGTGGTGATCGATCCTATCGAGCTATAACGTCCGTCATCTGTTCGAACGAGAAAGTTGTTCAAATCTTCGATTTCAGCGCGATCTTCTTCACTGAATCGCATGCGAACGGGGATTTGTCTTCCTTTCCCATTAAACTTGGGCAGTGAACTTCCACGAATGGCGCTGCTGACCACACCGGCGATTGAGTCGGGACTAATGCCAATGGAACTGGCGAGGTCGCGGTCTACGATCAGGGCCATTTCGTTAGGCGCATCGTCGGAATCCTTATCCATCAATGAAATTACTCCAGGCAGTGCTTCGAAGGTTGGTTTAAGATTTTCCGCAACGGATTCAAGTAGTTGAGGGTCATCGCCAACCAAGCGGACATATTGCTCTGATTTTTTGTCGTTTCGCACTTCGCCTCGATCCTGGCCACTGTAGTAAACTCGCAATCCAGGTTTCTCAGGGAATTTGTTATACAGCTGTTCTGCAACATCCTCCCGGGGGATTTGACTGTTTATTGTTTCTGAAAAATTTCCCTCGAATGAGCCGGAGTGCTTGGAGTATCGAATTGAGTAACTGCTGATTCCGTATTCAACCTTGTTGGTCTCGACAATATTTTCGACCGCATGGAAATAGTTGTCTCGTTCTTCGAGAGTAAATTGATCAGGAAACCGAAAGGACATGTGGAACTCTTCGATTTGTTCATCTCGTCGGCCTGAGAAGTCTACTTCTTTGAAAGCGTAAAAATATGTCGCCGACAGTAGAACAATCAAAATAAAGGCCAAATCAAGACGGCGCCTTAAAAAGTAGCCAAGCGTTTTGTTGTACCAAAGGTTAAATCTGCCAAAGGTCTTTTGGTAAACATTTATTAGCGATGTTTTGATGAAATGGTCGTGCCTGTTACCTTGTTGCTTTGACTTGGATGGCAGGGTTATGTAGACGCAGATAGGAATAAATATAATTGCGGTGACGAGCGAGGCGAGCAATGCCGAAACCACAGGCAATGCCAGGCGATAAAGCATGAAGCGCATTTCACCATCAATCAGCAGGGAAGGGAGAAAAACGATGATGGTGGTGAGCGTGGCTGTTATTACCGCAAGGCTGATTTCACCAACACCTCTAATGCAGGCATCGCTCCGGGACATGCCATTTTGGTGATGACGATATATGTTTTCAGCCACGACAACCGAGTTGTCCACAAGCAGGCCAACGCAGATCACTAAGCCCAGAATGGTTGTTGTGTTAAGGCTTTCACCTGCAAAAAACATCATCATCATTGAAATTAGTAAACATAGAGGTATGGCTAGGGCGATAATTGCGGTCATCCGAAATTGCCGGAGGAAAAAGAAGAGAACTAATGCGGCGAATATTGCGCCTTTCATCCCGTTGTCGCGAAGCGTCTTGAGTCGGCCTTTGATGATATCGCCGTAGTTACGATAGAGCTGGATCTGGTAATTTGATAATGCCGGATTGTCGTGCATCTTTTGTACCGTTGCGGCAACCATTTCACTTACATCCACTGTATTGGCCTCACTTTCTTTTCTTATTGAAACGGTTGCTGACTTTTTGCCGTTCCATCGTTCGGTGTGGTGGTGCGGATCTTCAACCTCGTATTTTAAGGTGGCAATATCCTTGAGTTGAACCGTGTCGTTGATCGGGATGTTGCTAAGTTCATCCATTGTGTGAAATGAACTTGATGATTTAAGAAGATATTTCTTGCCCCCATTCCGAACGCTGCCGCTGGACATGGTGAAGTTATCCCCTCTCAACCTTCGGGATAGTCTGTGAATGCTCAGTCCGTAAGCTTCGGCCCGGTCTTTGTCGACCTCAATTTGAATTTCCTTCTGGCGTATGCCTACATCCACATCGGCTATGCCATCGATGCGTTGAAGTGGTTTTATGATATGCTGTTCAATGACCGCATAGTGGTCAGCATCGTCATCATAACCGATGACCATTCTACCCACTGTGGTGCTGATCCCTCCTCCGCGTTTGCTGATCCTGTAAGGATTCGTTCCTTCGGGGAATCTCAAGGAGGCCCGCTCCATTCGATCACGGACTTCTCGGTAGGCCACATCCATGTCGGTGCCCCTTTTAAATTTTAAACGGACTCGTGCGGAGGTTTGTGAGCAGGTCGTATCCATGGAGTCGATGCCGCGCACAGTGCTTAGTTCCTCCTCCATCGGCAGGCCCAGTTTTTCCATCGACTCCTGTGCAACACCGGAACTCCAGCCGGTCCGGATTTCCATCGAATGGCCTTCTTGACCCTTGGGATACATTTCAACAGGGAGGCGGCTGGTAGCGATAAGACCGACCGCGAGAATGCTTAGGAACAGGACAAACACGGTGACCCTCCGACTGAGAGATTGTCGGGTTATTCGAGTCGTAAGTTCGTTCGTTTCCATCTGGTCAGCGGTTTATTTTGAGTCCGGTGGTTAGCTTGCGACCGTTCTCACTGTTGCAAAATCTATTATTAATAATAAATACTCTTATTTATTTGGCAGCTTTTGAGTGTTACCGCGATCAAAAACGATGGCTAAAGTGTTACGCAAGGCGATTTGGGCATCGTCAATAAGCGTGTAAAAAACAGGCACAGCCAGAAGTGTGAAGAGAGTGGCGCATGTCATTCCGCCAATGAGAGTGAACCCAAAGCTTTGGTAATTTACTCCCCTAGACATTTCATTGGAAGAGCTGAAGGTCAGCGGAATCATTCCACAGATCGTGGTCATGGCGGTCATAAAGACAGGCCTGAAACGAACTCGAGACGCCTCCATCATCGCAGCTGCTCTTTCCATGCCGGATTGTCGCAATTGGTTTGCATAATTCACAAGAACGATTCCGTTATTAACGACAATACCTACTAGAAGTATGGCGCCTACCAGACCCATTCTATCCATGCTTGTTTGGGTAAGGTAATGAATCCAAATTGAACCCATGGCTGCCAGTGGAATCGTTAAAAGAATGGAGATTGGCATTAGCATGCTTTCAAAAAGAAAAGCAATCAGCATGTAGACAAACAGAATAGCAAGATACACAACAAGTTCACCATTTTCTTTGTCGTCATCATTAAACGATTTTCTTATTTCGCCAAATGAGACACCCTCGGGTAAATCAATGTTTTGAGTTGCATTGTGTATATTGGCTTTTGCTATTTTTTCCTCACCCTGTTTGAGTTTCATTCCAAAGGTGTAACTGAGCTTTCTGTTTGTTCGCCTTATATAATCTTCACTTTTTAGCATTGCTGGCCTGCTTATTGTCCCAATGGAGCTAAATCGACCATCTTCTGTGGGGACAAGCATGTTATTTATATCATCCAGTTCGGCGCGATCCTCTTCACTTAACCTTAATCGTACCGGTATTTGGCGTCCCTTGCTGTTAAATCTTGGAAGATCGCTGCCGCGCACTGCAGTACTTACGGTCCCTGCGACTGTCGATGGATTTACGCCAACGGAGTTGGCAAGATCACGGTTGATGATCAAGGCCATTTCATTTGGCCCCTCATCATCGTCTTTGTTTTCCAATGCAACCACGCCCGGCAGTTTTTCAAACTGTGGTCTAAGATCTTCGGCAACGGTTTGTAGCAATGTTGGATCGTCACCAATTAAGCGGACGTAATGTCGAGATTTATAATCATTACGTTCCTCTCCACCGGCCATGCCTCTGTAATGGGTCCGAACTCCGGGTACTTCGGGGAAGTTCTTATAAACCTCCTCTGCCACCTCCTCGGTTGAGAATTTACTGACACGGTCAGAAGAGAAGTGGCCCTCGAATTCTGCATACCAGGGTGAAAAATGAGTTTCATATGATTTTATTCCAAGTTCTTCTTTTCTTTCTTCAACGTAATTTTCAACCTGCTTTATATATGCACTACGTTCTGCAATTGAATAATTGTCAGGAAAATCAATGTTAATTTCGAATTCATTCCTTTGATCGTGCATTTCATCTGAGAACTCAATGTTTTTGTATCCAATGTTGTAGGATGCGGCAAATAACACAATCAATATAACGGCGAGATCAAGCCTGCGATCAAGGTAATAGCCCAGCGCGCGGTTATACCAGAAGTTAAACTTTTCAAAGCTTAAATTATATATCTTTGCGAGTAGCGCGGTGACGGATCGAATCAGGTTGGTTAAAAAATTGCTTTTAGTTATTCTAGTGGATGGCAATGTCAAATAGACACAAAGAGGAATAAAAAGCAGTGCAACAAACAAAGAGGCAAGGAGTGCAGACATCACCGGCAGCGCCATTCCGGAAAGAACAAAACGCATTCCTCCGCCAATAAAAAGCATGGGCACAAAAACAATCATGGTTGTCAAAGTTGCCGTGATGATCGCTAACCCAACTTCGTTGACTCCCTTCATGCAGGCATCGTGCCTGGACATACCATTGTTAAATTGGCGTTGTATGTTTTCTGCAATCACAACTGAATTATCTACAAGCAGTCCGATGCAAATCATCAACCCGACCATATTAAAGGCGTTGAGGCTTTGGTCAGCAAAATACATTGAAATCAAAGAAATCAATAAACACAGAGGGATTGCCATTGCGATGATAAGCGTCATCCGGAATCGACGGAGAAAGAAAAAGAGGACGGCAGCGGCTAGTAATGCGCCGTAGATCCCGTTGTCAAGAAGGTGATTAAGTCGTTTGTATATTTCATTACCCTGATTGCGATAAACACGAAGCGGATAACTGCTCAACGATGGGTTGGCTTTGATTAATTCAATTTGGTCACTGACTCTTCTGCTAACCTCTACAGTGTTTGCTTCACTCTCCTTATTCACTTGAATGCCGTAGGACTCAAGTCCGTTAAACCGAAAGAAGCGTTTGTCCATATCCGGTTCGTATTTGATTTCCGCGATATCCTTCAGGGAAACATTGTCATTTATTGGTAGATTGTTTAGTTCGTCGAAAGTTGTAAAAGAACTTGATGATTTAAGTACGTATTTTTTGCCTCCATCAATTACCGTTCCACTGGACAAAGTGAAATTATCACCCCGCAAGTGCCTTGCCAATGACTCCATGTCTAATCCTGAGGACTCGGCACGATCCTTGTCGATCTCGATCATAATTTCTTTTTTCTCAATATGAAATTCGACATCTGCAACCCCGTCTATCCGCATTAGCGGTGTAATGACATTTTTGTTTATCAAATCATAATCTGGCACGTGCTTTTGGGAACCAATGGACATTCTCACTATTGATTCCGGTTCAGAGTCTCGCTTGTAGATTCGGGGTTTTTCCGTTCCTTCTGGGAAACGTAATCTTGCTCGTTCCATGCGATCACGCACTTCACGATAGGCTATAGCCATGTCGGTTCCCTGTTTGAATCTCAAATCCACCGAGGCAGAACTTGTGCTGCAGCGAGTCGACATGGAGTCCAAGCCACGGATGGTGCTGAGTTCTTCTTCCATGGGGATCCCGATTTTTTCCATCGATTCCATGGGGACTCCTGAGCGCCAAGCTGTTCTTACGTATATTCCATGGCCCTCTGCTCCTTTGGGTTCCATTTCAAGGGGCAGGCGATTGGTTGAAATGAGTCCTACTGCCAAAATTGTCAGAAACAAAACGAGCACCGTAACCTTTCGGTTGAGGGACAACCGGGTGATTTTGGTTGTCAGGTTGTTTGTTTCCATGGCTACTCTTCTTTGACTTGGAATAGCCGTTCACCTGCGAGGCCGAACAGGTAATAGATGGTCGGGATGACCAGCAATGTCAGGAAGGTTGATGTTAAAAGCCCAGAGATCACTGCGATAGCCATCGGGGTGCGGATTTCTGCGCCATCCCCCAGGCCAAGTGCCATCGGTAAGAGACCAAGTACGGTGGTGGCTGTGGTCATTAAAATGGGTCGCAGTCTAACGCAACCAGCCTGTACGATTGCTTCCTTTAAGGCCAAGCCGCGACTGCGTAACTTGTTGGCATAATCCACCAAAACGATGGCATTATTTACCACGATTCCGGCCAGCATAATCATGCCGAGAAACACCACTACAGAAAGGTTGATGCCAAGTATTTTAAGACCAAGCACGGTACCGACGAATGCCATCGGTATGGTGAACATAATAATGAGTGGTTGCACCATTGATTCGAACTGGGATGCCATAATCACGTAGACGAGAAAAAGGCTCAAGCCAAGTGCTAGGTAGAGACTTGAACGACTGCGCTCCCATTCTTTGTTTTGCCCGGTGATAAAGAAGTCCATGTACCCGGGCCAATCAATCTTTTGACGGAGGGTTCGGTTTGCTGTTTCAACCGCCGATCCAAGTGATCTGTCGCCAATGTTTGCTTGCACCAAAGCAACGCGTTTTCCGTCAATTCGACGAATCTCACTCGGCCCCTCGCCGACTGTAAGTTTTGCTATCGAGTTGAGAGGTATAGGTGTTTCTGCACCGGGATTGATGGTCAATTTGCCAACATCGGCAACCTGCGCCCGATCTTTTTCAGCCAAACGCACCACAATCGGCACGCGTCTGTCGCGGCGGTTCAGCCGGGTGGCCTCCGAGCCCTTGACCATGTCGCGAACTTGGTTTGCTACAGAATTAAGGTTCAAGTCGTGGCGGATGATCTGCTGACGATCGTACGTAATTTGAACTTCCGGCGCGCCACTTCGGAGAGTTGGTTCAACATCAGCCAAGTCGGATTCCTTTGAAAGCAGGGCGGTAGCTTCGTCCGAATATTGTTTCAACTCGGGAAGTTCTTCGCCATTTATTTGAATAACAACAGGTTTTTTCGAACTAAATAAAACCGGGCGCGTTACGCGTGTGGTAATATCTGGAACCTCTTCGAACATTGAACGCAATCTGGCGATGACTTCTTCCTCGGTTTGTTTGGGGTTATCGGAAGGCTTGAGCAGCACCTTGAACCGGGTCGAGTGTTCGCCTTCGTCGGATCGCTTCATGTTGGTGGTATCGAAGCCGTACATTACCAAGAGTGTGTCAATATTGCCCAGATCATTAATTCTTTCCCAAGTTTTGTCGGTGAATTTGCCACTGAAAAAAGATTCGCTGTCGCCTGATTTCAGTGTCTCAATAATCTCCTCTTGGCTTGGCATTTTGAGTTCCATTTCTTGTGTTATCGTTGAGAACTCCAAAAGCAATTTCTCCATATTCAAACGTGCCACCTCATTTGCTTTTGGATCTGTGTTGGATAGATCCGCCGCCGCTTTTTCGATGGCTTCAATCTTCGACTTGATTTCCTTGTCTTTGAGGATGGTCTTCTCGACATCGTCCAGGATGGAGACTGTTTGATCAAGGGGTGTGCCAACTGGGAGCGCCACTTCAAAGGTAAACTCGCTCTGGTGCACTTCCGGTAGCAGTTCAGTTTCGAGTTGCGTGCCCACCCAGTAGGTCAAGGCAAAACAGGATGCCGTTAAGACGGCCATTGCAGTGGGGCTGGCTAATGCCCAGCGAATGAGTTTTGAATATAATCTTGTCCGTGTATCGACGGTTTCTTCGCTGTCTTTTGAGGTGCCTAAGGATTTCCGAAAGAATAGGGCAAATAGTGAGCCTAACTTGAGAAAAATTTGATAAGTAAAAAGGCAGGTTGCACCGATTGTTCGAATCGACCAAAGGAATGAAAGCCCGATCAATTCAAGCATGAACGAGATAGCCAAACGCAGGGCGAAATAGACTGCTGCAACCGACTGGAAAAAGAAGTTTCCTTGGTTTCTAGCCATGCTTTCGTAGAAAGCGCGAAATGATCCCCAAAGCTTGGCCAAGCTCTGATTTTGATATGAGGCTGGGCCGAAGCGGTTGTTGGTCGAGTTGCCAGGAATGACTAATAGTATAATAGTCAGGATTGCTCCCGGAATGCAACAAATTGGAAGGAGTAACACAGAGGCAGCCAATCCCAAATATAGTTCAGGGATTATCATTAGGGCGAACACCGGCAATAGTATTGGGAGGAATGCGAGTAGCCACCAAGCAGGTTGGCCCAGATCATGTAAACGTTTGGCCAATGAGGCTAGGAGTGGGCAAACAAAAGCAGCTACTGAACAAACTGTAAGTGTTGTTAATGCCAAAGCTCCATAAACGATCTCTTCTTCAAATCGTGGATCGTCCGATATAGAAACCATCCACCAAGAGTATCCAAGCACCAGCCCGATCATCACCACAAGCAGGATAACAATCGGTAGGATGATCCGTAGCCACAATGTCGACAGGCTGATACGTCCTTCGATCGAGCCGAGGGTGTGCGATACCATACCAACGCCGGCCTGCAACTTGAAGCCGGTGCGACTCGCAAGCATCGGGATGAATAAAACCGCCACGATTAACGAGGCTATGAGCGATGTGACCACTGTCAGGCCAAGGTCGCTGAATACCTGTCCGGCAAGTCCCTCAACAAAAACCATTGGGAAAAACACGCAGATCGATGTCAGGGTTGAGGCAATGACAGCACCACGAACCTCCGTTGTGCCACGAATGGCGGCGGCACGGATCGAGTCGCCCTCTTGGCGACAACGGTAGATGGATTCAAGTACCACGATCGATGAGTCAACCAGCATGCCGATGCCCATCGCAAGGCCGCCAAGCGACATGATGTTGAGCGACACCTCAAGGATGTTTAAAGGGGCAAATGTCACCAATATTGAGATAGGGATACTGACAGCAATGATTGCAGTGGTGCGGATGTCTCGCAAAAAGCCCAGTAAAACCATTATGGCAAGAATACCGCCAAAGATCGCGGTGTTCCTCACCTCCTTGATGCTATTGTCTATGAAGATTGATCGGTCAGCGACGACCCTTAAGTACGCATCCTCTTCCGCGCGCAGTTTGCCTGCCAATGTCGAACGACTGGATCCGGAGATTTCACCAACAAGCTCGTTTACAAATTTGGCCACTTCCACCATGTTGGCGTCGGCTTCCTTGTAGATATCAATCTGTACACTCTCTCGCCCGTCGGTGTGGGTGAGCATCTCGCGGTCGCGTTGGCCGTAGACAACTTCGCCGAGGTCCTTCACGCGGATTTCGCGTCCGTCGCGGCGGAAGACGATCGTGTTGGCGATTTCCTCCAAATTTTGGTACTCGTTGATGGTGCGAATCATGTATTCTGCGCCACCTTCTCGGATGCGGCCACCGGCTGCGTTGATGTTCTCAGCGCGCAAACGACTGAGCACCTGGCTGATCGATAGGTTGACACGCTGCAGTTTGGCTTCGTCGATCAACACGTGAATTTCCTCCTCCAGTCCACCGCGGACTCGCGCTGCCGCGACACCCTTGACCGGTTCAATTTGACGTTTTACCTGTAGTTCAGCGATTCGCCTCAGACGTCGTAAACCTTCGTCACCTTTGTACTTAATGCTTCGACTGGAACCGGAAAGACTCAGTTCCATCACAGGGTCAAGCGACGGGTCATAATGGAGAAGCAGCGGTTTTTCCGCTTCACGGGGCATATAAACAAGATCGAGTTTTTCGAGGGTATTTTGAATTGCATCGATCATCGATGTGCCCCAGACAAACTCCAAAATCACGTCGCTGACTCCTGCTCGACTGATACTGCTGATTTCGTTCAGTCCGCTGACAACACCCAGCGCCTCCTCAATCCGGCGACTGATGTCATTCTCGACTTCCTCCGGTGCTGCGCCGGGGTACTCTGTGCGGACAGTGAGGGTGGGGTAGCTCATCTCCGGCATGAGCGTGACTGGCAATTGGCCGAGCGAGAAGTAGCCAAAGACCACCGCGGCCAGAAATACCATCAGTACTGCGACTGGTCGGTCGGTGGTGAAGTTTGGATTGCGATGCGGGGACTCCATGCCGATGCGGAAGGCGTGAAATTATGTCCCGCTTTTGGTGGCGGCTGAGGTGTTGGTTGCAGTAGCTGTTGGGGCGTTGGTGCTGATGGTGGTCGGATCGGGATCTCCTACCTCGCGAATTCTAGAATTCTCCTTTAAACCAGACTGACCGGCGACAACAACTTTTTCACCAACAGCAAATCCATCGGTTGGCTCGATGTGAACCTTGTCCGCATTCTCGGGCAGGACTAGTTGGCGCTTTACCCGTTTTACGCCGTTGGTATCGCTATGTAGCTTGAAGGCAAAGGTTTGGTCGTTGTCGTAAACGATCGATTTTTTCGGGATCAAAAGGGCTTCCTGTTTGGTGTCGAGCACCAGTTCCACGTCCACCCACATGCCGGGGCGTAGTGCGCCGAGTTTCTTCACGCCGACGGTGACCTTAATCGTTCCGGCACGAGCCTCGACGATGGGTGAGATGCGTTTTACATATCCAGCAAAAACAGTATCGCCAAGCGTGTTGGATATCAGGCGGGCTTCAATGTCAGGTTTCAGTTGTGGAAGGTATTGTTCAGGCACATGAATGACCGCCACCGTCGAGTCGAAGTCGATGATTTCAAAAATCTTTCGTCCGCTGCCGACTTGATCGCCGACCTTCACGTCGCGAAGGGTGATCGTTCCCTTGATTGGCGCCCGCACCTCGGTGTACTCGAATTGTCGCTTGGCCTCCTCGAATGCCAGCCGTCTTTGGGTAAGGGAAAACTTTGCATTCCGGTACTCCTGTTCGCTGACCAGGTTGTCTCCGTAAAGGGACTCCTGCCGGTCGAAGTCGATTTGCTCCTTATCGAACTGACTCTTGGCTTGGTCGAAATCGTTTTTCTGTTTGTCGCTCTCGAGGCGAAGCAGCACTTGGTTTTTTTCTACCTTGTCCCCTTCCTCGACAAGCAGCTCGATGGCCGGGTTGGACGTACGGGCGGAGACTTCCACCTGCGCCTCCGCCTCAAGTGGCGCGGAGCGTTCAAGGATCGCTTCGATCATCCCCCGCCTCACCTCCGCCAGTTCCACCAATACCGCCTTTTCAGATGACGGTTTATCTGAATTCTTGCCTGATTTTCCCCTTGCCTTTTCGGTCCAGTCGCTTTTGCCGCACCCGGCTAAGGCCAACGTAATGCCAAGCAGGGTTAGGGCTTGATATGGATTCCAATTAATATTTCTCATTAATGAACGCTACAACGACTATTACATCATTAACTTAAAAATGGTTTCAAAAAAGTGGCTGGATTACCTGATAATTGGGGATCGGTCAGGCGCAACTCTGAAAAGCGAATTGTGGGCCAAACACTTTACCCGTCAACAGTAATACTGCGTTTTCAAAGGGGTTATTCAAAATGCGATCAAATAAACGATCAGCGTTAGGCCTAGCGCGATGCGGTACCAGCCGAACGCCACAAATGTATGAGTCTCGATGTAGCGCAATAGCCACCGCACCGCCACGAACGCGGTTACGGCCGAGACCCCCGTGGCCAACGCCAGTTGCCCCCACTCCTCCGTCACCGACCCGGCGTGCACCGCCTTGAGCACCTTGTATGCGCCGGCTGCCAGCAGCGTCGGTACGCCGAGCAGGAACGTGAACTCGATCGCTGGCACACGTCGCAGCCCCATCAGCAGCGCGATCAGAATCGTCGCCCCTGAGCGTGACATACCAGGGAACACCGCCGCGAGCAGTTGCCCGAATCCAACCGCGATCGAGATGGCCCAGGTGACCTCCGCCAACCTAGCCCGGTCGCCGACCGTTTTTTCCACCACGACAAACAACACGCCGCCGGCTAGCAGTGCCACAGCTACTGGCAGTACCTTCTCCGGGAGTTCGAAGCCAAGCGCGTCGATGACCAGCCCACCGGCACCGGTGATGACGAACGCCGTGAACAGCTTGGCCAGGTAGTCGCGCGCCGCCGGTTCGCGCCAGCGGAGGGTGAGTTGTTTCACGCGGTCGGTGAAGTTGAACAGCACCGCTAGCACAGCGCCGCTTTGGATGGCAATATTGAAAACGTCCGACTGCTTATCCAACCAGCCGAGTTGCTGCGGCAACAGCAGGTGGCCGGTGGAGGAGATCGGCAGAAACTCGGTGATGCCCTCGATGATTCCGAGGAGGATCGATGTCAGCCAGTCTGGCACGCCGGTTGTTTGACCCCAACGCTTGGCCGAGCGCAAGGAGTTTTAATGCGCGGTCAAGCAGTCACCGCTCACTGCCGACCACTCGGTCGCTGATTCGGTTCCAGATCGGCTCCATGTCGGGATCCATCAGTGCTACCTCGCGAATTTTCTCCGGGTCGCCCACCTTTTCCGCTGCCTGAAACCAGTCCAGCGCCAGGTCAAGTTCGCCGAACTGGCAGGCGTAGCAGGCGAGGTTGTATGGGATGGCCTCGTTCTTGGGGAATTGCAGGCGCACCGGCTCAAGCAGGTCGAACGCCTCCCGGCCGCGCTGGAGGTAAAACAGCGCGTTGGCCTGATTGATCCACCCGGCGGGATCGTCGGGGTGGCGCTTGGCCATGACACCGCCTATGGCCGCGCAACGCTCCCACTCCTTATTGCGGGCGTGGATGTGCCACTCGAGATGCAGCACCTCGTGGTGTTCCCGATGTTCGTCCGACACCTTGGCCAAGTCAGCCAGCGCCTCGTCCGCGTTGCCGAGTTGCAGCCAGCCGGTGGCGGACGAGAGGTGCAGGCTGTCGGGGGGAGGGATGTCGGTCATTTGTAGTCGGTCTCCTTGGTGTATGCCTTCACGGACGTGATGTCTGCCGCCTTGGCCGCATCCATCACCTTGATGATCATCCCGAACGGCGCGTCGGTGTCGGCCCTGATGGAAAGTTCCAACTCGGGGTTGGCCTCGACCGCCGTTTTCAACTCGGCCTCGAGCGCGCCGGGCTCCAACGTCTCGCTACCCAGGTAAATGTGCGGCTCCTCCTTGGCCACGGTAACCACGAGGTGGTCGCTCACGGCTGGCGTGGGGGTGGCCTTGGCCTGGGACGACTCCGGCAGCGCCAGCTTCACGGCGGCCTGGTTCCTGAAGGTCGTGGAGACCACCATGAAGATCAGCACCACCATCAGCACATCGATCAACGCCACCACGATGACGGTGGGCGGCTTGCGATGTTTGCGCGGTAGGAATCGCATGGGATCAGTTCGCGTTCTCGTTCGGGTATTGCCGGCGAAGAAACGTGTCAAGCTGTGTTTCCATCTCGATGGCAAACGTCTCCACGCGTTTGTTGTAGATGCTCCATGCAACCAGCGACGGGATGGCGATGCTCAGCCCGGAGAGCGTGGCCCACAGCGCTGTCGAGATGCCTTTCGCAAACGCTGCCGCCTCGGTTTCCCCGCCGGCCATGGTGCCAAAAATGTCAATTAGGCCAACCACCGTCCCCACTAATCCCAGCAGCGGCGCAATTCCGGTGATAATCTCCAGCACGACCATGCCGCGCTCCATCCGGCTGACCTCGTGCCGGGCGCGCGTCTGCAGCGCCTCGACGTTGTCCGGCTTGGCCCACTCGAGATGCTCGATAGCTGCCGTTGTCAGCCGCGCCAGCGGTGCGTGCTCGTGCTGCTGGCAGAACCGCAGCAAGGTGTTCACGTCGCTGCGGGTCTGGCAGCGTTCGAGGCTGTCCACCACCGGTGGCGGGAGAATGACGTTGCGTCGCAGGGCTAGGCCGCGGTCAATGATGAACGCGAGGCTGATCACCGAGGTGACTCCAAGCAAAAAAAGAATGAACGTATGCATGCGATATACTGTGGAAGCCTGGATGACTCCCGCAGGGCGGTGGATTCAATCGGCAATTGACCGTCCGACGCAAGCGGAAAGCGGAAGTCTCATGCGTCGAGCCACTCGTCGGTGGGATCGAAGGCCGGGATGGGGATGTTGATGATCTTCAGCCGGCCCACGGCGCGATGCCGGCAGCCGGGCTTAATGTAGACGGCGCTCATCGGCTTGACAGGCACTTGCTTGCCGTCCAGTTCGAGGTGCCCTTCGCCCTCCAGTATGAGGTAAATCTCGGTCGTCCTCTTGTGGTAATGCACTGCCGAATCCTGCTTGATTTCGACCTCATGCAGGCTGGCCACGGCGTTCGGCTGGCCAACGAATGCGCGTTTGGCCAAGCCGCAGGGGCATGGGGTTGGCTCGATCTCGTTCAGTTGCTCGATCCAATAATTTGCCATGTCACCGAAGATTCTGGGCCTCAATCACTTGAGCTGCAAGGAAGTTGGCGGCTTGAGGTGTTTTAGGCAAAAACACAATAATTTGTGGTAAAAAAAACTTGCTACCCCAACAGATTGTAGCAACACTACGCCCGTTGCCCAGTTCGACTGAGCTTACAGGGGCGGTTGATCGCAAAAAACGCCTTGGAGCGAGGTTATTTGTCCCTGAACTGGACGCAAACCCAGACAACCCATGATTGATGCCAACGAGAATTTGACTGCGCCCGCCTCCCGATCCACCCGGCGCACCGCGGCCCCCAAAGTCACTGCCCCCAAGCGGGGCGGCTTGGCCAAGGGCAAGAAAGGATCGGGCATCCGGATTGAGCGGGTCTTCAGCGATGCCAAACGCAGTCCGTACGACGAACTCGAGTGGGACAAGCGCACGGCGGAAATCACCGATGACGGCGGCAACATCATTTTCAAGCAGGAGGATGTCGAGGTGCCCAAGGGCTGGTCGCAACTCGCGACCAAGGTGGTGGTCTCGAAATACTTTTTCGGCGAGCAGGGCACGCCGCAGCGTGAGACGTCCGTGAGGCAGTTGATCCATCGCGTGGCCCGCACCATCGCCGACTGGGGTGTCAAGGATGGTTACTTTAGCAGGAAGGAGGGCGAGGTGTTTTACGACGAGTTGTCGTGGCTCTGCCTGAACCAGCACGGGGCGTTCAACTCGCCGGTCTGGTTTAACGTCGGCCTGCACCATGAGTACGGCGTCGGCAACGACTCGGCGTTGGGCAACTGGCATTACGACGAGTCGCTTGGCCAAGCGAAGCGCGCCACGTCGCAGTACGAATACCCACAGGGCAGTGCCTGCTTCATCCAGTCGGTTGATGACGATCTCGAGTCGATCCTGCAGTTGGCGCAAAGCGAGGGGATGCTTTTCAAGTTCGGCTCTGGCACTGGTACTGACCTCACGCCGATCCGGTCCAAGCGTGAGTCCATCAGCGGCGGCGGTGCCCCGAGCGGCCCGATGTCGTTTCTGCGGGTGTACGATCAAGTCGCCAACGTGGTGCGTTCCGGGGGCAAGACCCGGCGCGCGGCCAAGATGAACACCATCCGCGACTGGCACGGCGATATTGAAGAATTCATTGATGCTAAGCAGGAGGAGGAGAAAAAAGCGTGGGCCCTGATCGAGCAGGGTTACGATGGCTCGTACAACGGCGACGCCTACGGCAGCGTCATGTACCAGAACGAGAATCTGTCTGTGCGCGTCAGCGACGAGTTCATGCAGGCTGCGAACGACGGCGGCGACTGGTGGACGCGCGCTGTGACCACTGCGGAGAAGCTTGAAAAGAAGGATGCCTCCGGGTTGCTGAACAAGATTTCCGAGGGCACCTGGATCTGCGGCGACCCTGGCCTCCAGTACGACGGGGCCATCCAGAAATGGCACACCTGCAAGGGCACCGAGCCGATTCACTCGACCAACCCGTGCTCCGAGTATGTGTTCATCAACAACACCGCCTGCAATCTGGCTTCGCTGAACCTGATGCGCTTCAAGCGG